>NZ_WLZY01000002.1:376717-678360 GCF_010122465.1 Phytoactinopolyspora mesophila | reverse complement strand
CTCCGTGCTCGGCGTGGGCTCGTCCTCTGTGACGGCGGGGGCGGCCGGTGAACCCTTCGAGGGGTTCACCGGCCGCCCCATCCGTACTGGTTGCCTGCCCCATTCCCCGGTGAGGTGGTGAGCCAGGCAATCAGGTCTAAACTTCCTCGGTTCCCTGCGGCTCACGCCGTGTCGACGCAGCCACGCTCAGCCCGACGAAGAGCAGAGCCAGCCCGATCAACAGCAACCATGTCTGCAGACCTGAACCGGTGTCCGGCAGTTCGGGATCCTTCGGCGGATCCGGCTTGTCCGGCGGCTTCGGCGGGTCCGGCGGCTTCGGCGCATCAGGCACCACGGACACATCCTCATCATCGGTACCAGTCACCGATTCCCCGTCGGGATCATTCCCCGACACCACCGCAGTGTTGGTGATCTCGCCAGCATCCGCATCAGCCTCCAGCACCGTATACGTCGCGTAGCACTCCAACGTCTCACCAGGAGCCAACGTGGCCGGCTGTTCCGGATCACACGCCAACTCGGACAGATCACCAGCACCAGAGAACTCGGTGTCCTCAATGACCACATCAGTCAACGTGACATTGCCGGTGTTCTCCGCGATGAACGAGTAGGTGATCACATCGCCCACACCGAGCTCATCCGAGTCAGCCGACTTCACCAACTCCAGACCCGGGTCCTGTTCTCCGGTGACCTGGTGGTTGTCACACGACTCGACATCACCCTCCGCCGTGGCGCAGGCAGCGTTCAGCACGATCCCCGCGTCGAGGTCGAACTGAGTGATGGCGTAGGTCGCCGTGCACTCCAGTGTCTCGCTCGGTGCCAACGACGCCGGCTGCTCCGGATCACAATCCAACTCCGATACTTCGCCAGAACCGGAGAAGTTGTCCTCAGCGATGCCCACACCGTCGAGAGTCACATTGCCAGTGTTCTCCGCCACGAACGTGTAGGTGATCACATCACCAACAGCATCGAACTCCTGCTCCTCGGACGACTTGACCAGGCTCAGGTTCGGATCCTGAACACCGGGAATCTGCTCGTCGTCCTCGTCAGTCACCTGCTCATCCTGTGGCGTGTTACCAACGACGTCAGCCACGTTCGTGATGACACCTTGATCGACATCGGCCTGCTGGACCACATACGACCCCGTCCCCACCAGCTGCTCACCAGGAGCCAGCGTGACCGGCTGATCGATATCCAGCACGATCTCGCCCGCACCGTCGAAGCCCACCTCGGAGATGACGACATCGGTCAACGTGACGTTGCCAGTGTTCGTGGCGATAAAGGTGTACGTGACCGTCTCCCCGACCACCAGCTCATCATCCGGTGAGGACTTAACCAGGTTGATACCGGGATCCAGCTCCGGTCCAGGCACGTCGTGGTCGTCGCACTCACCGATGCCACCATCAGCCGACACGCACGCGGTGTTGGTCAGCGGTTCACCGCTGTCGATGTCAGCCTGAGTGATCGTGTACGTCGCCGAACACTCCAACGTGTCACCCGGCGCCAACGACGCCGGCTGCTCCGGATCACACTCCAACTCGGAGAGATCACCAGCACCCGAGAACTCCGTGTCCTCGATCACCACATCATCAAGAGTCACGTTCCCGGTATTGGTAGCAACAAAGGAGTAGGTGATCACATCACCAACAGCATCAAACTCCTGCTCCTGCGACGACTTCACCAGTTCGAGTGCCGGATCCTGAATACCAGGCACGTCGTGCTCGTCACACTCCTCGAGCTCACCATCACCCACACACGCCGCGTTGGTCAGCCCGCCAGCATCCAGATCAGCCTGCATGATCACGTAGGTCGCGGTGCAGTTCAGCGTGTCACCCGGTGCCAACGTGGCCGGCTGCTCCGGCGTGCAGTCCAGCTCGGAGAGATCACCCGCACCGGAGAACTCGGTGTCTTCGATGACCACATCAGTCAACGTGACGTTGCCGGTGTTCTCCGCGATGAACGAATAGGTGATCGTGTCACCAACCGAATCGAACTCCTGCTCCACAGACGACTTCACCAGACTCAGAGCCGGATCCTGAACAGCCGTCACGACGGCCTCGTCGTCGTCGCTGACCTGGTCACCATCGGGATCGGTACCAACGACCTCGGCCGAGTTGTTGATCTCGCCGGCGTCGATATCCGCCTGAGCGATCGTGTACGACGCCGAACACTCAAGAGTCTCGTCCGGAGCCAACGCCGCCGGTTGCTCCGGATCACACACCAACTCCGAAACCTCACCATCACCGTCGAAAGCAGTCTCGGAAACGACAACATCGGTCAACGTGACGTTGCCGGTGTTGGTAGCGACAAAGGTATAAGTGATGGTCTCCCCGACCTCCGAATACGTTTCCGGCTCAGCAGTCTTCACCAGCACGATGTCCGGATCCGCCGGCTGCGGAATCTCCTCGTCGTCACACTCTTCAACATCACCGTCGGCGGTCACACACGCAGTGTTCGTCACCACACCCGCATCAACATCCGCCTGAGTCAACGTGTACGTCGCCGTGCACTCCAACGTGTCACCAGGAGCCAGCGTCGCCGGCTGCTCCGGATCACACTCCAACTCCGACATCTCACCAGACCCGGAAAACGCCGCTTCCTCAATCTCCACATTGGTCAGCGTCGTGTTACCCGTGTTCTCCGCGATAAAGGTATAGGTGATCACATCACCCAGCCCAAGCTCCAGCGTCGGGTCCGCGAACTTCTCAAACTCCAACGCAGGATCCTGCACAGCCGTCACCACGGCATCGTCCTCGTCCGTGACCTCCACGCCGTCGGGGTCGGCGCCGACGACGTCGGCCGAGTTGTTGATCTCACCGGCGTCGATATCCGCCTGAGTGACGGTGTACGTCGCCGTGCACTCCAGCACTTCTTCCGGCGCCAGCTCCGTCGGCTGCTCCGGAACACACACCAACGCCGACATATCACCATCACCGTCGAAAGCCGTCTCCGAAATCACCACATCATCAACAGTCACATTCCCCGTATTCGTCGCCACGAAGGAATATGTGATGGTCTCACCGACCTCCGAATAGATCTCCGGATCCGCAGTCTTGACCAACGAGATCCCCGGATCCTGAATAGACGGGACCTGCTCGTCGTCCTCATCGTCGACCTCGGTTCCGGTCAGTTCGCTGAACCCGACCACGTCGGCCGAGTTCTCCACCAGGCCGGCGTCAACATCGGCCTGCTGGACCTCATACGTCGCCGTGCACTCCAACGTCTGACCAGGCGCCAACGACGCCGGCTGCTCAGGCGTGCAATCCAGCTCCGACAGATCACCAGCACCCGAGAACTCCGTGTCGGTGATCACCACATCATCGAGGCCAACTTCGCCGGTGTTCGTGGCAACGAACGTGTACGTAATAGTCTCCCCGGCCACAAGTTCGTCTGTGTCGGCAGACTTCACCAGCTCAATCTCCGGCGGAGGATCGACCACGAACATGTAGTCCTCGACCTCTCCGTCCGAAGCGGCACCCGTCGGGCTGAGGACCTCATCAGCGTCGCTGGCAATCCGGAAGCGAGCGAACAACTGATCCCCGGCCTCGAGCCCTTCAGGAATCGTCCACTCCAGCTCCACCGTCTCGCCTGACGCCGCGGTGGCACACACCTGCTCGTCCTCGTCGAATGTGCCGTTCTGGTTCCAGTCGATCCAGCCACACACGGTGCCGGTCTCGCCACTGTCACCAATCTGCACCGGCACCGCATATGTCTCACCAGCCATCAACGGATCCAGCGGCGGGAACTCGTCCACACCGTCATCGAATTCGTCACGATCGGCCTCAGGGTGGAACTCATCACCCATCGGGTCATCCGTGGGCCGGCTCGGCCCCAGGAACGGACCGGACATGCCGGCCACACCGCCCTCGGGATCGTGAATAGCGTGGATCGCCCGCCCGTACGACTCCGGCGCATCACCTAGGTCCTGCTCCCAGAACCACGCCAGGTGCAGCGCATCTCCGCTCCCAGGCTGGCCGACCATGTCCACCTTGAAGGTGACTTCGGTGAACACACCCATCAGCTGGATGCTCCCGCAGGCGGTACCCGTCTCCCCCGGAGCCTCGCCATTGTTGCGGCAGTCACCGCTGAAGTTCTCCACGCCTCCCGTCTCTTGGCCCGGAATCCGCTCGAAATAGTGATCGCCGGCGCCGTCCTGACCCACGACCAGGTGATCCACGCCTGAGAGTTTCACCATCTCTTCCCCGCCCAGCAGTGTCAGCCGCGCCGAGTTCGAGTTGGGATGGACAGCGCCTCCGAGCCGGTCAACTGAGATGATCGGGTTGGCCACTGGGTTTGAGAAGGTAAAGGTCAAGGTTCCGGCATCCTGCACGCCCGGCGCGTTCAGCTGGAGTCCGTTATCCCCCAGCATGCTCTCCGGCGAGTACGGATTCGGCCCGCCCGGAGGCTCGGCAAGTGGGCGGTTCATATTGCCGCCCGGTGGCGGATCCCAAGCTACCGGGCTGTCGATGTCGAACGTCACCTCGGTGGTGCCGCCCTCGGATGTGGTCTGCCCGGAGTTCAGCGGGTCACCAGTCCACTGTTGAGTCTGTGTCGCTGTCGCTGTCGGCGTAGCGACCCAACCGACGCCCACGGTCATACTCGCTGCCATGCCTACCGTCATGGCAATCGCGGTCGCGCTGCGTGATCTCGCGCGCAGAACCCGCCAGCCCCGTAGCGAGAGTTCTCGAACCTTGGAGTGTGGCAATGGGTTGCTCGTTCCCCGCGACGTGCCCATACGGTTGTCCCCTTCGCTCGGCGCACGAATGCTCCCGAGTCCTTCCGGACCCGGCCGCCCCCGAGGAATCCGACCCACACTGGCATGTACCACCCAGCCGATCGGGGCGACGAAAACCCTCGTGAGTATGAGGGCCACGTGGAACTCAACTGCACGCACCAGAATTGTGACCTACATCACACACCTCGGCGCGCCGTCCTCTCTACTCCTCCGATATCGCCACGAGACGAGCCAGCTCAGCTCTCGACCGCACACCAAGCTTGCGGAACACCCGGCCAAGATGTGACTCGACCGTACGAATCGACACGTAGAGCTCGGCCGCGATCTCCCGGTTCCGCCAGCCCGCGGCCACCAGTTGGGCCACCTTCTGCTCCGAACTGGTGAGTGACACCGACCCTCCGTTGTCGCCGCCCGCACCCGGCGACACGCCGCCCCCCAGGCCCTTCTCCGCCTGGTTCACCAGCTGAGCCGCCCCGGCCTCGTTGGCCAGTACTACGGCTCGCTGGAGCCATCCGGCCGCCTCAGTGCGGCGCCCGAGCCGACGAAGAAGCCATCCGTAATGGGTCTGGGTGCGCGCGACCTCAACCGGTGAGATGTCCTCGATGCCCGTCCGCAGCGCCGCGGCGAAGAGCTCATCAGCGTCGTCGCCCAGCACCAGGGCCTGGCAACGCGCAAGGGTGTGCCGTGCCCACGTCGTCGGAACCGCGGCTACCCGCACCTCGTACTCGGCCAGGACCTGCCGCGCGAGTTCCGTCTCGCCCACGGCGACACAGGCCTCGACGAAATCCGGCTCGACGGGCAGGACCGACGGATCGTCGTACTTGAGCGCGTGGTCCCGGGCCCGTTCCAGCGCCGACATCGCCTCGTTCGGCTGACCGTACGCCAGATGCATGGCGCCGACTCCGGCATGGAGTACACCGGTTGTCCACCCGTCGCCGCGTCGCCGGGCAAGCGCCTCCGTCAACGCGCGGCATTCTTCGGCCTTGTCACGTTGGCCCATCAGCGCATAGGCGCGGATCATGTAGGCCGGGACCGGACCCCGGTCGGCACGTCCGGCACCGACGTTGCGCTGCCAGTTCTCGGCCGCACGTTCGGCGGCATTGAGCCGGCCGGCTCGGATCTCGTTCACGACCGCTACCACATAGGCATAACCGACGACGATCGACTCGTCACCGAAACGTCGCTCGTCGGTGATGACACGGAGCATCCGCCGCGCTTCCTCGTAGCGCTCCAACCGGGTCAGAACCATGGCGGTGCGCAAGCAACGATCCGCTTCGGCGAAGACGCTGCACTCTCTGGCAGCTCCCCCGATCAGCTCAGCAGCGAGACTCAGCCGTCCACTCAGCGACGCGACCCACGCTGCCGCGCGGTGATAGCTCGCTCTGGTGCGCTCCGTCACCTTGGACAGATGGGGCTCGGTCCGGTCCAGGTAGCCGGCTGCCTCGACCGGTTCGAGCCGGTCGGCGAACCCGCAAGCGGCCACCAACCAGAACCGCGCCGCCCTATCCGGGTCGGTTTCGCTCATGCGCTCGGCATGGCTGGCTATCAGCTCAGTCGGCACCTCGCCTGTGCTCACCAGTCTGGCCCGCGCCTCGAGCAACGCGAGTTCATCCATCTGTTCTGCTGACAAATCGGAGTGTGACGCCTCGTGCAATAGTTTGAGTGCTTCACCGCAGCGCCCGGCGAATACGGCGAGCCGGCCGGCCAGCAGAACCCGCCGGACCCGCGGACCTGTTTCGACGCTCAGCCGCACCGACTCGCGGGCGAACGCGCCAGCCCGGCCGAGCTCGGCGCGGTCCGCCTGCTCTCGCGCGACACGTTCCAGCTCACCCGCCAGGCCTTCGTCGTGTTCGAGACGGGCCCGCGCCTCGTGCCAGAACGCCTGATCAGGGGCAATCTTTTGGTACTCGCGTGCCAGCAGCGAGTGTGCGTACATCCGCTCGACGATGTCCGCGTCCTGCCAGATGATCGACCCGGCCAACGGCCAACGCAGCTGGAAAAGGCCGTCGTTCACATCCAGATGGTTGCGGCTCAGCCACCGGGCCACATCCTGGTCGGGTCCACCCAGCGCGGCCAAGACCGGCTCGACCATCTGGTCTTCACTGATCACCGCCATCAACAGGGCCTGCCGCTGCGCTTCGGTCATGTCGGTGAGACCCGCCTGCATCCGGGCACGTAACTCAGCAGGCACCGGGAGGTATCGCTCCAGTTGAACCTGGCCGGATCGCTGCTCCGGGGACATCTGTGCGGCCAGGGCAAGCAGCGTCCGCGGATGGCCGCGTACTCGGCTGATCAACTCGGCCGCCACCGGCTCTACCAGGTCGGGATGGTGTGTGACCAGGAGTTCCACGGCGTCACCGTGCTCGAGGTCGAATAGCCGCAACCGAGGCAGGCCATCCAGAACGGGCGGCAACGGCTCGACGTCGCGACTGCTCATCATCAGACCGACCGGGTACGGCCCGACCCGCCTCGCCAGGAATCCGAGCACGTCCTGCGACTGCGAATCCAGCAGGTGTGCGTCATCGATCAGCGCGATAGCGGGAGCGTCCGTCTGGGTCAGTTCTCCTTCGAGCTTCCGGGCGACAATACTGGGCTTCGTATCGGCGTCAAGGCCGTCGATGATCTGCTGGATTCCTCGTTCACGCTGCTCACGGTGCTCTGGAGTCATGGACCCGAGAACGGTGGAGAGCACGAGCTGAACGCCAGAGTACGGCCAGTCGTGTTCAGTCTCGGCAGCAGTGATCTCTACGACCAGCGCTCGATCATGGCCAGCAAGAGCCTCACGTGCGGCTTCGGCCGCGAAAGCCATGAGGGCGGTCTTGCCGATACCTTCCGGCCCCGTGAGCGCTATAGAGGTCCCGTGACCTCCCTCAACGCTCTCGATCTCCCTTCGGATCCGGCCCTTTTCAGCAGCGCGACCAACAAGCTCCGCACGCCCTCCACCATTTCTCACCACGGCGCATCCCCTCGCACAAGAGATCCAGTGCCGGGCGGAAACGACCGCCCACCCCCCAACGACGTGGACGCCTCCACCATATGACGGATCCCGGACGCCGGGCCCGGGAGGTCACGGAGGCATCGTCAAGGCGGGATCGCTGCAAGCGCGCTTTGGTGCCAGCCACGCGCCACATGGCCATGACGAACCTCATGGAACAAGACTCTGTGGCCGGGTTACGAAAACGTGACAATCTTCGGCCATCGCAATCCGCACACTCGCGCACTGATATGCAGCGCATGGCGCGATTCCCGTCCGCCACAATGGACCGGACCACTCACCCACGGATTATGGTCATCCACATAAATAGCGCGTTAGAATTCAGCTAGACGAGCTTAGTATCGCGATGGGTAACGTTTTGTCATGGGTAGGGCAATTCACCACAGCAGCGGCCCGCGTGTTGGCCCAAAGGTCTTGGCCACAACGCGCGAAGCAATGCGGATCGGCACATTGCAGGTACGAGAGAGGCCGCCCCCAGCCCTGCTGAAAGTACGACCCGAACGGCCGGCTAGCCGCTTCATCGCTGACCTCTGACTTACCGTCCACCGGCCGATCGACCAATGCCTGGCCCGCTAAGTGCCCGCGCGCTGGCATGAAAACAACTATCATCCGGTAGCTACATCACGGATTGCAGCGAAACCAAGACCAGACCGTAACGAACGGCAATGTGTATTGTGATTCGAGGCTCACCATCAGAATCGTGGTGAGTTGTCAGCTCAACTGTTCTGACCGAGTCACACTTTTAACCATACATTCCTACGGCTGGCAATTGGAAACGCCGGTTTCATGTTCTTCGGAACTCGCGGCACGCCCGTGGGTGCGAGCTGAGCAACGTCCTGCCCGTGGAAGGCCTTCCGGCATGGACGACCTTCCAGTACGGAAGGGAAAGGACACGAGCACCATGCCAGGCGAGGAATCTCCAGCCCTGAAACGACTCGCCGGGCCGGGATTCGGCAGTCCGGAGGGTCTACGACTGTTGCTCAACCGCCTAGACAAGGCGGGCCCCGGCGCATGGCGAGACGATCCGGAAGCGGCGCGGCTGATGCGCTTCACTGCCACGCGCTATGCCACACTCGCCCGCAGACACCGGATGGAGCCGGACGATGCAGCACGGGCGGCATTCGAGGTCATGCTCAACGAGTCGACCCGGCGCGCGGACGATCCGTGGGCCGTGGTGAGCGTCGGTGTGCGCGCGACACTGAGCGCGGAAGAACGCGCCATCGGGCTGCTGTGCTCACCCGAGAAGGCGAGGCGGACGGCGTACTCGAAACTTCATGACGCCGTGCGATTCGGCGAACGCGACGCGGATCCGGCCGATTACGCGCCCGCCCTGCATATCGGCAACGACTTCGACGCACCTCCATCAGATGAGGCCGCGACCGAACTCGCCGCCGACGCCGCCCAGGCTGTCGAGCACGCCGTGACCTTCCTGCTCCTGCTCGGTTGGCCCGACGACGTCGCGACGGCCGGCACCGAATACGTCTGCGCACGCCTCATCGAGGCCGGCAATCGGCAAGCGGCCTACGACGCCCTACGACGCGACAAGGCCGCACGGGCGCTTCTGGATCTCCCGCACCACGCCTGGATTTCTCTGCTACGTGTCCTCATCGGCTACCCCGGTGCCCCTTCCCCGGTGGGCCGTCTCGGCATCTTGGCCCGACTGCTCATCGGCGACACCGTCGAAAGCTTGCTTGCCGACGAAGACCTCGTCCGGATCACGACCGCAACGACATCCGCCGAAGGTGGTTCTGATGAGTGAGGAATGCGGACGTATCGAACTCGACCGGGCGGTCAACTCCATCCGGGTCGGTCACCGGCATCGCCACGAAATGGGCGACCTCGACGGTCTGGCCGCGTCGATCAGTCAGCGTGGCCTGCTCCAGCCGATCACGATCAGTCCTGACGGGGTCCTTGTTTGCGGAGCACGGCGTCTCGCCGCGGTCAAACAGCTCGGCTGGCGCCGAGTCAACGTATGGGTGCGCTCCGGGATCTCGAGCAAGCTCGAGGAACTGCTTGCGGAGCAGGACGAGAACATGATGCGCAAGCCCCTGACACCCACCGAAGCCGCGACGCTCTATCAAGAACTCAAGGCGATCTTGGCCGACGACGCCGCTCGCCGCCGCCGTGCCACCCAGTTCGGCGCGCGGACGCAAAGGTCCAGCTCATCCGGACCCGCCACCGTGGCGGCACCGTCCGGTGACGCCCGCGTGCTGGCCGCACACACCATCACCGGGCGCAAGTCGTACACCAGCCTGGAGCGAATCTCGGAGATGCAGCGCATCGCCGAGGACACCGCACTACCGCCCTCGGTCCGCGCATACGCCAAAGCGGAGATCAAGGCGCTGGACTCCGACCGCAACGTGGCACGCCATTTCGCGGCGACCAAGGCGGCCGTCGGCACGGCGCGCGCGGTTCAGCTCACGTCTCCGGTCCGGACTCCCCCGGCACCACGGCGGCATCGGCTTCGCGCGTTCCGGCTGCTGCTCAACGACGTGAGCGATTGGACCACCCATTACGACCCTGGCGAGATCGGCCGTGGCCTCACCGACGACGAGTGGGTCAACTTCGAGGCCGTGGTTGCCGCCACCGTCGCCTTCGCCGAACGAGCCAGGAAAGCACGCACGGCAGCCGCCGGGTCTCAGAAATGACATGACCGCCTTCCGGTCACGACGTGCGCACCTAGAAAGTAGCGGCCCGTTGAGCAGACCGCGGGCCGGGCACGCCGGGAAAGGAAGGCACCATCATGTACCACCCCGCCGCAACACTCGTCGACCTGGCCACCATGTTTGACGCGCTGTCCGGGCTGCCGCGCACCGTCGGTCCAGACCACTACGCCGTCGGCAACGGCGCAACGGCGCGCAACGTCCTCGGTGTCGTCATGACGGTAGGGCTGATCCTGTTCGTGGGCGCGTTGACGGTGGGTATGGCTGTGTCCGGATCGGACGGGCACCGGTCTGTCCCATCCTTCGGCATCCGGGGCATATTGAGAATCATCGGTCGCATGTTGAGCGTTGCCGATCGAAGCCGCGATCTCGACGACGGCCCCGATCCCGGCCCTGCACGTCCGATCAACTGGGACCGGTTGTCCGCGTCGGAGGCCGAACGCGAGTGGCTTGTCCTGAACAAATGGGTCGACTGGCTGCGCAGCACCTATAACCTGACCGACTTCGTGGTCCCGCCGTACTGGCATCGGCACCCCGCACTCGTCTGGGAGCTCTCAGCGCTGCACCTGTACTGGCTCGACGCCTACTCCGGATGTGCCCGGGATCCCCTCAATTGGCACCGCGAGTTCGCCGACTCCCGGGCCAGGCTCCGGGAGTGGGTGGCGTCGTCAGGCGAAATGTCCTCCATCACCTGGCCAGGAGAATCCGGCGCCAACACCCGCCACGATGCCGACTTCGTCCTCTTCGTCGCCGATGACGTCAACCGCCGTCGAGCTGCAGAGACGGCACGTCACGACGACGGGAGGAACCCGCGCTGACGGCCTCATCCCAAACGACGAGCTGGTGACTATCCGCCGCTGTTGCGCTTGATCCAGCCCCACACCGAGGTAAGGACGAACAGCACGGCGCCGATGATGAACAGCCAAACGAGCCCCTCGATCACCAGACCGATGATCGAAATCGCAAGCCAGATGGCCAGGAGTAGAAGTACGATGCCCAACATATTCGCAGTATGCCCAAGAAGCGGCCACTCATGCGGGTGGTAGCAGAAGTTTCGCTCGCCGACGCCATAGCGCGGAGCAGGGCACCGACAGGCGCGCCCCAACGAGCAAAACAGCTACTCGCCGAGCGGAAAACCGTTGCCCGAATGGGGATGGTCTCGTATCGATTGAGTCACCGACTGGCAAAACTGGGCACGAAGCTTCAACTCAAGCGCTAGCCTGGCGTGATCTGGCTCACAGTTTGGGTGCGTAGACATGAGCGTGCACAACGTCCTCGGCCTCCGCCGACCTCACCTCACACTGTGTCGCGGGAGGATGTGATCGGATGACCTTTCTCGAGTATCTGTCCCGTCGCTGGGAACACCTCTTCGAGCTGACGGTCGATCATGCCGCGGTGACCCTCCTGTCCGTGGGGATCTCGGCACTGATCGGGGTGACACTCGGGCTCGCGGTCTACCGCACCGACCGGCCCCGCGAGATCGTGATCGCGATCACGGCGATCTTCCTGACGATTCCCTCGCTAGCGCTCTTCGGACTGTTCATGCCGATCTTCGGCCTCGGCTGGACGTCCGTGGTGATAGCGCTCGTCATGTACGGACTGCTCCCGATCGTGCGCAACACCGTCGTCGGACTGCGGGAGGTGGACTCGGCGATCGTGGAATCCGCCCAAGGCATGGGTATGAGCCGAACGAGGCGGCTGTTGCGAATCGAACTGCCCTTGGCCTGGCCGGTCATCATGACGGGCATCCGGGTCTCGACGGTGATCATCGTGGGCATCGCGGCTATCGGCGCTTACATCAACGGTCCCGGACTCGGCAACGACATCTTCCGGGCGCTGGCCAACATCGGCAGTCCGCAGGCCTTGAACATCACGCTCGGCGCGTTCTTCTGCATTATCGTGCTGGCCATCCTGTTCGACCTCTTCTACGTCCTGGTGACCCGACTGACCATGTCCCGGGGGCTCAGATGACCATAAAGATCCAGCTCAACGAGCTCACCAAACGGTTCACCGGCCAAGCCGATCCGGCCGTCGACGCACTGTCGATGGACATCCCCGAAGGGGAGATCGTCATCTTCGTCGGGCCGTCGGGCTGTGGCAAAACCACGACGATGAAGCTGATCAACCGGCTGATCGAACCGTCGTCGGGGCGCATCATCCTCGACGACGAAGACGTCACCAAGGTGAACCCGGACCAGCTCCGCCGGCGGATCGGCTACGTGATCCAGCAAATCGGCCTGTACCCACATATGACGATCGCCGAGAACATCGCCACGGTGCCGAAGATGCTCGGCTGGTCGAAGAAACGCATCGCCGAGCGGGTCGATGAGCTGCTGAGCCTGGTTAGCCTCGAGCCGAGAACGTTCGCGCACCGCTACCCCAAGGAGCTTTCCGGCGGGCAACGCCAGCGGGTCGGTGTGGCCCGGGCCATGGGAGGCGACCCCGACGTCATGCTGATGGACGAACCCTTCGGCGCCATCGACCCGATCAACCGGGACCGGCTGCAGAACGAGTTCCTGCGTATCCAGAGCGAGATCAAGAAGACCATCGTCTTCGTCACCCACGACATCGACGAAGCCATCAAGATGGGCAACCGGATCGCGATCCTGGGTGATCAGTCGCGGATCCAGCAGTACGACACCCCAGAGTCGATCCTGGTCAGCCCGGCCAACGATTTCGTGGCCGACTTCATCGGGCGCGGTGCCGCCTTGAAACGTTGCGACCTCTCCCGCGTCGAGGACATCGAGCTGACCCACTGGCCGACCGTCGACGAATCTGCCAGCCGTGAGGAGGCCCGCAGGCTCATCCAGCAGAGCGACAAGGGGGCCGCCCTTGTCCTGGACACCCAGCAGCGTCCTCGCCGATGGGTTGGCTTGGACCATTTGCTCCGAGGCGGCGACCAACCGTTGTCAGAGATCGGGCTCCCCGCCGACGCCGTCGTCCGGCCCTCGGCCACTCTCGGCGACACGTTGAACGAAATGCTGACCGCCCGGTACGCGTCCGCGATCGTCGTCGACGGCGACGGGGCCTACCTCGGCGTCGTCGACATCGAGTCGATCAACGAAGCCGTACGCGGAATGCGCGCCGCAGAGCGGAAACGCCTGCGTGACCAGCTCGAGCCAGAACAGGCCAGTGGGGGGTGAGTTGTCATCACTATCGTCGCTGATGAGTCCTCCGCACGAGAGGTCGTGAGACCTGGCCGGCGCCGCAGGTCACTGGCTGGCTACCTGACGATGCCCGCGTTTCTCGCAGCCGTCCTGCTGGCTCTGTGGGCGTGGGTCAACGCCCAGACGCTCGACTCGATCGAGCGACGCAGGGCAAACATGGACTTCATCATCACCGCCACCCGTGAACACATCGCGCTGACATTCACCTCCACGCTGATCGTGCTGATGATTTCGATCCCCGTCGGGATCATGCTGACCCGGCCGTGGGCACGCGGCATCACACCGCCGGCCGTCGCGGTATTCAACATCGGGGTCGCGATCCCCTCCATCGGCCTGGTGACGATCTTCGCGTTGGTGTGGGATCTCGGCTTCTGGCCGATGGTGGCGGCACTGGTGGCCTACGCGGCCCTACCGGTGCTGCGCAACACGATGGTCGGGCTTCAACAGGTGGACGCCGCGGTGATCGAATCCGCTCGCGGCATGGGAATGACGAAACGTGCCGTGTTGACCAAGATCGAGATGCCGCTTGCAGTGCCGGTCATGCTGGCGGGTATCCGCACCGCTCTGGTGATCAACGTCGGCACTGCGGCCTTGGCCACGTTCATCGCCGGAGGCGGGCTCGGCGGGATCCTGGTGGTCGGTATCTCGCAGGGTCGCCAGCTCCTGGTGATCGTCGGCGCCGTACTCATCGCAGTGCTGGCGCTACTCATCGATTACCTCGCCGGTCTGGCCGAAGATGTGCTCCGCCCACGTGGCCTGTGAAAACTTTTGGAGGGGTTTCCTATGTATTACTGGAAGAGAATCGCAGCATCCGCCGCGGTCGTGGCGCTTGCGCTGGCCGCCTGCAATGGCGACGACGCGGACGTCGCCGTCGGAGACGACATAGAGGAAGAACTCGGAGACTTGACCATCACGGTGGGGTCCAAGGAGTTCACCGAGCAGCGCATCCTGGGCCAGATCGCCATCGTCGCGCTGGAAGCAGCCGGCGCCGACGTCCGTGACGAGACCGGGATCGAGGGTACCCCGGCCGTGCGCTCCGCCCTCGAAACCGGCGAGATCGATCTGTACTGGGAGTACACCGGCACCGGATGGAGTGCCATCCTGGGCCACGAAATCGCCGAGGCTCCCACCGACACGCAGGAGCTCTACGAGGCCGTCCGGGAGGAGGACGCCGAAAACGGCATCATCTGGTTCGACCCCGCTCCGGTCAACAACACATACGCCATCGCCAGTGCGCCGGGGGTGGCGTCCGGGCTCGGCGTCAGCACCCTCAGCGACTACGCCGACCTGGTCCGGGACAACCCCGAAGAGGCTAGCTTGTGCGCTGCCGCGGAGTTCCTCGTCCGCGATGACGGCCTTCCCGGCATGGAGGAGACGTACGACTTCGAGATGCCGAGTGGTCAGGTCGAGGAGATGGAGCTGGGCATCATCCACACCCGGCTGCCGCAGAGCGATCCGTGCAACTTCGGCGAAGTCTTCGCCACCGACGGACAGATCATCACGAACGAACTAGAGGTCCTGGAAGACGACCAGGGCGCGTTCCCTCCATACAACCTCGCGGTGACCGTCCGGGAAGACGTCTACGACGAGGCGGGCGAGGCACTCGAAGAGCTGTTCAACCCGATCACGGCCGCGCTCACCGACGAGCTACTCAGGGAGATGAACGCACGGTCGGCCGATGATCCAGGCTTCGAGGACGAAATCGCCGAGGAATTCCTCCGTGATCACGGCTTCATCGACTGACGTCGGTGATCACCCGCACGCCGTCCTGCGCCGGGGCACACACCCGATACCGCCTACTCACAGATCTCCGCCCTCGTCGAGGAGGCGACGGACCTCCCGCTGTAGGAGACCCAACCGAGCCTCTTTGACGAGGGGGATGTCGCGGCGCCGGCGGCGTACGTCGGTGAGGTCAATATCAACCGTCAGTGTGTGTTCCTGGCTCTCAGGTACTTCCTCGACGACGTTTCCCCACGGGTCGACGACGTGCGAGCCGCCCCAGAACCGCATGGTGCCCTCCGCGCCGACCCGGTTGACGAACACGACGAACAGCTGGCACATCCGGCCGTAGAAGCGGGTGATGCCGCGCCAGTATCCCTGAGAGTCGTAGCGCTCGGGGAAGGCGCTCTGTGCGCTGGTGACCGGCATCAAGAGCACTTGGGCGCCGTCTTGGGTGGCCAAGAACGCCAGCTGTGGCTGCCATGCGTCGTTGCAGACCATCATCGCCAACCGGGCGGCGCCGGCGTCGAAGGCTCGCATGGACTGCCCGGGGGTGAAGTGCTTGCGCTCCTCGAAGCCCAGGTAGTTCGGCAGGTAGAGCTTGCGGTGGACGTGCACGAGCTGCCCAGCCTGGTAGTAGGCCGAGCTGTTGTATGTGTGCATCCCGCCCGGCCCCGCCTCTGGGAACGCCAGCACCACTCCGCCGGATCCGGCCAGCTTTGCCAGCCGTTCGAGCCGCTCGTCTGTTGGTTTGAGTGCGAGATCGGATTCGATCTCGCCGACGGAATAGCCGGACAGATGCAACTCTGGGAAGACGACCAGGTCGCTGCCCTCACGGCTGGCTTTGGAGATGATCCCGGCTGCGTGCTCGATGTTCGCGTCAATATCGCCGAGCACGGAGTCGACCTGAGCGAGGGTGACACGCATGTGACACCTCCTGACCACCAGCGTGAACGGGCCCACCGCCAGTATGACCCCGGTGATCAGCGCCGTCCACGCTCGGCGATAAGTAGGACTTCAATACCGCCAGGTGGGCTTATCGGCGTTGCCTGGCCTTATGCGCCGCCTGGCGGTATTGAAGTCGGTCCAAGGCCGCTGGCCTCAATGGCGGGTGACGGCGGCTCCGGCGGCGGCATCGGTCAGGACGTCCATCATGTACCGGCCGTAGGAGCGGTCACACTGCACCAGGTACGACGCCGCGGCGTTCTCGTCGTCGCGGATGACGGTGGCGACGACCCCGGCGACCAGCGTGCGAAAGGCCGTGCCGTCGGGCATCGCCCGGTGGGTGAGGTTCATCGAGCACACACGAGCCAGTACCGATGCCGCGCCGGTTCCGGTGAGCCGCGCCAGCGTGTAGCCATGGCTGACGTCGACGACGCTCGCGAACGTCCCATCAGCGAGTGTCTGCATTCGCCGCTGCACCAGCCCCAGCGAATCGGGCGACGTCAGCAACATCCAGGCATCCGGGACCGTCCGCACGGCCAGCACACCGTCCTGAACACGGACCGCACGCCCGAGCGGTACTCCCAACGCGACGTCGTGTGCCCCGCCCGGCTCGGCCCGGATGAGGAGCTTCGCCAGGCTGGTGCAGTCGGTCATCATCATTTCAGACACGCAAGCGCTCCCCCTCCGGATCGACATGTGCCAGCTGCGGCATCACCCGGGCGGAGACCCGGCGCCCGGTGGGCAGGAGCACAGTCACCAAGGTGCCCGGTTCGGCCCGGTCCGGCGCCACGAATCCCAGGCAGATCGACCGATCCAAGGTCGGCGAGTACCGGCTGGAGGTGACCCGGCCCACGATGCGGCCCCGCCCAGCCGCGGCACGTCCACGCGGGCCCGCAGCGCCGCCCTCGACGATCTGGCTCGACTCCGGTGGCACGATGCTGGGATCCACTGGCTGCAGGCCGACCAGCATGAGGTGACCGTCTCGGACTCGTTGCCAGGCCAGCTCCGGTTTACCGACGAAGTCGTCCTTGTCCATCTTGATCGCCCACCCGAGCCCGGCGCTGTATGCCTGGGTCAACCCGTCGGTGTCTTGCCCGACGATCAGATGCCCCTTTTCCAGCCGGAGAATCCGCTGCGCTTCGATGCCGAACGGGCGCACCCCGAGGTTGTCGCCTGCCGCGAGCAGCGCTTCCCAGACCCGAAGGCCGTGCCCAGCAGGCACATGCAGCTCATAGCTGAGCTCGCCGGTGAACCCAATCCGCCACACGACACACCCGGCCACCCCGGCCACCTCCCCCAGCCGGACTCGCATGTACGGGAAAGCCTCCGGGGCCAGGTCGACGCCCGTAGTCAACCGCCCAAGCAGCTCTCGCGACCGTGGACCGGCGACGTTGATACTGGCGTACGCGTCGGTCATCGCTATCGCGTGGACCTTCCAGTCCGGCCGCTCGGTCTGCAGCCAGCGCTCGATCCACTCGCCCACGGCAGTGGCGCCGGACGACGTCGCGGTCAGCAGGTAGCGATCATCGCCCAGGCGCGCAGTGACGCCGTCGTCGAAGACCACGCCGTCGTCGGTGCACATGACGCCGTACCGGACGCGCCCGACGGCCAGCGCCTGCCACCGGTTGACGTACAGCAACTCCAGGAGTTTGGGGACATCTGGCCCGCGCAACTCGAACTTGCCCAGCGGCGTGACGTCGACGATGCCGACGCCGCGACGAACCGCCCGTACCTCGCCGGCCGGATCGCCGTAATGCTCGGGCCGGATCCACTCACCGGCCACGAGCGGCGTCGCGCCGTGCGCGACATGCCAGTTGTGCATCGGCGACCGGCGCACCGGCTGGTAGTGACGGCCCGCCAGGACTCCAATGCTGACCGGTGTGATGGGTGGCCGGGCAGTGGTAGTGCCGACCTCGTCGATGCGGCAACCGGAGACGGCCGCGACGATCGCCGCCGCGTTGACACCTTCGAGCTTGCCCTGGGTGGGCCCCATGGTGACCGTCGTATAACGCTTGACCAGCTCCATCGAGTCGTAGCCTTCTTCCACCGCAGCACGCAGATCCTTCGCGGACACGTCCTCGGCGAAATCGACGATCCCATCCGTTCGCCCGGAGTACAGCGCCGGATGCGGCGCCGGTTCAAGAGCCGGAACAGCGACGGACTGGGCCGCCCCCAACGCCCGCCGAGCAGCCTCCTGACCAACAGCTTCCCCGTGTGCGATGAGGTCATCCAGACATCCATCGCCGACCACACCGCCCGTGGCCAGCACACCGTCCGGCTCGGCCGCTGGCACGTACCGGGCGGCGCTGGGGTGATACGAGGCTCGTCCCCCGGCCATGGCGATCAGCCCGACGGGCGCCGTCCATCCGGTGGCCATGACCACCAGGTCGCAGTTGGCCACCTGACCGTCGCCACACTCGGCGGCACGGACGCGGTTGCGGCCACGGACCCGGACGACATCGCCGCCTTCACGTGCGTCGACGACCCTCCGGACGTCGACGCCGACCCGTTCCAGGTCGGTTGCCGCGGCGATGCCGTCGTCATTCGCGGTGAAGACGACGGCGCGCTTCCCCGGCTTGACCGCGTACAAGTTGATCAGCCGGCGCACCGCCGTGGACAGCACAACGCCGGGCAGGTCGTTACCCCGGATGACGTATGGGCGCTCGATCAGCCCAGGAGCGACGATGAGCTGGGCCGGGCGCGCCTTGATCAGCCGTTCGGTGCCCTCGGGTGAATCGCGCTGCACAACGGCGACCAGGCCGTCCTCGTACCGCCCGGTGACCACCGAGTCGGTCAGTACCTCGACACCCTCGGCAGCCTGTACGTCGGACCGTAACTGCTGCAGCGCCGCGAGCTCAGCGGACGCACCCCACCGGAGGTGACCACCGAGCTGAGGCTGGTCGTCGACGAGCAGCACCCGGGCACCGGCAGATACCGCACCGAGCGCTGCCGCCATGCCGGCGGGGCCGCCTCCGGCCACCACGATGTCCGGGTGAACGTGCAGGTGCTCGTATCTGCCGGCAGGCGGCACCGGCGGCACCCGGCCGCCCGGGGAGAACCTGCGGAGCACCCGCTCGTACAGCGGCCAGAGCCGGCGCGGCCGCATGAACGTCTTGTAGTAGAAACCTGCCGACAGAGCTGGTCCGACGAGCCGGTTCACCGCCTTCACGTCGAAGCGCAGCGATGGCCAGACGCCCTGCGCGGTGACCGCCGCGCCAGGCGTGATGCGTCGCTGGCCGCCCGGGACGTTGGGCTCGCCGTCAACGGTGACGATGCAGCCAGGATCGTGCGCGTCCGCCGTCATCAAGCCCCGCGGCCGATGGTATTTGAGACTGCGGGAGAACACCCGAACGCCGGACGCAGCCAACGCCGAGGCGATCGTGTCGCCCTCGAAGGCGGAGTGCTCCCGCCCGTTCCAAGTGAAGGTCAGCGGCCGGTCCCGGTCGATCACTTCTCCTGGCTGCGGCCCGAGGCGCATCAGGGCTCACCCCCAGCGCCCACGTCGCGTACCTCGTCGACCGCGCCTGTCGTCCGATGCCGGCGCACCGCTAGATACCGCCCGCAGCCCGCCCGGTGCAACCACAGCTCGTCCGCCCACCCGGCCGGGTTACTCCGCAGGTAGAGGTAGCCGCGCCATTCCTGCGGCGTGGTGTCGTTCGGGTCCGGC
The DNA here is from genome assembly GCF_010122465.1 of Phytoactinopolyspora mesophila. NCBI lineage: Bacteria > Bacillati > Actinomycetota > Actinomycetes > Jiangellales > Jiangellaceae > Phytoactinopolyspora > Phytoactinopolyspora mesophila. The sequence goes on along the minus strand of NZ_WLZY01000002.1, from coordinate 658,472 downwards.
CGGGCCGTCCGCTCGCCGATGTAAGCGAACTCAGTGGCATCCCTTGGACCACAGTGCGGACAAACAAGTGTGATCATGACTGAACCACAAGCCCTCCTAATGCCCGACAGCAGCCGCGCCGCGTTCGCCGACGAGCCGGCCGTCGGTGAACCGCGCCAGGTCGAACGGTTCGATGAGCTCGGGGGTCTTGCCGGTGGCGACTAGAGCGGCCATGGCCTCACCAGCCACTGGACCGGCCTTGAATCCGTAGGTACCCCAGCCGACGTCGACGTAGAAGCCTTCGACAGGTGTGGGGCCGATGATCGGGGAGAAATCGGGCGTCATGTCGCACAGACCGGCCCACTGCCGCAGAATCCGCACCTGCGCGAGCGCCGGCATGAGCTCGAGCACGTGTGCCGCGACGTTTTCGGTGAACTCGAGCGATCCTCGCGTCGAGTAGGAGGGGACAGGGTCAACCGCGGCGCCGAAGACGAGTTCGCCGCGGTCACTCTGGCTCACGTACACGTGCAGCGTGCCGGACACGACAACGGTGTCGAGGAACGGCCGGACGGGCTCGGTGACGGCGGCTTGTAGTGGGAACGTGGTGATCGGCAGCTCGATACCGGCCAGGTCACAGACTGTAGACGCCCAGCCGGCCGTACAGGTCACGACGGCTGGCGCGGCGATCTGGCCGCGGTTCGTCCGCACCCCGCGGACGCGGCCCCCGGACACGTCGATGCCCACGACCTCAGTGTCTTGGTGCAGGTGGACGCCGAGGGCGTCGGCGGCTCGGGCATAGCCCCAGACCACCGCGTCGTGGCGGATGATGCCGCCGGGCGGGTGCCATAGGCCGCCCAGTATGGGAAACCTGGGGTGGTCGGTGACGTCGAGGGACGGCACCAGCGAGGCGATCTCCGCGCGTCCGATCACCGACGAGTCGACACCCTGCAGCCTGTTCACCTCGGCCCGCCAGCGCATGATCCGCAGCGCGGAATCGGAGTGTGCCAGGGTCAGGTGGCCCCGCTGCGAGAACATCGCGTTGAAGTTCAGCTCTGCGGCGAGCGACTCGTACAGCCGCACCGATCGGTCGTAGAAGCGGACTCCTTCGGGGGTGAGGTAGTTGGAGCGGATGATGGCGGTGTTACGCCCCGAAGCGCCGCCGCCGAGATAGCCGCGCTCGAGCACGGCCACATTGGTGAGGCCGTGCTGGGCTGCGAGGTAGTAGGCGGTGGCTAGTCCGTGTACGCCGCCACCGATGACGACGACGTCGTATCGCCTGCGGGGCTCGTACCGGCGCCAGGCCGGTGGCCAGGATGTTCCGGTGAGGCCGCGCCGGATCAGGCCGAACCCGGAATACCGGGGCGGGCTCGAACGCGACCTGCGTGATCTCACCGGCCCGGCCCTCTCCACAGGGCTGATGCGTGCTCGAGCAGGTGCGGCACCGCGGCCTGCATCGCCTGGGCGTCGAACCGCCAGGACGGCCCTTGGAGCCCGAGAATGGCCACCAGGCTGGCGCTTGCGTCCAGCACGGGCGCGGCGACGGCGTGCAACCCGAGTTCTCGTTCTTCGTGCGCTTCTGCCCAGCCGCGTTCCCTGACCTCGTCCAGCGTTTTCTGGAGGACCTCCGGGTCGGTGATCGTCCGGTGCGTGCAGGCAACCAGCTCGGTGTCTGGAAACGTGCCGCGGTAGCTCAGATAGATCTTCCCGATGGCGGTTGCGTGCGGGACGCTGGGGCGGCCGATCTCGGCGACACTGCGGACGGTGGACGGACTCTGGACGAAGTCGAGTGTCATTGCGGTGGTTTCGCCCGGAACGGAGAGCGTGGAGGTCTCGCCGGTGGCTTGCATGAGTGCCGTCAGGTGGGGGCGCGCGACGTCGCGGAGGTCAATCCGGGCCAGCGCCGAGTTGCCGAGTTCGACGAGCCGGAGGCCAAGGGCGTAGCGGCCGCTGTCCGGTGTCCGCCGCACCAATTCGGCCCTGGCCAGAGTCGCCAGCAACCGCGAGGCCGAGCTGGGATTGACGCCGGCCCGCCGGGCGATCTCGTTGGTTCCGAGGTCGGTTGCGGCGTCGGCCAGCACGTTCAGGATCTCCAGCGCGCGCTCGAGCACGACGACCGGCCGAACTGTTGTCTCGGTCACATCGCCATGCTAGCCTCCGGATCAGGAAAGTGAAACAGTATTGCCCAAATGGCAACGCCAAGATGGCGACCCACATGGCAACCCCACATGGCAACCCACATGGCAACACTGTCTGGAGGTGGCCTTTCGCCATGACTCCACGTGCGGCCAGGTACGTGATCGTCGGCGCCGGTGTGCACGGCCTGTCCACGGCGTGGCACCTGGCGCACGAGCTGAATGCGCGCGGTGAGGTGCCGGACGTCGTGGTTCTGGACAAGTCCGGTATCGGTGCGGGGGCCTCGGGAATCGCCTGTGGAGTGGTCCGGAACAACTACTTCCAGCCGGCCATGCGCCGGCTGATGGCACATTCGGTCTCGGTCTGGGAGTCGGACCCCACAGCCTTCGCCTACCATCCTGTCGGCTACGTGCAGCTCGGCCCCGCAGGCATGGTGGCCGACGTCCGGCGGATCTTCCACGAGCAGCGAGCGATCGGCTACCCCTCCACCTTCGTCGAAGGCGAGCGCGAGGCCCGTACCTATATGCGGGCGATGTTCCCCGACTGGCAGGCCGAGGGCGTGAGCTGTGTACTACACGAACACCGTGGAGGTTTCGCCAACAACTACGCGTCGCTGCGCGGGCTGGCCGCCAAGGCCGAGGCGTCGGGCGCGAGGATCCTGCCGGGTGTCGAGGTTGTCGGCATCGATCCGGACACCCGCACGGTCGGCACCGACCATGGGCCCATCCACTGTGATCAGGTGGTCATCGCCGCGGGGCCGTGGGTCCGCGATCTGTGGGCGCAACTCGGCTTGCCGAGCACCATCACCGTCCGGACGCCGGACGGCAGCGCAAACCAGGTGCCGATGTGGACGTACTGGCTCGTCCAGGAGGGCACACTCAAGGTCGATCCGGATTCGTTCACCGACACACACGGGCATCCACCACCGGTCATCCACCTCGACACCGACGCGCCGTTGCGTGATCAAGACGGTGCGCTCGTCACCGATCAGCCATGGGGGATCTATTACAAGCCCGACCAGAACTTCGGCGGCATCCAGGGCGGCAGCATGCCTCGCCGCCTCGACGAGCCCGCCGAAGAGGTCGCAGTCGACCCCTACGGTCCGGATCAAGCCGCCTACGTGGCCGGGGCCGGCTTCGCTCGCCTCTGGACCGCCGGGCTCGCCCACTGCCACAGCCGCTTCGAAGGGAAGCGGCACCTGTACTCGGACGAACCCTCTGGCGGCATCGGGTGTTTCACACCCGACAGTTTTCCGGTGTTCGACCGGCGCGGCGACTTCGCCTATGTGATCGCCGATTCCAACCACGGCTACAAGATGATCGGCGTCGGAGCGCTGGTGGCGGCCGAACTGCTCGGCGCACCACAGGAGCTTCTGGAGCCGTTCCGGTTCGCCCGCTACGAGCGCGGCGCACAGCACCCGGTCAGCAACTCACCGTTTCCCTGGAGCTGAGTGGAGCCTCACCATGCACATCCCGTACGACGTTCCGAAGATCCACATGTACACCCGCATTCGCAAGTCGCCGTACTTCTATGCCTCGCGGCGGCACGGCGTGCAGTCGTACAGCGTCTGCAACCGGATGTATCACCCGCGCCATTACGACGACCCGATCGCCGAATACTGGCGACTGATCAACGACGTCACACTCTGGGACGTCGGAGTTGAGCGGCAGGTGGAGATCACCGGTCCGGACGCGTTCGAATTCACCAATCTACTGACGCCTCGCGACCTCACCACGTGCGCCGTCGGGCAGTGCAAGTTCGTGCTCAACACCGACACCGACGGCGGCATCATCAACAATCCGGTGCTGCTCCGCCTCGCCGAGAACCAGTTCTGGCTGTCGGTCGCGGACGGCGACGTGCTCCTGTGGGCCAAGGGCATCGCAGCCGCATCCGGCATGGACGTGCGGATCAGCGAGCCCGACGTGGCGCCGGTCCAGATCCAGGGCCCCAACTCCAAGGCGCTGCTGACCGACCTCATCGGCGAGGACATCCTCGACCTGCGCTACTACTGGATGCGCGAGTATCAGATCGACGGCATGGACGTGGTGATCTCCCGCACCGGCTACAGTGGCGAGGTCGGTTACGAGATCTACCTCCGCTCGGCAAGCCGGGACGGTACACGCCTCTGGGACACGATCCTGCAGGCCGGCGAGCCGCACCGGGTCGCGGTGATCGGCCCGTGCCAGATCCGCCGGGTCGAGGCGGGCATCCTCAGTTACGGCTCGGACATCGCGCTCGACAACAACGGCTACTCGGATTACGAGTTCCTGAACCCGTACGAGGCCGGCCTGGAGTGGACCGTCGACCTCGACCAGGACGCGGACTTCATCGGCAAGGACGCCTTGCGGCGGATCGCGGACCGGGGTGTCGGGCGCAAGGTCGTGGGAATCGAGCTCACGGGCGATCCGGTCATCGGCTACATCGAGGACTACCTGCTCGTGGTGGACGGGGACGCCGGCGACCAGATCGGGCAGGTGTCGTCGGTGTTCTGGTCACCACGGCTGGAGAAGAACATCGGGTACGCCCTTGTGCCGGTGTCACACGCCGACGTCGGGACCAAGCTGACAGTCCGTTCGGCGAAGGGCGAGACGAGCGCGTTCGTCGTCCCGAAGCCCTTCATCGACCCCGGCAAAGAAACCCCGAAGGGATAGGCCACATGACACGGCTGAAGGAGCGGCTGGCCCTTCGACGCGCAAGCGGGCTGGGCCGCCGATGCGGGCGCGGACTTCGTCATCGCTGAGACATTGCGCTACCTGGGCGAGTCGCAGCTCGCGCTCGATGTCATCCGGAGTGCGGGCCTGCCAGCCGTCGTCGGCCTCAACTGCTCCTGGGGTCATGCTCCGGCGATCAGATGCTTATCCGCCGCTGTTGCGCTTGATCCAGCCCCATACCGATGTCAGAACGAAGAGCACGGCGCCGATGATGAACAACCAGACCAGCCCTTCGATCACCAGACCGATGATCGAGATCGCCAGCCAGATCGCCAGTAGCAGAAGTACGAGTCCCAACATGTTCGCAGTATGCACCCGTTACCGCCGCTACCGCGGATCTTCGTAGAAGATTCGTTCCACGACGGCCCGCGCGTGCCGGGACGAGCGGCGGTACTCGTCGAGAAACACCGCGCTCTCCCCCGGCCCGTGGCCCGTCACCTGAGAGATCGCGGCCAGCGTCTGCGGATCCATCGGGATGGCGTCCGATGCCCGCCCGGTCACCAGCACCGTGGCGTTGCGGATCGCTGACGCCCGGCTCCATGCGTCGTGCAACACGCGACGATCAGCGTCGCGCATCAGACCCTCCTGGGCAGCGACGTCGAAGACGTCCAGGGTGGCGGTGGTACGCAGCGCTTCGACCTGGCCCGCATAGCGCAATTGCAGGAGCTGAGCGCACCATTCCACATCGGCCAGCCCGCCCGGGCCGAGCTTGAGGTGGGTGGATCGATCGGCGCCACGAGGCAGGCGTTCCGCCTCGACCCGCGCCTTGATGCGGCGTACCTCCCGCACTTGTGCATCGGTCAGACCGGCCGTCGGCCAACGCAGCGGATCGATCAGCGCCACGAACCGGCGCATCAGCTCCGGATCTCCGCAACAGCCGCTGGCGCGCAGGAGCGCTTGCCGCTCCCACACCTCGCCCCAGCGTTCGTAGTACGCGGCATACGACGCCAGTGTGCGCACCAGCGGCCCCTGCCGGCCCTCCGGCCGCAGATCGGCGTCAACGGTGAACGCCGGCTCCGGCGACGGGATCGCCAGCAGCCGCCGCATCTCGTTGGCCACGGCCAGCGCGGCTGCGGCCGCCTCTTCGTCGTCGGCCCCTGAATGCGGGGAATGCACGAACAACACGTCGGCGTCGGACGCATACCCCATTTCCCGGCCGCCCAGGCGGCCCATGGCGATGACGGCGAGACGGGTCGGCAACGGCGAGCGCCGTTCCGCCTCGACCGCCTTCACGGCGGCAGACAGCGCCCCCGCAAGAGTCGCCTCGGCTATCGCGGTCAGCGACTCGCCGACCTGCCGGATCGGCATCAACCCGACCAGGTCGGCGACAGCGGTGCGGAATAGCTCCCGCCGCCGCATGGCACGTACCACACCGATCGCTTCGACCGGATCGTCGTGGCGCTCGACACCCGTGCGCACCTCCGATTCGAGCTGCGCCCGCTCCCGTGGCTCGAGCTCGGCGTCGCCGCTGAGCATGGTCACCGCCTCCGGCGCCCGCATCAGCATCTCGGTCGCGTACCGCCCAGAAGCCAGCACCTTGGCCATCCGCTCAGCGGCGGCGTTGTCGTCCCGCAGCAGCCTCAGATACCAGGGTGTGGTGCCAAGGGCGTCACTGACCCTGCGAAATCCCGCGAGGCCGGTGTCCGGCATCGGCGCGTCGGCGAACCACGCGAGCAAGACCGGCAGCAGGGTGCGCTGGATCGCCGCACGCCGGGACACGCCCTTGGTCAGTGCTTCGATATGGCGCATAGCACCAGCCGGATCGGTGTAGCCCAGCGCCTCGAGACGGTCGAGCGCGGCCTCGGTGCTCAGCCGTACCCCTTCGGCCGGGAGATCGGCCACCGCCGACAGCAGCGGACGGTAGAACAGCTTCTCGTGCAGGCGGCGGACCTCACGTGTCTCACGCTGCCACCTGACCGTGAGCTCGTCGGCGCTGCGAATCCGCAAGGATCTGGCCAGGATGCGCAGATCTTCGGCGGCCTGCGGCACCACGTGGGTGCGCCGCAGCCCTCGCAATTGGATGCGATGCTCCAGAGTGCGTAGGAAGACGTACGCCTGCTCCAGCAGCGCGCCGTCGTCGCGGCCGACATAACCGCCGCCGGTCAAAGCGGCCAGGGCTTCCAGCGTCGAAGCCAAGCGCACCGTCTCGTCGGCGCGGCCGTGCACCAACTGCAGTAGCTGCACCGCGAACTCGATGTCCCGCAACCCGCCCGGCCCGAGCTTGAGTTCCCGCTCCGCGTCGGCCGGCCGGATGTGGCTCTCCACCCGGCGGCGCATCCCCTGGACGTCGCTGACGAATCCGTCCCGGCACGAGGCCTGCCACACCATCGGGCCGATGGCCGCCATGAAGTCCTCACCCAGCCGCCGGTCGCCGGCTACCGGCCGCGCCTTGAGCAGGGCCTGAAATTCCCAGGTTTTCGCCCATTCGTCGTAATACCTGGTGTAACTGGCCATCGTGCGAACCAGCGGCCCGGACTGTCCCTCCGGGCGTAGTCCGGCGTCAACCGGCCAAACGGTGCCCTCGACCGTACGGTCCGAGCACGCCCGCATGACGGCCGTGGCCAGGAGAGTCGCACTACGGATGGCGGCGGCGCCGTCCGAGGCGTCGTCGAGCGGTTCGGCGATGAACAGCACGTCGACGTCGGACACATAGTTCAGCTCGCGCGCACCACACTTGCCCATGCCGATGATGGCCAGCCGGCACGGAGCGGCGTCGGCCGGAAGCTGGGCTCGAGCGACCGCCAGCGCGGCTTCGAGCGTGGCGGCGGCCAGGTCGGCCAGCTCTGCCCCGATCACCGGCATGTCGGTGCCTTCGGCAAGGTCGACGGCGGCCAGCCACAGCAGCTCACGCCGGTACCCGATGCGCAGCGCGGTGAGAAACTGTCCCGGGTCCCCAGTGGCAACCGGCTCCGCCGCAGCCGGGTCGGCGCCCACGGCCGCCAGCATGCGCGCCCGGATCGCATCCGAGTCCGGGCGGTGCTGCGGGACGTCGGCGGCGAGATCCGCCAGATGTTCTGGGTGGCGAACGAGATGGTCCGCTAGAGAAGCGCTGAAACCCAGCACCGAGAGCACGCGCACCGCCTGGGCGTCGTGGCTGCTCAGTGCCGTGAGTAGCTGCCGGCGGCCATCGTCGCCTACTGCTTCGAGCAGCCTTCCGAGGCCTCGCAGGGCCAGGTCAGGATCAGCGACCTGAGCCAGCATGGCGACAAGCTCCGGATCCGCGCCGACCGCGTCGAGCGGAGGTCTGCTGAACTCACGCATCGCCGCTTCCGTGTCAGTGAAGCCGGCCCGGGCCAACTCAGCACCTCGGCTCGGGGAACGTGGAGAACGTGCGTTCACGCCAATGAACTTACCGCGCGCCAGGACCCTTCCGGGCTTCACCTGGTTCTCCAGCAGCCGTTCATCGCAGGAAACGGGCTTCGGAAATGATGTGGGTCAGCACTCAGCCGAACGCACCATGGCCCACCATGCAAAAGACCTACTAAGATCAAAACTCACATGCTTACCAAGATGTATCAATAAGATCAAAAGTGCCTGCTCATATACTATCGCCGGGTCCGGGTACGGATCGTTTGCTCCCGACTGGCAACGCGGAGGAGGAGTTCGGTGTCTGGACATCGAGCCACGCCCGAAGCGAAACCGGTTTTCAGGTGGAGACGACGCCGGCGCCCTGTCCTGGGCAGACACAGACCGATATTGGCGGAGCAGTCCGGGAAACTTGTCGCCTGGCGCTGTTCGCCGTCGCACAAGAACCCGCGGACTGGTACGGGGAGAATAAATGACTCTGGTTGAGAGTATGAACCCGCGCACGGGCGAACCAGCCGGTGCGGGCGTGTCCGAAACACCACCGGCAGAGTTGAACTCGACGCTGTCGCTGGCCAAGTCCGCGGCCAAGCGATTCGCCACGGAGTCACTCAGCGGCCGGATCGCACTCTTGCGCGCCATCGCCAAGAAGCTCGACGATCGCGCCGACGAGCTCATCCCGCTGGCCGATTCCGAGACCGGATTGGGCAAGGCCCGGCTGACCTCGGAGATCGCCCGAACCACCGGCCAGTTACGGCACTTCGCCGAGGTGATCGAGGAAGGCTCGTTCCTCGAAGCCACCATCGATACGCCGGCTCCGAACGGCAAGCCGGTGCCGCGTCCCGATCTCCGCCGTCAGCTCGAGCCGCTTGGCCCCGTGCTGGTCTACGCCGCGAGCAATTTCCCCTTCGCATTCAGCATCGCCGGTGGAGACACCGCGTCGGCACTGGCCGCGGGGTGTCCCGTCGTCGTCAAGGCGCACGAGGGCCACCCGGAGCTCTCCCGCCGGACGGGCGAGATCATCAGTTCGGTGGTGGCCGACCAGAATCTGCCCGCAGGTGTGTTCACCGTCATCTTCGGCCAGAGCGCGGGCCGCGACGCCGTCGTCGACCAACGCATCCGAGCTGCCGGCTTCACCGGATCCACCACCGGCGGGCGGGCGTTGTTCGACCTCGCCACCGGGCGCGTCGATCCGATCCCGTTCTACGGCGAGCTCGGTAGCATCAACCCCACCGTCGTGACCCGGGCCGCCACCCGAGCCCGCGGCAGTGACATCGCCACCGAGTTCGTCAACTCGTTCACGATGGGCACCGGGCAGTTCTGCACCAAACCCGGTCTGCTGTTCTTGCCGGTTGGTCACAATCTCGAATCCGCGCTCGCCGAGGCCGTCAGCGCCGTTCCGGCCGCGCCCATGTTGAACAACCGCATCGCGGAGTCGTACGCCCAGATCAGCGCGGAGATCTCCGCACATCCTTCGGTCCGGAGCCTGATCAGTCCTCGGTTGCATACCGAACCCGGCGCATGGGGGGTGCCATCTCTTTTCGTCACCTCCGCCGAGAACTTCACCGAAGCCGCCGACCGCCTGGCCGAAGAGTGCTTCGGGCCCAGCTCGCTCATCGTCGAGTACGCCAGCACCCACGAACTCATCAACGCGCTGCAGTCGATCGAAGGCAGCCTGACCGCCACCATTCACGGTGAGCAGAGCGATGTCCAGGCGATGGCTCCGGTACTGGATGTGCTGCGCCCACGCGCCGGCCGGCTCATCTGGAACGGCTGGCCCACCGGCGTCGCCGTCTCGTGGGCGATGCAGCACGGCGGACCATGGCCGTCGTCCACCAATCCGTTGCACACTTCAGTGGGCGCGACCGCGGTGCGGCGCTGGATGCGACCGGTCACCTATCAGGCGTTCCCGCACGACCTCCTGCCGGAAGCCCTGCAAGACGGCAATCCGCTGGGCATTCCGCGCCGGGTGGACGGAGCGATGCGCCGCTAAACCCCCTTCCCCATGATCATGAACACTTCGTGACGAATATGGTCAACTAGTGTTCATGATCATGAGGCGATGGCCCAGCCGAGGGCGGCGGCGGCGACACCAGCCACCACGCTGATCACGACGTTGGCCAGCGCGTACCACCGGGCGCCGCCCTCGAACAGGCGCAACGTCTCATAGCTGAACGTGCTGTAGGTGGTCAGCGCCCCGCAAAAACCTACGCCCACCAGCGCCACGGCGTCGTCGTCCAGGCGGCCGTCGGTCCACAACGCGATCACCACGCCGACGATGAACGAGCCCACGACGTTGACGGCCAGCGTCCCCCACGGGAAGACCGGGCTGAAGCGCGCCTGGATGAACCGGTCCGTGGCATAACGTAGCGGGGCGCCCACCGCAGCCCCGAGCGCCACCAGCATGGCCGTCACCGGGGCTCCCCCGCGCCGTCCGAGCCGGGCCGGGGTCCGCCACCGGCGTCACGATCACCGCCCACGTCCGGCCCCTGATCGGCCTCGCTGCCTGCCGCATCCGAACGCCCCGCATAGCGCACGACCTCAACATCAGTGAGCGTGATCAGACCGCCGACCACGATCGGTTCGATCTCGTCGATGAATGCCTCGATCTTCGCGGCATTGTCGACGATCACCACCTGGACCGGCAGATCCTCGGACAAGCTGAAGATCCGCGTGGTGTGGATGTGATTGGACGCGCCGTAGCCCTCGATACCACGGAACACGCTGGCACCAGCCAGACCACGGGCATGCGCACGGCGCACGATCTCGCTGTACAGCGGCTTGCCATGCCAGGTGTCTGTCTCACCCATCACGATCGACAACCGCCTGGCCGGTCCTGTGAGATCCATCTGCCCGAGTCCCTCCGTATCCGACACTAGCTCGTGTCCGTTCCTCGTTGCCGGAGCATGCGCAGCAACGCCGGTGTGCCGCGCGTCGCGAGCAGCACCGCACCCAAAGCGCCTATTGGCGTGACGACGAGGTAGACAAGCGCGGCCAGGGCGCGATCGTCGAGCAGGAGCACACGCACCTCGACCGCGTAAGCCGAGAACGTCGTGTACCCGCCCAGAACCCCGATACCGAGGAAGGGTCGCAGGAGCGGATGCGGGGCGGTGAGTTGCGTCAGCACGGCCATGAGCACACCGATCAGGAAGCAACCGGTGATGTTCTCGACGAGCGTCACCCAGGGAAACGCGGGCGGATCAGCGTTCAGCAACGTCAGTGCATACCGCGCTTCGGCGCCGACCACTCCCCCGGCGGCGATGGCCGCGAGGACCGGCGTATGCCGTTTCCACGATCTCCGCACCCGAGTACGCTACGCCCAGCCCCATGATCATTGGCACTTCACCCCCGAATCCGGTGGTCAAAGGCCAATGATCATGGGACCTAGGGCGGGCGGATCAGCCGATGACGGGCTCCACGTTCTCCTCGTAGGACGTGGTCAGCTCGTTCGCGACGACCTCGAAGGCTTGGTCGGCCGGCTCGTTCTGCAGCATGATCCGCTCCAGGCCGCGGCCCAGGATCTGATCACCGTCCGGGATATAGACCCGGGCCGCGTCCTGCGGCGAGGTGTGCTCCAGCTGTTCCAGCGCGACCCGGCGTTGCGGCTCCCGTTCGAAGGCCTCCTCCATCATGCCCACCGCGGACTTACGCACCGGCATGTAGCCGACGCTCTCGGAGTAGTACGCCGTTTGCTCCGGCTCGGTGACGAACTTGATGAATCGCATGGCGGCCAGCTGCCGCTCCGGCTCGAGACCCGACGGAATCGACAGTCCCGCACCCCCGGTTGGGCAGCCGAACTGCTCCTTCTCCGGCAGAAACGCAGCCCCCACCTCGAACGACGACCCTTCGAGCAGCCCGGACAAGCTGCCGGTAGACCCGATAGTGGACGAGATTCCACCGGATGAGAGGTCGATGATGTTGTCGTCCGGCGTGACGCCGGCATAGCCGAGCTCGTTGACCTGGCTACGCACGTACTCGCCAGCGGCGATGGCTTCGTCACTGTCGAGGGTGATGGTGAAGTCGTCGTCGCTGTAGCGCCCGCCGAACGCCCAGATGATCGACTGGAAGATCCACGCGACGTACGACGCACCCTTGACGTGGTGGAACACCTTCTGCTGGCCGCTGAGATTGGCCTCCAGCGCCTCCGCCCATTCGTCCATCTCGTCCCACGTCTCCGGGCCGCGGTCCGGCAGGCCGGCGTCGGCCCAGTGCTCCTTGTTGTAGTAGAACAGCGGCGTCGACCGCGCGTAGGGCATGCCCCATTGCCGGCCGTCGTACTGGTAGTCGCCGATGAGCGTGTCGTGGAAGTCGTCGAGCTCCACCTCCTCAGCCTCCAGCAACGCGTCGAGCGGCGTGATGGTGCCGTTGAGGAAGTACTTGAACCACCAGACATCCGAGAGCATGATCACGTCCGGGCGGTCGTCACCCTGTAGCGCGGTCTGGAAACGCTGCGCCACCTCCTCGTAGTCCGCGCCCGCCGTCACGAGCGTGACGGAGATGTCCGGGTTGGCCTCCTCGAAGCGCCGGATCAGCTCCTCGTCCGCCTCGCGGGAGTTGCCCGGGTGCACGCTCCAGAAAGTGATCTCACTGGCGGGTGTCACACGACTGAAGTCGTCGGCCGTGGCATCGTCGGCGGCATCGGCATCGTCGCTGCTGGTCGACGGTCCTCCGCAGGCGGCAAGGGTCAGGGCGGCGGCTCCCGCCGCGCCGAGCCCGAGAAAACTCCGGCGGTCGAGGGGACGAGAGGGGACGACGAGGCGCCGCTCGGGTGGGAGATGCAGGTGGCGGTGGGACATCGTGGATCCTTCCGGGAGGTGCTCGGTGGGTGTCAGCCGGTCGTGGCCCCTTGGGTGAGGCCGGCGACGATGTGGCGTTGCAGCAGGGTGAAGACGATCAGCACGGGCAGCACCACCATGGCGGTGCCGGCCATCAGGACGCCCCAGTTGTTGGTGCCGTCGGCGTTCTGCATGAGCGTGAGCGCCACGGGGAGCGTCATCATCTCGGGCCGGTCGACGATGATCAGCGGCCACAGGTACTCGTTCCATTCGGAGACGATCGTGACGAGCGCGACCGTGGCGATCGTGGGTGCGGAGATAGGCGCGACGACGCGCCATAGTTTGCGCCAGTGCCCAGCCCCGTCGAGCGTCGCCGCGTCGACGATCGCACTCGGCAGGGTCAGGAACTGCTGACGCAACAAGAACGTGCCGAAGGCGGTGCCAAGGCCCGGCACGATAATCCCGAGGTACGTGTTCTGCCAGCCCAGATCCGCGATAAGCGTGTAGTTCGGCACGATCACCACCTGCGGCGGCACCATCAGCGCCACGATGATCAGAATGAAGACCAGCTTCTTGGCCGGAAACCGGATGAACACCAGCGCATAGGCGGTGAACATGGCCAGCAGCACCTTGACGCCCGCGCCGACGACCGTCACGATGACGCTGTTGAGGAAGAAGCGCCCGAACGGGTAACGCTCCACCACCTCGGCGTAGTTGCCCGTGTACGGCTGTTCTGGCAGCCACTGGAGCGGCACGGTGAAGATCTCCGGACGCGTCTTGATCGACGAGATGAGCATCCAGATCAGCGGCGCCATCATCACCACGACGGCGAGCAGCAGGGGCAGGTAGCCGCTCAGGAGCCGCCGGACTTGTTCTGGCGGCGGCCCACTCTTGCCATCCCGCGGCACCGGTCCACCCCTACCGCGTTGATCATGGGCGGATGCCGCTTCTCGGCCCGTTTTGGGCGTGATCTGCCCATGATCAACAGGGGTGGGCGACGGCTCGACGCTGGAACCTGGCTCCCGAGGCAGGCTCACGAGTAATGCACCTTCCTCTCCAGGAACCGCATCTGCAGGAGCGTCACGCCCAGCAAGATGAAGAACAGGATCGTGGCCACGGTCGCTGAGTAGCCGGCCCGGCCCGTGACGAAGCCCTCGCGGTAGATCTGATACATCAGCGTTGTGGTTCCATCCACCGGGCCACCCCTGGTCATCGAGTGGATCAGCTCGAAGGACTGCATGGACATCGAACTCAGCGTGACGGTGACCAAGAGGAAGAACGTCATCGGCGACAGCAGCGGCAACGTGATGGACCGGAACGTGCGCCACTTGCTCGCGCCGTCGATCGCAGCTGCTTCGAGCAGGTCGCGCGGGATGATCTGCAGTCCGGCGAGGTAGACGACGGCCGCGTAGCCGAGGTGTTTCCAGATGTAGACGATGATCACCATCACCAGTGCCCATCCGGGACTGTTGTACCAGTTGGGCGGCGAGGCGCCGACGGCCCGGATCAGCGGTGCGATCACGCCGAACTGCGGATCGAACATGAACATCCACACCAGCCCGACGGCGACGCCGGACAGCACGTAGGGCGCGAACACCACTGCGCGGGCGAACCCACGCCCGTGCAGCTTCTGGTTCAGCACCGTCGCGACAAGCAGGCCGATGGCGATCGTGCCGCCCACCGTCGCCACGGTGAAGATCACGGTGATCCGCAGGTAGTTCCAGCTGTGCGGATCGCTGAACCAGTTGACGTAATTGTCCAGCCCGACAAAGCGCGCGGTGGGCGAGCCCATGTTCCACTGCAGCAGCGAGTAGTAGACGTTGCTGAACAGCGGCCGATAGGTGAACAGCCCGATCAGCGCCAGGTTGGGAATGGTGAAGGCAAGGAAGATCAGTGCCTCGCGGCGACGGGATCGGCGCCGGCCGCGGCGCATCTCCTCGCGGCGTTCTTCCTCTGTTGCGGATCCGGGCCGAGCGGGCCCGGCGGGTGGTGGCGCCTCGCGCTGGTTGTCACGCAACGCCATGGCCTCGTCTACCGCGCTTCACGTCGCTCCATGTCGTGTGGATGGATCTCCGCCGACCCGTGTGCCGCGGCCGGGAGCCGACCGTGGAACACAGGTGCTGCGGCCACACGTTAGATCGCCGCTACACCCGCTTCATAGAGCCTGACCGATTACTTTTCCGACACGTCATCCGTTCTTTACTTCCTGTCGCCCAGAAGTCATTCGCAGTTGACGAATCGTCCACACTCAGGTTGTCGATGAGCAGACGTGGCTTGCCTCCCGGCCACCACAGGGCGAAAAGCCTGTCTCAAACTGGCTACGGTTTCAGAGCACGGGCAGCATGATGTCCCGCTCGTACTGCGTGACCTGACGGCGGTAGATATCCCATTCCTGACGCTTATTCCGCAGGAAGAACTCGAAGACATGTTCGCCGAGTGTCTCGGCCACGAGTTCGGAGTTCTCCATGGCCCGGATGGCTTCGTCGAGCGACGTCGGCAGCGGGTCGATGCCGAGTGCCCGGCGTTCGCGATCGGTGAGCGCCCATACGTCATCCTCGGCTTCCGGAGGCAGCTCGTAGCCTTCCTCGATCCCCTTCAACCCGGCGGCGAGCAGCACGGCGTAGGCGAGGTAGGGGTTGCAGGCCGAGTCGAGCGAGCGGAACTCCACCCGAACCGATTGCCCCTTGCCCGGCTTGTACATGGGCACCCGCACCAGCGCGGAGCGGTTGTTGTGGCCCCAGCACACGTACGCGGGCGCCTCTCCCCCGCCCTGCAGCCGCTTGTACGAATTGACCCATTGGTTCGTCATCGCAGTGATCTCAGGCGCATGGCGCAGCAGGCCGGCGATGAACGAGCGCCCAGACTTCGACAGCTGATACTGAGCGCCGGCCTCGAAGAAGACGTTGCGGTCACCCTCGAACAACGACACGTGGGTATGCATGCCAGAACCCGGGTAGTCGGTGAACGGCTTCGGCATGAACGACGCGTACAGCCCCTGCGACAGCGCCACCTCCTTGACCACCGCACGGAAGGTCATCAGGTTGTCCGAGGTGGCGAGCGCGTCGGCGTAGCGCAGGTCGATCTCTTGCTGGCCCGGAGCGACCTCATGGTGGCTGAACTCCACCGAGATGCTCATCTCTTCGAGCATGGTGATGGCATCGCGCCGGAAATCCTGGGCGACACCGTGCGCGGTGTGGTCGAAGAAGCCGCTGGCGTCGACCGGCTCGGGCACTTGGCCCCGCTTGGGCGCCTCGTTGAAGACGAAGAACTCGACCTCGGGGTGGGTGTAGAAGGTGAGCCCGCTGTCGGCCGCCCGGCCCAGCGCTCGTTTCAGGACGTGGCGCGGATCGGCGTACGACGGCGAGCCGTCGGGCATGAGGATGTCGCAGAACATTCTCGCCGTTCCGCCACGCCAAGGCAGCACCTGGAAGGTGGCTGGGTCGGGCTTGGCCAGCATGTCTGCCTCGTACACCCGAGCGAAACCCTCGATAGCCGAGCCGTCGAACCCGATGCCTTCGTTGAAGGCGTTCTCGAGCTCGGCCGGGGCCACCGCCACCGACTTCAGGTAGCCGAGCACGTCGGTGAACCACAGCCGGACAAACCGGATGTCGCGTTCTTCAAGCGTCCTGAGCACGAATTCCTGCTGCTTCTCCACGGCCACAGTGTGCCTTACGCCGGTGTCGGCGACGTAACGTGACCCGCCCAAACCAGGCGACTACGAGTACAACGCGGCCATACACCCCGGCCATGTGCGCGGGATCGTGGGACGTTGTCGATACGCTCGACGGTGTGCCGCAGATCAGACTCGCCCTCGCCCAGGTAAACCCGACGGTCGGAGCTCTCGACGCCAATGCCGAGCTCGTCGTCCGGATGACCGCGCACGCCGCTTCGCAGCACGCCCATCTGGTGGCGTTCCCGGAGATGGTGCTGACCGGCTATCCGATCGAAGACCTCGCCTTGCGCCCGTCGTTCGTCGACGCGTCCCGTGCTGCGCTGGAACGTCTGGCTACCCGGCTCAACGACGAGGGCCTTGGCAATGTGGGGGTGGTCGTGGGCTATCTGGGTCGCGACGACGCCACAGCGGGCATCTCGCGGGTGGGCCGCCCCAAGGGGTCCCCGCAGAACTCGGTCGCCGTCCTGTACGGCGGACGCGTACTGGCCCGCCAGGCGAAGCATCACCTGCCCAACTACGGCGTGTTCGACGAGTTCCGCTACTTCGTCCCAGGTGATCACCTCGGCGTGATTCGCCTGCATGGCGTTGACATTGCCCTGGCCATCTGCGAAGACCTCTGGCAGGACGGCGGCCCGGTGGCCGTGGCACGCGAAGCCGACGCCGGCCTGCTCCTCGTCCTCAACGGCTCTCCCTACGAGCGGAACAAGGACGACAACCGGCTCGCCCTCGTCCGGCGCCGCGCGCTCGACGCGAAGGCCGCCCTGGCCTACGTGAACCTCGTCGGAGGTCAGGACGAACTCGTCTTCGACGGCGACTCCCTCGTCGTCGACGCCAAGGGCGAACTTCTGGCCCGCGCGCCTCAATTCGAGGAAGGGTGCCTCGTCGTCGACCTCGACCTACCCGCGCCGACGGCGCCCGCGCCAGAGCCGTGGGCGAACGCCGAGGAGCAGGCGGCCGGTTTCCGGGTCCGCCGCACCACACTGACCAGCGAACCGCTGCCCGCGTACACCCCGGAGCCCGGCGTCGTGGCGCCCGCGCTGTCCGACCTCGCCGAGGTCTATGCCGCGCTGGTCACCGGCCTGCGGGACTATGTCCGCAAGAATGGTTTCAACTCCGTGGTGATCGCATTGTCCGGCGGAATCGACTCCGCCGTCACCGCGGCCGTCGCGGTCGACGCCCTCGGCGCGGAGCACGTCCATGGCGTATCGATGCCGAGCGTGTACTCGTCAGAGCATTCCAAAAGCGACGCCCAGGAGCTCGCCGAGCGCACCGGGATGTCGTTTCAGACCGTGCCCATCGCGCCCATGGTGCAGGCATACTTGGACAACCTGAAGCTCACCGGACTGGCCGAAGAGAACCTGCAGGCCCGAGTGCGCGGAGTGGCGCTCATGGGCATGTCCAACCAGCATGGTCACCTGGTTCTCGCCACCGGGAACAAGAGCGAGCTCGCGGTGGGCTACTCCACGATCTACGGCGACGCCGTGGGTGGCTTCGCGCCACTCAAGGATGTGCCCAAGACGCTCGTGTGGGAGCTTGCCCGCTGGCGCAACTCGGTGGCCACCGAGCGCGGCGAGAAGCCGCCCATTCCGGAGAACTCGATCGACAAGCCACCCAGCGCGGAACTGCGTCCGGGGCAGCTCGACTCCGACTCGCTACCGGACTACTCGCTGCTCGACGATCTACTCGACCACTACATCGAGCAGGACCGGGGCAGCGATGAGTTGATCGAGGCGGGCTTCGCACCTGAACTGGTGCAGCGGGTGCTGCAGATGGTCGATGCCGCCGAGTACAAGCGGCGGCAGTACCCACCAGGGCCGAAGGTGACCGAGCGCAACTTCGGACGCGACCGCCGGGTGCCGATCACCACGGCCTGGCGTGAGCACCCGACCCGCATGGCTAAGGACGCGGCGCGGGCGGAACAGACACCGCCTCCTCCCCCGCCGAGCTGAAGAACCCGCGCGTTCAAGGGCGCGGGTTCTTCACGAGCTCCGGAGGCTATTGGTCGAGCAGACCCTTGTGCGACGCCGGCAGATCCTTGCTGGCCGGCGGCGGAGGCGGTGGCTGTTGCGGGCCACGCGGCTTCTCCTGCGGTTTCTCCTCACCCTCAGCGGCGGGTTCACCAGGGATGCGCCCGTCGTCGGCGATTCGCGCCGGCTGGGGTTCGGCCTCTTCGAGCATGTCTTCCTCATCCACGGGGCGGGCGATGACGAACTCGAAGAGCAGCCACGCCAGCACAGCTCCCGCGAGCGGCCCGATGAGCCAGGAGGCGATGCCTTCCCATTCCCCGCCGACCACGGCCGGGCCGAACGCCCGCGCCGGGTTCAAAGCACCCCCCGTGAAACCACCAATCGCGAAGATCCCTGCCGCGTAGGCCAGGCCGATGGCGAATGGATACACCGACAGCGGAGCCCGCTGATCGACGATGGTTCCGAGCACCACGAGAACCACTACGAAGACCGCGACCGCCTCGATCACGATTGCGCCGAAGATGTTCAGATCTCCCTCGGTGCCAGGCACTGGCACCCCGGCGGCGACGGTGTCGCGGCTGAGTGTGAGCAACACCGTCAGCGCAGCCAGGATTCCACCGATCAGCTGCGCGGCGCAGTAGATGGACGCACCGACCACATCGATCCGCTTGCCCAGCAGGAACGCGAGTGTCACGGCCGGGTTGAAATGGCCACCCGACACGTGTCCGAGAGCCGCTACCAGGGCGAGGATCGTCAAACCCTGAGCTACCGCATACGGGGTGATGTCACCAGTGGTGACGGTCATGAGGGCGACGAAGGTCAGCACGAAGGCACCGATCCCTTCGGCCACCGCGTTGCGGACCCACATCTGGGGCATTGAAGACCACTCCTGCTCGGAATCTCGAGAACTACGGCATCCGGCCGGATCGGCACACCAACCCGGCTCCAGACGATCGGCGCGCCCGCCGACGTGGCCAGCCTTACCACATACACGAGTCCGGCTGTCACGAACGACGGCCACTTTCAGCAAGGTTAATGCGAACCGAGGGCCAGTCTCGACAACTGACAGGCCTCAAGTCCGGCGTGTCGAGTTGACGTTGCCGTCGCCATGCGCCGCCAACTGAGCCACATGAAGTTGTTCGGTGGGCGCTGACACCCTCGGCAATGGGAGAATTCGAGTGTCAGGGGGACCCGATCCGCGGGCCTCGAGACAATCGAAGGAGCACTTGTCATGGCCGAAACCACCGCGGGGCTCTACGGTGGCGAGTACAAGCGCCGCATCACCATCCGAGATCTGCGTACCGCCAAAGAGCAGGGCGAACGCTGGCCCATGCTGACCTCGTACGAGATGTTCACCGGCAAGATCTTCGACGATGCCGGCGTCCCGGTGCTGCTCGTCGGAGACTCCGCGGGCAACAACATCTACGCTCATCCCGATACCGTCCCGGTCACGCTCGAAGAGATGATCCCGCTCGCTCGCGCCGTTGTCCGATCCACTCGCCGCGCGCTCGTCGTGTGCGACCTACCGTTCGGTTCTTACCAGGTCAGTACTGAGCAGGCGTTGAGAACTGCCATCACAGTCATGAAAGAGTCCGGCGTCCAGGCGGTGAAGCTCGAGGGTGGGCTGCCCGCGGTCGAGTCGGTACGCCGTATCGTCGACGCCGGCATTCCGGTCATGGCGCATGTCGGCTTCACCCCGCAAAGCGTCAACGCGATCGGCGGGTACCGGGTGCAGGGACGCGGCGCTCAGGGTGACGAGCTGGTCGCCGCCGCTCACGCCCTCGAAGAAGCCGGTGCGTTTGCCATCGTCCTGGAGATGGTCACCGCCGAGGTCACCGCCGAGATCACCAAACGGCTTTCCATACCGGTGATCGGCATCGGATCCGGGCCGCACTGCGATGCTCAGGTACTCGTGTGGCAGGACATGGCCGGCATGGGGGCCCAGGCGACGCCCAGGTTCGTCAAGGCATTCGGGGATCTCCGGGGTAATCTGACCGCCGCTACCCAGGCATTCGCCGACGAGGTTGTGTCCGGACAGTTCCCCGCCGAAGAGCACACCTACCACTAGGGCGCCGGAGCGGAGCACTACGGCCCCTGGACTCGGCAGAGCGGGCGCACCCATCGCTTCGTACTGGGTGACGTAGACGCCAACTGTTGGCGTCTACGTCACCCAGTTCAGAACGACACATGCTACCCGCAGGCCGAGGCGCCCGCTTACCGTTCGTCATCCCCCCAGCCTTTGCCCCATTCGCGCTCTCGCCGATCGGCCTCCTCCATCGCCTCGGTGCGCTCACGGGTGCGCGCGATGGCGTTGGCGGCTTCGTCTTGGGTCTCATAGGGACCAAGGCGTCGGTCGTTGGGACAACCTGCCTCCGGTTCGACCTCCGCATGATCCAGACACCAGAACCACGGACCACTCATGCCCGTCTCCTTCCCACCTGTTGATTCAGGCTAACGGCGATGCCTGATTCGGCGAAGGTGGACGTCATACCTAGACTGGGTCGTTGTGAGTCCTGTTGTGCCCGGCACCCTGTCGCCCCAGCGCCCTGTTCCCGCGTCCATCGAGCGCCCCGAGTATGTGGGACGCAAAGCCCCGGCGCGGTTCACCGGTTCCGAGATCAAGGACGCCGAGACCATCCGGCGGATCCGGGCGGCCGCGCAGCTAGCGGCACAGGCCCTCGCCGAGGTCGGCAAACACGTTGAGCCGGGCACTACGACCGACGAACTCGACCGCATCGGCCACGAGTTCCTGTGCGATCACGGTGCCTACCCGTCCACGCTCGGTTATCGCGGCTTCCCCAAGTCGCTGTGCACCAGCGTCAACGAGGTCGTGTGCCACGGCATCCCCGATTCCACGGTGATCGCCGACGGCGACATCGTGAACATCGACATCACCGCCTACATCGGCGGCGTCCATGGCGACAACAACGCCACATTCTTCGCCGGCGACGTCGACGAAGAGACACGGCTGCTGGTCGAGCGGACGCAGGAAGCGCTCATGCGGGGGATCAAGGCCGTCCGGCCCGGACGCGCGATCAACGTGATCGGCCGTGTCATCGAGTCCTACGCGAAACGGTTCGGGTACGGCGTGGTCCGCGAGTTCACCGGCCACGGCGTCGGCGAGGCGTTCCACTCGGGCCTGGTGATCCCTCACTACGACGACCCCGGCTCCACCACCATCATGGAGACCGGCATGGTCTTCACCATCGAACCGATGCTCAATCTCGGCACCCATGAGTGGACGATGTGGAATGACGGCTGGACCGTCGTCACGAAGGATCTACGCCGTTCGGCCCAGTTCGAGCACACCATTCTCGTCACCGACACCGGCGCGGAGATCCTCACCCTCCCCTGACCACCGCTTTCCCGGGCTCACTCGTTGAACTCAGGGCGCAACTCAGAACCCGCGCGAATAGGGAGTCGCCGGGGCTGGCGTGTCCTATTCGCGCGATTCTCAGGTGGATGCCGTCACTCTGGGTGCCGGTGCTGCTCGCCTTGATTGATCTCGCTCAGCTCGATCAGGGTGGTGAAGCTGACCGCGATGCCGCGCAACACCAGGTCGACGGCCTCCACGACGCGTTGCGCGTCGAATCGGGAGTCGGCGAACAGGCCGCCTTGGAACACCATCGACGCAAACAGATCCACGACGAGTTCCGGATTCGTGTCGGACCGCAGATGCCCACGATCGATCGCCCGTTTCACGGTCAGGGCAAGTGCTTCTCTCGTCGGCAACACCAGCGCGTCAGTCAGGTATTGATGAAGCTCGCGGTCAGGCGCGCAGTCGGCGATGAGCGGAGCCAGCACAGCCGGCGGCATTCTGCGCAACACGGCGTCGGCCAGCAGTTCGATGCCATCGATCAGATCGCATCGGGTACAGCCGGTGTCCGGCACTGGCGGCCGGACCAGCACCGTTGCCAGCGCCGCGATAATCAGCTCCTGCCGGCGGCGCCACCGCCTGGCGATCGTCGGCTTCGTCGTACCGGCACGGGTGGCGACCGCCTCCAGGCTGAATCCCGCGTACCCGTGTTCGTGGAGCACATTGAGTGTTGCCTCGAGGATCGCCTGGTCGATAGCCGGATCACGGGGGCGGCCGGCGTGCCGGGAGCCGTCTGGGCTTGCCATGACGTCAGATTACGTGCTCGGTAGGTGTGTCGCGGGTCACGCCTGAGAGTGTTGCGCCCGGTGGAATTAAATTACGCACCGGAACGTAATTAATAGGCAGGAAATGCTCTCCTACCAGGCAAGGACAGACATGAATCACGCCATCGCCCCACGAGCGGGACGCCGCGAATGGCTCGGTCTTGGGCTACTCGCGCTGCCCACCATGGTCATCGGGCTGGACCTCACGGTGCTCCACCTCGCCGTCCCCAGCCTCAGCGCCGACCTGCGGCCCGGCAGTTCACAACTGCTCTGGATCACCGACATCTACGGCTTCATGATCGCCGGACTACTGATCACCATGGGCACCCTGGGGGACCGCATAGGGCGGCGCCGGCTGCTGATCATCGGCGCCGCCGCCTTCGGTCTGGCGTCGATTCTGGCCGCCTACTCCACCAGCGCCGAGATGCTCATCGCCACCCGGGCGCTGCTGGGATTGACCGGCGCGACGCTTATGCCGTCGACGTTGTCGCTGATCAGCAACATGTTCAAGGACCCCAAGCAACGCGCGTTCGCCATCGCGGCTTGGATGATCAATTTCATGCTCGGCGGCGCGATCGGACCGCTGGCCGGCGGCTTCCTGCTCGAACACTTCTGGTGGGGCTCGGTCTTCCTCATCGGAGTGCCGGTCATGGCGGTCGTCGTCGTCCTCGCCCGCGTCCTACTCCCCGAGTACCGCAACCCCGACGCCGGACGCATGGACCTACCCAGCGTCGGCCTTTCACTGGTCGCCATCATCGGCCTGATCTACGGCATCAAAGAGCTGGCCAAGGGCGGGCGCGTTGACGTCGCGCTGGCAACCATCGTCGTCGGACTCGTCATCGGCACGGTCTTCGTGCGGCGCCAGCGCACACTCGCCGATCCGATCATGGACATCAGCCTGCTGACCCGGCGGACATTCAGCACGGCCCTCGGCGCACAGCTCGCCGGGCTACTTGTCATTGCCGGAACCCAGTTCCTGCTGCTCCAGTACATGCAACTCGTTCTGGGCATCTCGGCGCTGCGAGCCGGGGCGCTCGTCGTCCCCGCGATGCTGGCCTCCGTTGTCAGCTCGCTGCTCGCACCAAGAATCGCCCGCCGGTTCGGGCACGCGCCGGTGATCAGTGCGGCGATGCTCCTCGGAGCGGCCGGGCTGATCATGATCACCCAAGTCACACCCGATTCGGGTCTCCTCACCGGAGTGCTCGGATTCAGTCTGGTCAACGTGGCCGTCAATCCGGCTGTCGCGCTGACGTACGACCTGATCATCGGCAGCGCGCCGCCTGAACGTGCCGGGTCCGCGTCCGGCATGGCCGAGACCGCGTCCGAACTCGGTCTCGCCCTGGGGGTGGCGATCGGCGGCAGCGTTGCCACTGCCGTCTATCGGAGCAGAGTGACCCTGGACACCTTGCCGGACGGGTTGCCGGCCGGGGCCGGCGAGGCGGCGCGTGACACCCTCGGCAGCGCCGTCAACGAGGCCGGTCAACTGCCCCCCGACGTCGCGTCCGGGGTGCTCGACACAACCCGCGACGCGTTCACCCAGGGGCTGACCACGGCGAGCATGGTCAACGCGGGGATTATGGTCGTCGCATCCGTGCTGGTCGCTGCGATTCTGCGGCGGCGCAACACACCATCCGAGGCGCTACCCCACGAGCCGTCGGTCCCCGACGCCGATGACGAACTCGCGCCGCAGCGGTGACGCGGCCGTGCCGGCCACGCGCATGCGGAGCCCGTTGCCTCACGCCGCCGTGACCAAGGCCCGGTGGACTGTGGGGCGGGTGCCGAAATTGCGCTTGAACGCCGCGCTCAAGGCGTAGGCATTGGAGTAGCCGACCTGCCGCGCGATCGACTCGAGAGTCGCGTCGGTCCGTTGCAGCAGGTCGGCTGCCAGGCTGAGCCGCCAGTTGGTCACGTAAGCCATCGGCGGCTCATCGAGCATCTCGGTGAAACGCCGGGCGAACGTCGCCCGTGAGGTCCCCGCCTCAACGGCGAGTGAGGCTACCGTCCACGGCTGCGCCGGACTGTCATGGATCGCCCGGAGCGCCGGGCCGACGACGGGATCGCCCCATGCCCGGTACCAGCGCGGCGGGGTGGCTTCCGGCAGGGCGAACCACTCGCGCAGCGTCCCCAGCAACAAGAGATCGAGCAGCCGGTCCAGAATCGCCTGCTGCCCCGGATCATCGCGCTCGATCTCGGCGGTGGTGACGTCCAGGATGGGACACGGCTCGTTGTCACACGGCACCGCCACCACCGTCGGCAGGCCGTTCAGCAACCTCTCCGAGATGCTGCCCTTGACCTGGTAAGTGGCAGTGAGTAACACGTTGGGGCTGTCGCGATTCTCACCACAGGTGCGGGTCCCAAGCATCACCTCCGAACCGACCACCTGGCCACCCGGAGTGGTGCAGTGGTCCGGCCCGTTCACGATGTAGTAGGGCGGCGTCTCCAAGGTTGGATCATCGGTCACCGAGAAATGTGTGCCGCCGACGACGAGCGCGATGTCGCGCGCCGCCAGCCGTACCGGGGCGCCGTCGTCGGGAACGAGCCAGCCATTGCCTCGAAGCATAGCGACGAGAGTGAGAGGTGCGCCGTCGGCGAATCTCACGGACCACGGTGGCTCCATCAGGGTGCGGCCGAAGAGGGACCCGCTGGAGCGGACATCATTCATGAGATTGGCGAGAACGTCCACGGCGACCATCTTAACCGAGACCTGAGACGCACTAATATCCATGTGAGCTTCAGAAGTATTCCGCCGTCTATTCGATCACGCTTCACTTGAAGCATGACGAACACACATACTCTGGTTCTCGGTGGCACCGGCAAGGTTGGGCGGCGCGTCGTCGCCCAACTCGAAGAACTCGGGCACGACGCCCGGGCCGCCTCCCGGCGAAGCAACACACGATTCGACTGGAACGAGCAGAGCACCTGGGCCGACGCGCTCGCCGGAGCCGGCGCAGTGTTCATCATGCCCAACGACGCCGACGACGGCGCCCAGCTAGAGGCGTTCACGGGGCTGGCCCGGAAGATGGGTGTGCGGCGGCTGGTCCTGCTGTCGGCGCGCGAATACGTCGATATGGGACTCACCGTCGGGATCACCCGCGAGGAGATCGTGCAGCGGTCCGGTATCGACTGGACCATCCTGCGCCCGGTCTGGTTCGCGCAGAACTTCAGCGAGGAGCCGTTCCTCAGTGCCGGCGTCGACGACGGCGAGGTGCTCATCTCGACTGGAGCCGGCCGGCATCCGTTCATCGACGCCGAGGACATCGCCGCAGTGGCAGTCGCCGCGCTCACCGAGGAGGGCCATGCGGGGCGGACCTACGAGCTGACCGGGCCGCGGGCCATCACCGTGGCCGAAGCGGTCGAGGCGATCTCCACCACCATCGGCCGCACGATCCGGTTCGTGCCGTCGTCACCGGATGACTATGTCGACTACCTGGTCAGCCGCGGCCTCTACGACAAGGAGACCGCTCTGCTCGTAGCAGGTCTGACCGAGTACATCCGCGATGGTCACGACGCACACCTCTCCGACGGCGTCCAGCAAGCCCTGGGACGTGAACCACGAGACTTCACCAGCTACGTCGCCACCACGGCCGCCAGCGGCCGGTGGACCGCCTGAACTCACACCTCTGAAAGGAACCACATGTCCAACACCGCCACCAGCAGCACCGCACAGGAGATCCAGCTCGCCTCCCGGCCCACCGGCGAACCCGAGCTGAGCAACTTCGCCCTCGTCGAGACCGAGATCCCTGAGTTGGCCGATGCGCAGATACTGGTGCGCAACACCTGGATGTCCGTAGATCCGTATATGCGTGGCCGCATGAACGAGGGCGAGTCCTACATTCCACCGTTCCAGCTCGGCGCGGCGCTGGAGGGCAGCGCGATCGGCGAGGTGGTGGCTTCCAGATCTGCCGACGTGCCGGTGGGCGCCTCCGTCTCGCACTTCGCCGGCTGGCGCAGTCATGCCGTGGTTGACGCGGCGTCCGCCGTCGTCATCGACACCACCATCGCCCGCCCCCAGGACTATCTCGGTGCGCTCGGCACTACGGGGCTGACCGCTTACGCCACACTCACCGACGTCACGCCGGTCCGCCCGGGCGACGTTGTGTTCATCTCCGCCGCGGCGGGCGCCGTGGGCAGCGTCACCGGTCAGCTCGCTCGCAAGTTCGGAGCGGCGAAGGTGATCGGCTCAGCCGGCGGACCGGAAAAGGCCAAGCGGGTGGTGGAGGACTTCGGCTTCGACGCGGCGATCGACTACCGTGCCGGGTCCGTCGCCGACCAGCTCGCCGAGGCCGCTCCAGACGGCATCGACCTGTATGTCGACAATGTCGGCGGCGATCACCTGGAGGCGGCTATCGGGACGCTGCGGCAGAATGGCCGGATCGCTGGCGTCGGCATGATCAGCAGTTACAACGCGACCGGCCCCGTACCGGGGCCACGCGACTTCTTCCGCGTCTACGGCAAGCGGCTGACCATCCGGGGCATGCTGGTCAGCGACTATTTCCACCTCTTCCCCGAATACATCGCCAAGGCGGTCGGCTGGCTCGCCGACGGCACGCTGCGCACCCAGGAGACAGTCGTCGAAGGGCTCCCCAAGGCACCCGAGGCGTTCCTGGGGGTACTCCTCGGTGCGAACACCGGAAAGATGCTCGTCAAGCTCTGAGCGTCGATGGCGTTGACGGCGTCGCTGGGTCGTCGTTGCGGGATTGCTGTCGCTATAGCTACACCGATTCCGCAACGACGCCGCGTTGTCGGCAACGACGGCCGCCCGATGCCGGTATCCTCTTAGCAGAGGACGAGCTGGCCGGGCGGCCGCGTCGGCACCCCCGGGTGCCGCCGAGGAAAGTCCGGACTCCACAGGGCAGGGTGGTGGGTAACACCCACCCGGGGTGACCCGCGGGACAGTGCCACAGAAAGCAGACCGCCTGCGCGCTCCGGCGCGCTGGTAAGGGTGAAACGGTGGTGTAAGAGACCACCAGCGCCCTGGGCGACCAGGGCGGCTAGGTAAACCCCACCCGGAGCAAGGTCAGACAGGGAACGTTCGAGGGCTGCCCGCCCGAGTTCCCGGGTAGACCGCACGAGACCGCCGGCAACGGCGGTCCTAGATGGATGGTCGCCGCTCCCGGTCCGCCGGGAGGCACAGGATCCGGCTTATAGGCCAGCTCGTCCTCATTACCAGCGCGGCCCCTCGGAACATGCCGCCTGACGATGACACTCAATCCCACCGCGCGCTGTCTTCCAGGCGGGTGGTGAAATGGGCGAAGTCTGCATAGATGCTGGAACCACTGAGGTCCTGGGCGCATATCCCGGCGAAGGCGCCGGTGAACCTAAGCCGCCCGCCGTAGTCGTCGGACAAGGTACCGGCGTCGAAGACGGGGCCAATGGGTGTCCACTGGGCGCCGTCGTGCGAGTAGCTGAAACGCAGTCGAGCATCGCCGAGGTCGGCGCGCAGATGCACCACCGGGCACCTGCCTTCGTCGAGCGGGATGTTGGCGTGCTCGCTGGTGTCCTCCGCCTCGTTCGCGACGATTCCGAGCACCCGTCCGAGGTGGTCGTCATGGCTGAGCCGGAGGTAGTAGTAGCCGCGGGTGTCGTAGTAGAGGACGAGCCCAGCCATATGGGTGATGTCCCGGGGGCAGAACTCGACAGCGGTGGTGATGGTGCAGCGAGTGGTGACGAGACGCCGGGCGACGAGCGACTGCGCGAACTGCGACTGCAGGCTGTGGCCACCACGCAGCCGAGCCCATCCGGGCCGGGTGGTGAGATCCAGCCAGTCGGCACCGGTCGGACGACGCAGACTGGCCCATCCCTCGCTGAGACCCCCGGGGTCGAACCCAGACTCCTCGGCACAGGCCAACCCCATCGGCTCGGGGACGACGGCGGCGCCGGCTGCGCGGTCAGGCACGGCCACGGTCAGGGCCGGATGATGACCGCCATGAGCAAGCCGGAGCCAGCCGTCGTCGGCCCAGACCACCTTCTGCAGACACGTCTCGCGGCCGAGAATGCTGCGTGGGCCCTCGGGCGTGCGCAGCGGGCGGGAGGCGAGATGCGCAAGGTACCACTCGCCTCCCGGCGTCTCGACCAACGAACCATGTCCGGCATTCTGCAGCGGGTACGCCGGCACGTCCCTGGTGGTCAGCAGGGCAACGTCATCCGGCTGGTACGGCCCGTCAACCGACGGAGCCCGAGCCATCCGGATACCGTGGTTCGCTCCAGTGCCACCTTCGGCGAGCATGAGGAAGTATTCGCTGCCCCGCTTGTACAAGTCCGGGCCCTCGATCAGCTCCTCGCTGGCCATGATCACCTGCGGCCGCCCGATCAGACGCCCAGCAGCGGCGTCGAACTCCTGGAGCAGAATGCCACCAAAACGGCGCTGCCCCTCCCGGTGATCCCAACGCACGTTCAGCAGGTAGTGGCGGCCGTCGTCGTCGTGGAACAGGGACGGATCGAACCCACTGGAGTTCAAGTACACCGGGTCCGACCATGGCCCCTCCGGCGCCGGGGCGGTCACGAGGAAGTTGTCCAGGTCCTTGTACGGCTTGCCCAATGTGCGCAACACCGAATAGACGAGCCAGTACCGGCCGCCGGCATAACTGAGCGACGGTGCCCACACGCCACCGGAGTCGGGAATGCCGGCCAGGTCGAGCTGGTCAACGCTGGTGAGCACATGCCCCGCGGGCTTCCAGGTGACCAGGTCGGCCGAACGGTGCAAACGTACTCCTGGGAACCACTCGAACGTGCTCGTGGCGACGATGTACCCGTCGCCGGCCCGGACGATCGAAGGGTCCGGATGAAATCCGGGAAGTACAGGGTTGATGATCTGCAAGGAAACAACTCCTACGTCGGGCTGCCGAGGGGTGACCCCACCTCGAGCACCGCTGCATCGCGATCATGAACACCGTCGCGGCGCCAGCGGTCAATCAAGGCCGGCCTCGATGCGTTCGCCGTGGATGCGGATGTCGGCCATGGAGAAGATCCCCGGACCCTTTGGCTCGTCGACCTGGAGCTTGAGGTAGCGGAACCGGCTGTCGCGCACGTCCTCGCGGACGGCAATCGTTTCGATCGCCACGTCGTCGCCCTCGGTGGGGTGCTCGGTGAGTAGCGTCCAGGTAGTTCCGTCATTGGAGCCATAGGCGTTTGCGCCGTGGGAGCGGTCCGGGAACGTGTCGCGGGCGAGCCAGCCGAATGCGTCGGCGCGGAAGCCGTATCCGGCACCGAAGTCCAGCAGGACGCTCGGGCGGCGGATGTCGCCCCAGAATGTCTGGTTGTCGCCGTCGACCAGGATCGCAAGCATCGCCGGCGACAGGTCCGGAGACGTCACCAGCCCGGAAAAGTCGAGCGTTCCGTCCGGCAATCGGGGGTTGAGCAGCTCCAGGCTGTCGATCCGGACACTCAGGTCTTCGAGTAAACCCGCGAACTCCGCCGGCCCGGCATTCTCGGCGGCCGCCGAGGCCGCATCGCGTGCTTCGGCCACCGGTTGCCAGGTCGACGTGGTGTACGCCGAAGGCGCGTCGAGACCAGCAACAAGGGTCTTGATCGCCGCCGGGCGGTCCGGTGCGACCGTGATCGTCACGGCCAGCGCCGTGTCCGTCAGCTCGTCAGAGGCGACAACGACCAGGTCGTGCGCTCCGCGGTCTTTCTTCTTGCCGCCGGGAAGCCATGTCAGCGTGCCGTTATCGGACAGCTCGGCGCCCTTCGGAGCGTCCTGAAGCTCCAGCACGACGTCGTTGCCGGCCGAGCCCGTCACGCCGAAGGTCCGGGTGTACGGCTCCCCCGCCACTGCGACGCGGTCGAGCGAGGCACCGTCGTCGAAAACCGGCGGGGTGAGTGTACTGTTCGCGTCCGCAAGCACGGCCTCGACATCCACGTGGGCCTGGCCGCCCGTTGCGCGGAAGAACACGATGTTGTCACCCACCGTCGGCACCTTCGAGGAGTCGACGTCGAACCACACGTAACGCCACCGCCCATGGGTGTCGGGAAGTTGCACAGTGGTGAACGGCTCGGCCTTCGAGTTCCGTGCCGCCTCCAGGAGCGCGGTACCGTTCGTTCGTACCCGCACGCCGACCAGCGCGGTGCTGGTGCGGTCAGCCCAGACGACACGCCGGACGGCCACTTGGGCGTCGTCCTTCTTGGCGTCCAAGCGCACGAAGGCCTCCCCGGCGTTGTCAACCATGTGTTTGGCGCCCATGCCGAGGGTGTGGCCGAACTTCTCCAGGGGGAGCTCGGGCCCGTCGCCGGCCGCCGGGACCGTGATGTCCTGCTCGGCGAGTTCTGGCGGGAAGGCCACCCAGTACTCGGCCCCGGTGAAGTCCGAGCCGCGCTCGTTCCAGAAGTTCAACACGTTCGAGCCGTAGTAGAACAGCGGCCCGTCCCGGTGCTCGTACACCTCGGCGACGTGCGGCGCCTCCTTCTCGACGTCCACGTCCGCGACATACTTGTACTGGTAGTAGAGCTCGGTGAGCGGCTCACGCAGGCGTCCGCGGTAGGCCTCGGCGAGCTTGCCCGATCCCCCGGAGGTGTCGACCCAGGGCAGCTCCTCGCCCATCATGAACGCGGCGAAGACATCGCCGCCGGCAAGGATCCGGTTGTCCAGGAACTCGTACGGGGACACGGCATCCGGGTCGGTCGACACCGTCCCCTCAACGGGGTCGACCCGCGTGCCCTGATTGTCGACGATCCGGGCCAGAGCCGTCAGCAGGCCGATGTCGCCCTCGGCGTGCGCCTGGTCCCGGCCCATCTCCATGACTTGAAGGAAGTCCTCGCCGTAGGTGTTCAACGGGTCGTCGGCGTCGATGATCCGGATGATCGCGGCCAGGGAGCCGTTCACGTCACCGCCGTTGATGGTGTGTTCGCTCTCATACGTCGAGTTGACGGTGAACCACTCGACGCGCTCGGCGTAGAGCTCCGGGTCGTCCAGGAATATGGCGGCGCCGACCATGCCGATCACGCCGTACAGGTGCTGGTTCCACAACCGGTTCTGCGAGTACAGGAATGTGTCGAGGACGGGCCTGATGAGGTTGTCCTCGATCCTCTGCTGGTCGCGCGCGGTCCAACGCAGGTCGTACCCGTCCAGCTCATCGTTCACAGGCTCGGTGGAGCGGATGATCTCGGCCGCGACCAGCGTCTGGTAAAGCGGGACGCCGGTATGGATGTGCGCGTCGGGGAAGTACCGGTACTGGGTCGGGTCCAGGCTGCTCCAGGACCGGATGATGCGCAGCGCGTTCGCGCGATAGAGTTCGTCACCGGTGACCAGGTACATCAGGGTTTGAGTCATCGCGCCGATGCTGTCCGCGTGCTGCCGGCTCCGCATGCCCGCGTTGTCGTAAGCGGTACTGGTCGGCTGCTCATCCGTCGGGCCCTGGATCGACGCCGTGAAGTCCGCGGCTGCGTACCGGGTCTGCGTCATGGCGTCGTAGTAGCTCGCCCACGGCTCGACACCGGCGTGTACCTGGGTCCGCATGTTCTCGAGGTGGTCCGCCGTCAGGCCGACACCGGGGTGGATGAATCCGGCTTCGCTCGTCGTCTCGCGAATCTCGACGAGGTCGGCCGGTACCGAGTACGCGCCGGTCACCGGAGTTGCCGCGGTAGTAGACGACGGCGCGGCCGCCAATCCGGTCAGGCCCAGCCCTACTGTGGCTAGCGCAGCGCAGAACCGCGATCTCGTGGCTTTCTTCATTGCGAAGTCCTCTCTCGGCTGTCGGTGCTGGCACGACCGTGGGAGTCGTCGATGACGCGTGTGCACGTGCCATCGACGCACCTCCCATCGCCAGTCAGGCGTCTCGAAGCCGTCTCGGTGCTCCTCGATCGGCTCCGGTAACGCCCGTCTACTCCTCGACCGGCTCCACCCGCAGGTCGTCCACCCGGAACTCACCGGATGAACCGCGGAACCCGAAGTCGATCACCACGTTGTCCACGCTGCCGCCCTCAGTGGTGTACTCCCGCTCGAAGTACCTCCACTCCCCCGGCGCCGTGTCCTCGGCGCGGATCCAGTTGCGCTGATCGGTCCCGACGCCGCTCCCGCCGCTGTACGAGCGGATGAAGTAATAGGCGCCGACACCCGAGCCGTGCTCGTAGTCGCTGAGCTGGTACCAGAAGGACACCTTGTACGTGGTGCCGGGCGTCGCCGTGATCGGCGACCCGCCCTTGTTACTGCGGAACCACAAGTTATGTGAAGCGTCATAGGTGGTGTCGGTGCTGGTGAAGTGCAGCGACCGCTGGCCCGTCCGCCCGTAGGAGTCGTCGATGGTCCGGGTGTAGGTGGACGGCGCCGAGCCGCTGGGCGCCCACACATCCGGGTCGGACTCCTCGAAGCTGTCGCGGTACACCGCCACCAGCAGGTCGTAAGCATCGTAGACGCGCTTGATCAGCGCTCCCTCGTCCGCTCCAGGATCATCCATGACCTCTTCCACCGCCGTGATCTCGGCGTCGAACGCCGCCCAGCTGACCGCCGTGAAATCCTCGGGGTCAAGCGACCGGGCTTCCCGCACCACGGATTCCAGGGAATCTCCCGCGATGCGCGCCGGCTCCGGCGACACCGTGGTGCGACCGTCGACGTACCTGGCCACGACCTTGTAGTACATCTCGCCGCCGTAGACAACGTCTTCGTGCGACCACGAGCGCACGCCGCCGGCCACGAGCTCCCATGCGTCGTCGTCGCGCGGATCGGTCCGCGCGAGCTCAGGATCGCGGGTGCGGTACAGGTCGAACGCATACGCGTGGGTCGGCTTGGTCCACCGGATGGTGCCAGATTGCTCGTTGAACCATCCAGTGACCAGCGGCAACTCGTCGTCGACGGGTTCGACCGCGACGTCGTCGAAGCTGGCCTCGTCCGTGGCCACCACGCCGGCGTTGATCACGTCGACCATCGGCACCTTCTGGGTGCCCAGCTGCTGCCAGTGCTGCCCGTCGGCGGAGGCCTGAGCGAGCACCGTGTGACTGTCGGCCAGCCGCACGAGCCGCACGTACGGGTACTCCTCGGCCGCGTACTCGCCGTCGAGCGGCACGGTGTAGGGGCTACGTGGTGTCAGGTCACGGGGATCGATCTTGAGGTGGGTCTCACTGATGTCCGCCTGCGTGAGCCGGTTGCGGGTGCCGAACGTCAGGTTGCCGTCCGCACCAACCCCCAGGTAGACGTACCGTGCGACGTCGGCGAGCTCGTCGCGCAGCATGACGCCACGCGCCGCGTCCTGGCCAGCGGTCAACTGCGCCGACACCGAGACGCTGCCCTGGGCCAGCGTGCTCACCAGCACCATCGAGTCGGGACGACCACGCTCGTCGAGCACGCTGTCGTCGCCGCCGCCGAAGCCGGATCCGCTGCCGCCCGAGATGGTGATCGTGTCGCCGTCAACCGTGGTCTTGCCGGCATCGACGGTACCGAGCAGATCGTCGCGCCAGTCAGTGCTGAGCAGCGAGGGCGTGTGCGGAACGGTCAGCTGCGCTGCTACCGGGCTGGACGGGCGGCCGTCGCCGACGGCGTTGACGGGCGTGACCTTGTAGTAGTGGGTGACGTTGACCGCGCGGCTCCGGGTGTCGTCGATGTGGGAGGTTCCGGTGACACCCTCGGCGATGGTCCTGTAACGGCCGCCCTCCCTGGTGGCCCGGCTGATGGTGTAGGACTCGGCACCTGCAGCCGCGCGCCAGGTGAGACCCACGCCACCCGCGCCGGGAGTGGCGACGACCACGTCCACGGCGTCCGGAGCTTCGGGGGCGACGTCGGTGGTCGCGAGATCGAGGATCACGGCGGTGAACGCTTCGATGGAGATCGTGCCGTCGTCGACGGTCAGCTCTGCACCACTCACGAGATCGTCGACTGTGTCGCCGGTGAAGCCGGCCGGAAGCTCGACGGTGTGGGTCTTCGTGTTGCCGTAGACCTCGCGGGTGGTGTTGACGGCAATGAAGTAATCGCCGTACCGGGTGCTGATCAGGTCGGGGTATCCGGAGTAGGGCGTGTCCTCGTTCCAGTTGTCCCGAACGGTGGTCCCCACCCCCGGCTGGTAGGCGATCGGTGACAGCTCGCCCGCCAGCGCCAGCGAGGCGTCGTAGCCGGTGCTGCGGTCGTAGAACATCGCTTGCTCAACCGCCGGCGAGCGCAGCGTGTAGTCCTCATACTGCAGGACCCCCTCCGTTGCCACCTGCACGATGTGGTCGTGTGTGGGTTCCATGACGTGCAGCCGGCCGTTGCGGGCAAAGCCGCGGTTGCGCATGTGCAGGTTGCCGAAGATGCGGGTGTCGCCATCACGGACCGACACGAACAAGTTGTCGATGTCCACCCAGGCGTAACTGTCCTCGTGGTCCTCGCGCGAGACGCCCAGCTCACTCAGTTCCTCGTCGGTGTAGCGGTCCAGATCCGTCTGCGGGAGCACCGCCCGGGCCGCGACGGAGTCGAACCGGTCGTAGTCGTCGCGGGTCTCGGTCAGGTAGGCGTAGGTCTGATCGAGGCGAAGGTCGTACTTGTGGTTCGACCGGACGTGACCGAAATGGTTGAAGTACTGGTTGTCCATCAGCTGCTGCTGCGCCCAGCCGGACGCCTCGCGTGCGTACTCCCAATACTCGTCCCACTCCGCGCCGGCGTACCGCTCCTCGTACTCGGCCATGTACTGCTCCAGCGACGCATACAACAGGCCCCTGCCGGTGTCCACGCCCGTGCCGTAGGCGATCTTCCCCGGATAGGCAGTGTTGCGATCGTCGACCACCTGCTGCATGTACATCACCCGCTCGCCATTGCCGTTCACCCCCGGGTAGCGGGTCTGCCCGCGCGCATGGTTATTGCGCAGCGCCAGCTTGAGGATCTCGTCGTTGATCGCCTCGTCGCCCTCGTGGCCGAGGGTGCGGAAGAACCACGACGGCAGGTAGTTGGTGGACTCGCCGTAATTGCCGACGTAGCCGTTCTCCCGGGTCAGGCCGTGGTGGGTGATGCCGGTGTAGTGCTCGCCGTACGGTCGCCGGCGCACGACCTCGCCGTTGTCGTCCAGCTTGCTCCGGGCGTGTCCCTTCATGATCACCTGCAGGTAGTCGTCGGTGTAGACGACGTTCTGATCGTGCTGGAACAGCGAGTGGTAGACGTCGAGATCCTCGCCCTCCGGGCCCACCAGTACCTCTTCGCCGAGGAACGGCTCCCAGCCCAGCGACTCGCCGACGATCCGGTGGCTGCGCTCCTTTCCCTCGTAGAAGTCCGAGCCGATCACCCGCAGGCCCTCATGCGCTTTCCAGGCACCCTCGTAGGTGTACATCATCTGGTTGTAGATGTAGGAGAGCCGCGAACGGGCGAAGTCGAAGTTCGCCTTCAGCACCCGTTCCCAAGCCTCGCCCCGGCTCAGCTCACCGCCCTCCCAATCGACACCCGCGATGCTGTTCGGCCCGTCCTCGGTCTCTGTCTCGAACGGCTCGTCCAGGAACGCCTCGAACTCGGCGGTGCCATAGATCTCGTCGTCGGCGATGAGGTTCTCGACGATGTACAGCGCCTCGCCCAGCGCGGCGTAATAACCTCCCCAGTCCGACTGGTGCCCGCCGCTGCCGAGGCTCTTCACGTCGCCGTAGTACCTCCTGGTGTACACGTCGATGGACTGGAAAATCCGCTCCAGGCCGGCCCGCTTCTCCTCCGCCGTGCGCGCCGGGGACCAGTCCATGAGCAGGGCCTCCGAGTAGAAACGCAGCTCATCTTGGTAACGCGAGATCGGCATGGCGAAGTTCGCGTCGTTGTCCGAGCGAGTCGACAGCGAGTCGAACAGGTCGATCTGCAGCGTCCGGACGCCGTCGACGAGCTCTTGCTCCTCTTCCTTGCTCATGCCAGGCGCCACCGCCGGCTCCGGTTCGTACCCGGTGAGGTCGCCTTCAGCGGGCTCGACCCACGGCTGGGTGTGGGTGTAGATCTCGTAATACGGCCGCGAGCTGTCGACGGAGGACGTGAGCGTGCGAATCGTGATCTGGACCGTGCTCCGGCCCTGTGTCGAGGAGAGCGGCAGCATCGAGGTGGCGTAGAAGAACCGGCCCTCGACCGCGCCGTCCCCGGTTCCGGTGCGAATCGGCTCGTAGTCGGCGGTGCTTTGATAGTTGGCTTGTTCACCGTCCACCAGGATGATCGTCGTAGCCGACGTGGTGTCGCCGCCCCAGAGTTTCAGCGTGACGTAGTTCTGCCGGGCCGGGTCGACGCGCATGGTCATGTGCAGGTCTTGGAGGTACGACGTCGAACCGTCAGTGCGGTGCGCGACGCGCGCCGCCTGACCGTTCGCGCCGTCGGCGACGCTCGACTCGTCCGCCTCGAAGTCGTGCTCCGCTTCCGACTCCGTATCGCCGAGGTCGACGACATCGAGGAACCGGTCCGGCGCACCCGAGGACGCGGACTCGGGGCTGGGCGACGCGGGCACAGCCTGCCCGAGGCCGGTCACGACGGCCAGTACCGTGCAGACGACGAGCGAGTAGAACAATGGGCCAACACCGTTCGACAGCCGAAAGTTGATCATGATGCCTCCAGCTCGGAACACGAATCGGTAGCGAGGTCAGCAGAAGCCCGAACCGGAGCGGCTAGGCGTTCTTGGAGAGGTGCTCGTCCGCCTGCTTCTCCATTTCGGCTTGGAGCTTGTTGAGGCCGGCGTTCTCGGCGGCCCTCTTGAGCTTGTCGAGTTGGTCGTCAACGTCGACGACGCCGTAGTACAGCGGGTTGGCGAACTCGGAGATCACCGATTCCATCGCGGAGATCTCCCGGCCCACGGGCTCGGTCTGGGGGATGAACGAGGCGAACGGGTCGACGGTGAAATTGTCGAAGTCCTGGGCCCAGCTGAACACTCGTTCTTCCGACTCGGTCATGTACGACGACTTTCGCTGCAGGCTTGCCCGCCAGCACAGGGCGTACCCCGGGAACTCGTAGTCGCTGAGCGACTCGAACTTGTCCTCGCCGACCGGTTGCCAGTCGGTTCCTTCGATGCCGTACTCGATGAGGTCGTGGTTCTCTTGGATGGAGACCCAGTCCTGAAGGGTCAGGGCGTTCTCGACGTTGCCGCCGTTGGCGTTGACGACGACGAGGTTGTCGGCTTGGAAGGTCTGGTTGGGCAAGGCTCCGAGCCCGCCCGTGTACGGGATGACGTTGGCCAGCATCGCCCCTGGTACAGACCTGGTGAGGGCCGGCATGTCGTTGCTCGTCAGGCCATCGGTCATCGCCCAGGTCGCCGCGTACTTGCCGGCGGTCCACTGGCTCTTGATGGTGTCCGAGTCGGAGTTGATGGCGTCCTTGTTGATGAGGCCGTCCTCGTAATACTGGCGGATCCGGTACAGCGCATCGAGTGCCCCCTCGTCCTCCCAGAACGGAACGGGGCGGCTCGATCCGGTCTCGGCAGCGTCCCGGGCGAAGACGAAGTACATCCCCCGGCCGGTGAACGCCCTGGCGATGGTGTGCGGGTCCTCCCAGGAGGCGGCGTTGAGCATCCCTGCGGGCACAGGCATCACGTTGAGATACCCGCTGCCGGAGCCGGCGCCGAACGGGATGGTGCCGTCGTCTTTCTCCTTGACCGCGTAGAAGAATCGCTCCAGGGTCTCGTAGTCGGTGATCTCAGAGAAGCCCAGCTCGTCGGCGAGGTCCTGGCGCACAGCGAAGTGCTGGCACCGGCCCGCGCTGTTGGCCTGCGGGATGCCCCATAGCTGGCCGTCCCACGAGTTGGATTCGATCAGCCGGCTATCAAGGGTCGCGCTCAAGTTCTCGTAGTTGTCCAATTGATCGGTGAGGTCGGCGAGCGCGCCGTCTTGCTGCAACTGGGCCATGTTGAGCCACAGCGCCTGAAGGGCGTTGTCAAAGCTCTCTCCGGCGGTGAACTTCAGCAGCGTCTGTTCCTGGTAGCTCGACCAGTTGATGAACTCGGCCCGAAGCGTCAGCCCGGTGTCGGCCTCCAGCTTCTCGTTGACCCGTTCCAGGACGGCGTTCCAGCCGGTGGGCGTCGTGCTGGGCAGGATCGCCGTCACCGTGCCGCCGCCTCCGCCGCCCGAGGAACCGGACCCGGAGTTGTTACCGCAGCTCGACAGCCCGAACGCGGCGGCGATACCGAGGCTGCCTGACATTCCCAGGAAACCTCGACGAGAGAGTGTATTGGGGCGAGACATGAGCGGCTCCTTCGAGCTCGATACGGATGATGGTCAGCGTTGGCGAAAGGCGTTCAGCCCTTGGTGGCGCCAAGGGTCAGGCCCTTCACGAAGAACCTCTGGGCGAAGGGGTAGGCGAGGATGACCGGTCCGATGGTGACCACGGTCAATGCCAGCCGTAGCTGATAGACCGGGATCGTCGGGGTGTTGCCGCCTGGCAACATCGTGGCGTTCGTGACGTTCGCGATCATGTTCTGCAGCAATTGCTGCAGTGGGTACTTGTCGGGGTCGGAGAGGAACAGCACCGCCCAGAACCACTCGTTCCAGTACGAAACGGCATAAAACAGGGCGATCACGGCTATCACCGCCTTGGACAGCGGAAGCACGATCCGGAAGAAGATCCGCAGTTCGCTGGCGCCGTCGACGCGCGCGGAGTCCAGGATCTCCTGGGGGATCTGGCGAAAGAACGCCACCGTGATGAACACCAGGAACGGCATCAGCATGTGCGGCAGAATCACCGCGAACCAGCTGTTGCGTAGCTGTAGCACCTGGGTGATCAGCAGATACATCGGGACCAGCCCCACGTTGAACAGCAGGGGCAGGTACGCGAAGATCGTCAGCGGCCGGCTGACAATGCGCATCCGGCGGGCGATCACCCACGCGAGCCCCGCCGTACAGGAGACCGAAAGCGCCGTCCCGACGACGGTGATGAACAACGTCGCCTGGTATGCCCTCCCGATCGCCTGGCCGGAAAACAGCTGTTTGTACGCATCCAGCGACAACGGGTCGGGAAACAGGCTGTAGCCCTTGAGGGAGAGAACGGTCTCGTCGGTGAACGAGCCCGCCACGATCATCCACAGCGGGATCAGGCAGAACAGCGCGAACAGGGTGACCACCACGTAACTGACCACCGTGAACGGTTCGGCGGCCCGCACGCCTCGAGGTCCGCGCCTGCGCCGGGGCGCCCGCAGTCGGCTCGGGACGGTCGCGGGCGCCGACTCGTGCCCGGACACGCGAGTGGATGCCATACCGGTCTCCTGTTCCACGTTGCCGGCACCGGCCCTTCGGTGATTGGTCGCGGCGCTCATAGGAGGCTGCTCTCTCGGGCGTAACGGCGCTGAAGGATGACCGCGACGGATACGAAGATGAAACCGAGGACGGCTTGGAACAAGCCGACGGCCGCGGTGGTGCCGAAGTTGCCGAGACTGCGCAGCGCACGAAAGACATACGTGTCGATCACGTCGGTCGTGGAGAACAGCACACCGTTGTCCCCGATGATCGCGTAGATCATCGCGAAGTCCCCGTAGAAGATCCGCCCGATCCCGAGCACTACGAGGATCGCCGCGGTGGGCCGTAGCAGGGGCACGGTGATCGAGAGGGCCATCCGCGCCCGGCTGGCTCCGTCGATCACACCCGCCTCGTACACGTCCGGCGAGATGGCCGTGATGGCGGCCAGGAAGATGACCGACATGTATCCCCCCAGCTGCCAGACCTTGACGATCGTCAGGATCCATGGCCAGGGACCGGGCTCGGTGTACCAGGTCACATCGGGCAGATTGAAGACGCCGAGCATGTCGTTGACCGCGCCGCCTTCGCCGCCGACGCCGGCCAGCAGGACCTGCAGCATCACGCTGATGACGATCGGCGAGACGAAGTACGGGAAGAACACCACCGACTGGGTGACCCGCTTGTACAGATGCAGCCGGATCTCATTCAGCATGATCGCCAGCAGCAGGCCCCATGCCAGCGTCGCGCTGAGAAACAGGGCGTTCAGGAACACCGTGTTGAAGATGATGCGCGGCGCCGCGCCGGTAGAGACGAAGTACTCGAAGTTGTCCAGCCCATTCCAGGGGCTACCGAAGATGCCGTCGGAGACGTTGAAGTCCTTGAAGGCGACGATCAGCCCGACCATCGGCAGGTACGCGAAGACCAAGAAGTAGACCACGCCAGGAATCGCCAGCAGGGCGAGCGACCAGGAGACACGCTCCGTAGGCGAGGAGCGCTTCCTGCGGCCCGGACGTCCGGATCGCCGGGTGTCACCACTCGTCCGGATCGACTCAGCCATCGCGGCTCAGTGCCTGCCGGGCAGCATCGCGGTCGACTCGTCTGCACATGACTCGTCCTTCCAGCCGTAGCTACCTGTATTGCCCAGCGGCACCGTTGCTCGGCGAGTCACAAGCCGTCGCGGACCGTCGGGCACCCAGGCACTCTGGGCATTAGACACGTCGATAGAAAACGTTGTCGCGACCATACGGGTGGAGCTGCAAACCGAACAAGGTCACGTTACATAAACGTTATATAACGCGTCACATTTCCCCTCGCCTCACCGACGTGTCGCATCGAATCCGCAGGTCAACGAGTTTTCCCTTTGATTCGGGCAAGCGCTGCGTCGGATCATTGACGTTCCAGACGTCGGTGACTATCGTAGAAAACGTTTGCTACTGATGACGACAGGAGCAGGTTTGTGAGCCATCGCCCAAAGGGACTGTTCGCGATGCGCGCCATCCATCGCCCGCGCCTCTTCCCGCCTCCGTTGATGGAACGTCTCGCCGAGCTCTGCGACATCGACCAGATGGTGACCGTTGACGACTTCACCACGGATCGAGCGCTCCGACTGCTCACAGAGACCGAAATCCTGATCACGGGGTGGGGTTGTCCGCCGCTCGACGCCGACACGCTCGACCAGGCTCCGCGGCTGCGCGCGATTCTGCACGCCGCCGGGTCGGTCAAAGCACACGTCACACCCCACTGCTGGGAACGGGCCATCGTCGTATCGTCCGCGGCGGCGGCGAATGCGATTCCCACCGCGGAGTACACACTCGCGACCGTGCTGATGTCGGGCAAGCACGCGTTCCTCCACCGCGAGCGATATCGGCGGGACCGCACCTTCGTCCTCGACCAGGCGATCTCTGGGATCGGCAACTTCGGCGTGCGCGTCGGGGTCGTCGGCGCATCGCGAGTGGGCCGCCGCCTGATCGATTTGATGCGTCCGTTCGACATCGACGTGTCGCTGACCGACCCCTATGTCGAGGCAGCTGACGCCGCCGAACTCGGCGTCCGATTGACCAGCCTCGAGCAGATGCTGTCAACTTGCGATGTGATCAGCTTGCATGCGCCCGAGACGGCGGAGACCTACCACATGATTGATCGCGACCGGCTTGCGATGATGCGCGACGGCGCGACGTTGGTCAATACGGCACGTGGCGGGCTGGTCGACACCATGGCCTTGACCGCCGAGCTGGTATCGGGACGCCTGTCCGCTGTGCTCGACGTCACCGATCCTGAGCCGCTGCCGCCCGAGTCCGTGCTCTTCGAGCTGCCCAACGTATTCGTCACCCCGCACCTCGCGGGTTCTCAGGGCAATGAGGTGAAACGGTTGGGCCGCAGCGTGGTGAATGAGCTGGAACGACTCGTCAATGGTCGCCGGCTGGCCCACCAAGTGACGGCCGCGGATATCGACAGGGTGGCATGACGATGCGCAGCGATGGTGACCGGCGCTACACGGTCAAGGATGTGGCGGCCAGAGCGGGGGTCTCCCCCGCCACGGTCTCACGTGTCCTGGGAGGCACCTACCCTGTGGCCGCGTCGACGCGCACACGAGTGATGCGCGCCGTGCGCGAGCTCGACTATGTCGCCAACGCACAGGCCCGCGCTCTCAAAGGAGCGACGTCCAAGACGATCGCGTTCGTGGTCAACGACGTCACCGGGCCGTTCTTCGCTCACGTTGCGCAGGGCGTGGAGAAGCAGGCAACCGAGGAAGGGCGGCTGTGCCTGGTCTGCACCACCCATGACGACACCGCGCGCGAGCTGGCCGTGATCGATCTCATGCGTGAACAGTCCGCTGACGCCGTCATACTCGTCGGCGGCGGTATCGAGACCGATGAATACCGCGATCGCATGGTGCACCTGGCGCACAGCCTCGACAAGGCCGGCTCGCGCCTTGTCCTGTGCGGCCGTCCATCGCTCGGCGACGACGTGCCTGCCACCGTTGTCGAATACGACAATGAGGGTGGCGCATATTCGATGACCAGCCACCTCTTGTCGCAGGGTCATCGGAAGATCGCATATCTCGGTGCTCATACGAGCCTGACGACCACGACCGCTCGGATCAATGGGTTCACCCGCGCCCACACCGACATGGGTCTCGAGGTCGACTCGGAGCTCATCATCGAGGGCCGGTTTCTGCATTCGTTCGGCCTCACCGCCACGCGGCGGCTGCTCGCCGAACGGCCCGACGTGACGGCCATCTTCGCTGCCACCGACATGGTGGCCGCCGGTGTCCTGCAAGCCCTGCGGCAAAGCGATGTGCGCTGCCCGGAGGACATCTCTGTGGTGGGCTACGACGACGTACCCTTCGCCTCCGATCTCTACCCGGCGCTCACCACCGTTCACATCCCCACCGACGAGCTCGGCCGCACGGCCGTCCGCCTGGCCATCCACCGCGACGAATACGCCCACAACCAGCACGTCGTACTCGGAACCCACATCGTCGTTCGCGACTCCGTAGCCCCACCTACCATCCGCCGGGTCAGAACCCCGGACGGCACCTAGAGGTCGGGCACCGCCTGATCTATGTCGCCGGCGACACCGGCGACCGGCAACTGGTCGAGATCGTGGTCGCCGGGCCCATCGCGGTCGCCGGGGGCGCCGACAGCGGCCTGACCAGCGGCACGACCATCAACGATCTCATTCTCGAAGAGGAGGACTGGCCCGACCACGTGCGTTCGTCAGCCACGTCAGCCAGGTCACCAGTGAGCTCAGAACGACGGCGTGCTCATCGACGCGAACGCGGCCAGATCGTGAACCCGCCGCACGCCGCGACATCGGCGCCTGAAGTCCGCTGCGCTGACCTCGTCGATGGCTGACCATCGATCAGGAAAGGAGCCTCGACGATGACGGCTCAGCACGGCAAAGCAGGGCGGAAGAGGACGATCGGGCGGCGGCCATTGCTCCAGGCGGTCGCCGGATTAGGACTGGTCGGAACGGCAAGTGTCGTCTCGGCCCAACAGGCACAGGCGGCAGTACCCGACGGGACGTACTGCCTGATCAACGAGTTCAGTGGCAAGGCGCTGGACAACCTGCGTTCGACGACCGACGCGACAAACGTCGGCCAGTGGGCCCACTGGGGTGGCCTGCCCCAGCGGTGGCTGGTGTCGCACGAAGGCGACGGGCTATATCAGCTGATCGCCCTGTACAGCGGCACGTGGCGAGCACTCGACAACGGCAGCTCGAACGAAGACGGTGCCTCTGTGATCCAGTGGCGCGGTAACGGCGAGTCGCAGCAGCGGTGGCAGATCGTCGACGTGGGCGGCGGCTACCAGAAGCTGATCTGCGCGTACAGCGGCAAGGCGCTCGACAACGGCAGTTCGACCGCAGACGGCGCGCGCACGATGCAGTGGACCGACCACGGCGGGCCCCAGCAGCGCTGGCGGTTCGTCCCCATCGCAGGCGGCTCACGCACATTCACGCATCCGGGTCTGCTGCACACCCAGGCGGACTTCGACCGGATGGTGGCCAAAGTGCAGGCGGGTGAGCAGCCGTGGCTGGGCAGCTGGGAAAAGCTGACCGCGAGCCCGGAAGCCCAGTTGAGCTGGTCGCCGCGGCCGCAGCCGGAAGTGCGCCGGGGAGCCGGCACCAACGAGAATTTCATGCTGCTGGCGCGGGACGTGCATGCGGCGTACCAGACCGCGCTGCGCTGGAAGATCAGTGGTGACGACCGGTACGCCGACAAATCCGTCGAGATCATGAACGCGTGGTCGAGCACGCTGGAGAACCTTGGCGGCGACCAGCACGTGGCCTTGCTGGCGGGAATCAACGGCTACCAGTTCGCCAACGCCGCGGAGATGATGCGCGGCTATCCCGGGTTCGACCTGGCCGGGTTCCAGGCCATGATGCTCGACAAGTTCTACCCGCGTAGCAACTGGTTCATGCTCAACCACAGCGACACCTGCGTCACCCACTACTGGGCGAACTGGGAGCTCGGCAATATGGCGACAATGGTCGCGATCGGCGCGCTCTGCGACGACTGGCCGATCTACGAGCAGGGCCTGGAGTATTTCCGCCACGGTGCGGGCAACGGCTCGATCGGCCGCGCGGTGTGGCACCTGCACTCGTCGTCGCTGGGACAGTGGCAGGAGTCCGGACGCGACCAGGCACACACCATCATGGGCGTGGGGTTGATGGCCGCGCTCTGCGAGATGGCCTGGAACCAGGGAGACGACATGTACGGCT
Source organism: Phytoactinopolyspora mesophila (assembly GCF_010122465.1). Classification (NCBI taxonomy): domain Bacteria; kingdom Bacillati; phylum Actinomycetota; class Actinomycetes; order Jiangellales; family Jiangellaceae; genus Phytoactinopolyspora; species Phytoactinopolyspora mesophila. The sequence goes on along the minus strand of NZ_WLZY01000002.1, from coordinate 613,504 downwards.
GGGACGGCAACCGATTCCTGGCCGGTGCGGAGTACGTCGCCCGGTACAACAACGGCCACAGCGTTCCATACGAGACCTACCGCTGGGAGAACGGACACAACTGCGACCCGCAACAGCAGACCGTCATCTCCACCAACCAGCGTGGCCAGTTGCGTCCGGTCTGGGAGATGATCCTGGGCCACTATGCGGGCCGCCGCGGGCTCTCCACGCCGAATGTCGCCGAAATGGTCGCCCGTCTCCGCCCCGAGAGCGGCGCCGGCGGCCATGCCAGCACGTACGATCAGCTGGGCCTCGGAAGCCTCACATTTGCCCGATAGTGAATACGCCCATCCCCACAGTGATCAACGGCGTTGGCTCATGGAGTTTCCTCAGCCGACGCCGTTGATCCCGGCGAGGAACCGGCGTCTCACCTGCTAGTAACTGCCCTCACCGCGGGCCGAGGAGTTGTTTTCGCACGTCCGCCGGTAGCCGCTCGGTCGCGTAGCGAAGGGTCACTCGCGGCGTCTTGGCGGCATGCGTACGAAGGAATTCGACCAAACGGTCCGGATCGACCTTGCCAATTTCTCGCAGCCCGGTGCCGACCGACTTGTTGATCAGTTCCTCGTCGTCGTCGATCAGCATTTCGGCGATCTTCAGCGCGTCGTCGATGTCCCTCTGACGGATGAACCAGAACGTCGCGGTGATCGCCGTCCGGCGCTCCCAGATGTTCGCCGAACCCGCGAGCTTGTAGAGCGGGTCTCGAGGTTTGTCGAACAGATACCAACCGATCACCCGAGGCGCGGCCCGGTCGACGAGATCCCAATTGTCGATGCGGTCGTGGCGGCGGAGATAGAGGTTGTAGAGCTCTGCGCGCTCGGCATCGGTGATGCCTTTGCGGCGGGCTTTGAAGTCGAGAATGCTGACCGCGCCGATTCGCGCCTCGTAGTACGGAGATTCCAGCAGCGCTTCGACTTCCGCCAGCGGGACGTCGCGATATTTGGCGGCGGTGTCGAAAGTAGTCTTCATCCGGACGCCAATGATCTGCGTATCCGCGCTGCCGCGGAAGTATCGGCTGATCTTCGCGCGCTCGCTCTCCGATTCGTGTTCGCGAAGTGTCGCGATGAACGTCTGTGCCGAAAGTGTCATGGCTCGCAACCTCCGTGGCCGGCGAGCGAAAAACGCTACCCCATCGCGGCACCGTCGCCCAGGATTTTGTGAGGCGTCGTCAGCTTCCGCGGTTCTCTCCGACCTCGCCGGCGCTGGGAGGCCGGGACATCCTTCTCACGCTCGGCCAGGTCCGATGACCCCAGTAAGGAAGTTACGAGCTGGGGTGGAGTTCGACGTTGGCGCGGTGCGCTCCGATGAGCTTTTGATCGCCGGTCAGCAGCGGGCAGTCGAGTACCTCTGCCAGCGCGATGTAGGCGGCGTCGTAGGCGGTGAAGTTGTCGCGCAGTTCCCACGCACGTTCAGCAGTGACCGCCCCCGGGTAACGCTGGATCCGCAGGTCGGCGAAATCGAGTCTGGCATCGTCCGCGTGCTCTGGTGCCAGTTTCCCTGCCTGGACCAAGCCACGTAGCGCGTTAGCAAACTCATAGTCGACGAGATGGGGCGCGCTCAGCACACGCGGCGCGGAGAGCCTCTGGCGTAGCACGTCGTTGGTTTGCGCTTGGGTGAGAACGTAAACAAGAACCGAGTTGTCAACGACGAGTGCACTCACTCGCCCCTCCCGGCACGTGTCGCCGCCACAATGTCTGCCATGGTCAGCCCAGCCGGAGGCCGCTGAGCTGCGCGAGCCAAGACCTCGGCCACCGTGGGCTGGGCCGCCGCCTCGATCACCATTCGCCGGAGATAGGCAGTGAGACTCATCCCCTCAGCCGCCGCACGAATGCGCATAACGTCGAGTGCGTCGGCAGGCACGTCGCGTATCTGAATCGGCTTGGTCTCCATGCATGCAATGGTAGCACTTTGCACACATTGCACGCACGATTACGCCACCTTCTCCGGGATCCCGCGACGCCCGGTTGCGTCCTGCACAGTGAGCGCCATAGCCCACCATCTGCAGGACGCTACGAAGCCAGCGCGGCGGTGAGTTTCGCCGCTCGCCCGGGTCGGTAGCAATGGAGAGCACTACCGACCTCAACCCGGGAGGAACAGATGAGCAAAATCGTGGCCCAGATGACGGTATCCCTCGATGGCTACTTCACCGGCCCGAACGACGGTCCTGGACGCGGGCTCGGCGACGGTGGCGAGCAGCTCCACTACTGGGTGTTCGGAGGTGCGTGGTCCTACGACCAAGGACCGAAAGGCGAAGCGACAGGTGTGGACAAACAAGTCCTAGATGACTCCATTCAGCGGATCGGCGCCGTCGTCGGAGGACGCTGGACGTACGAGTCAGCGGGCGCATGGGGCGGCACAAACCCCTGGCCCGTCCCCTTCTTCATCCTCACGCACCGACCAGAGGACGAACCCAGCGGCGCAGGGTTCCAGTTCGTGAACGGCCTCGACTCCGCACTTGCCCAGGCGAAGGAAGCAGCAGGCCAGAAGGACGTCGGGATCATGGGTGGAGACGTGATCCGCCAGGTCCTCGCCTCCGGCCGGCTGGACGAACTCGCCGTGTCGGTCGCCCCGGTCCTTCTCGGCGCGGGCAAGCGGCTCTTCGACGGGGTCAGCCCCGACGTCAGGCTCGAACAGCTCGATGCCGTGAAATCCCCGTGGGTGACCCACCTGCGCTACCGCGTACTGTGACGCGGGGGGAAGACTTAGGAACCCGCGCGAATAGGGGCGCCGGATAGGGAGCGAGGTCGGGCGCCTGGGTAGCAAGGCCGAGGCAGGAGTCGCACTGGGTTTGTGCGTCGACTGACGACAACGCAGCTAGCCCGGATGCCCGGGCCCGTGAGCCCGGCGAATCCCTATTCGCGCGGATTCTTAGTCCGATTGGCACCGCAGGTCGACACATTGGTACGCCGCACGGATTCGCGCGCCATGACAGCATGAGATCCGTGCCGGGACGCCGATGGAGGTGCCAGTCATGTCCGATCTCGATACTCAAACCACCTACTGGGATGCTGCCGCGGCGACCAAGACATTCACACATCCGCTGTACATGCCCTGGCTGAACGGCGTCGCCAGGGATGCCACGATCCTCGACTACGGCTGCGGCTATGGACGCACCATGCACGCTCTAGGACGTGAGGGCTTCAACAACCTGACAGGCGTCGACACCTCACCAGAAATGATCGCCCGGGCCCGTACCCTGAATCCTGCTCTGCACTTCTCCGGGCTAGATGCAGGCAGTCTGCCGACACCACTCCCCCGAGAGGCTCGCCGCGCTGCTCACCGACTTCAGCATCTCTGAGACACGCCGATTCACAGTCGCCACCATGAACGGACACGAGTCAGCCGGGATCCAGATCCGCGCCTACAAACCGGCTACGCCGCGCTGATTTCCAAGCGGGGCTGCCTACAATCTCGCCATCTTGTGGAAGGGGCTGGCGATGCGGACCGTTTGGGAACCGAAGTCGACGGTCACCGCCCCGGTCTCTTCAGCCGTGACCCGGCCAACGCCGTATCGGTCATGTGAAACCCGGTCCCCGAGGGCGAACTCCTCGATGACCGGCTCGGACTGAGGTAGGAAAGGGCTACTCGCAAGATGTCGCCGCTTGGCCGGGATTCGTTTCGTCATTGGTTCCAGTATGCGCTCTTGAGGCGGCTCCGTGCGCCTCCAGGTACCATGGACACAACACCGGCTCGTCGGGCGTCCCTTTCGAGGGACTTCTTTCCAGCAGCGTCCCCTTCTTGAGAGATCGCTGTTCGACGTCGGTGCGTCGGCGCTGAGACGCGCGTGACGGTCCCGTCTGGGGCAGGCACTCGTCAAGGAGTGCTTGCCGTGCCAGTTCGACGGCTGGACGGACCGTCGCACGGGCACAGCAGCTGGGGCTCGATCCATGTCCAGGTAGTACCCAGCAGGAGGCTTGGTGGCACAACGTGTACGTCGTTCCGGGGGGACCGGGACAGCCCAGCGCGGCAAGCGTCGCGCGCGTGACAACGACGGGATCCTGCCCGTCCTTGCCAAAGCGGTCCGAGAACTCGAGAACCGCGCCCAGCGGGGCCAGGTAGACGCGGCGAAGTTCCAGGCCGTCGCGTTGCAGGTGCGTGACGAACGCGCGCGTATTAAAGCCGACACTTCCGTGTCCGACGCTCAGCGAGACACGGAACTGAGACGGCTGGACGGAATCGCGACCATCCTTGCGCAGACCGCGGCCCGTCAGCCGTCGCTGTACCTGCTCCTCGCCGAGGACGCCGAGGCCAGCGACTCAGCATTGCGGCTGAAGCGTGAGATGCAGGTTGCCGGTGGCCTGGCGCCAGATCCGGAGCTCGAGAAGCCACGGACGCCCCAGACCGTCGCACCCAGTGAGCGACAGGTGGTGCCGCGCTCCGTCGCCGCCGCGCAGCTGGCCAACCCGTTCCTCGCACCCGATTTCGGCGACGCCGAACAGCAGCGCCCGACGCAGCGGCGCCTCGCCGGCTGGGAGCTGATCACGCCACTGCTGAACTCGTTCGAGAACGCTTCGCCCGGAGCAGGGTCGTGCATGCAACTGCCCGAACCGGCGCCGTCGCAGCTGCCTTCCAAACTCGAACTTATGCCGCACCAGGCCCGCGTGATCACTGCCGCGGCCCAGGGGCACCGCACGTTCCTGCTGGCTGATGAGCCGGGACTGGGCAAGACCGCGCAGGCGCTGCTCGCTGCACAGGCCGCGAACGCCTACCCGCTGCTGTGTGTGGTGCCGAGCGTGGTCAAGACGAACTGGGCCCGTGAGGTCGCTCTCTGGACGCCTTCACGGAGCGTGACGGTGATTCACGGCAGTGGGGAGACTATCGATGGGTTCGCTGACATCGTCGTCGTGAACTACGAGGTGCTGGACCGCCACGTCGGCTGGATCGCCACCCACGGCTTCCGCGGCATGGTCGTCGATGAGGCGCACTTCATCAAGAACAAGAAGTCTCAGCGATCCCAGCATGTGCTCGAGATCGCCGATCGGATCCGGCAGCGCCTCCCGCGGCCGCTGATGATGGCGCTCACGGGCACGCCACTGATCAATGACATCGACGACTTCCGCGCAATCTGGCAGTTCCTCGGCTGGATCGAGGACAACAAACCCGGCCCGCAGCTCATGACGGCGCTGGAGAAAACCGGCCAGACCCCTGCCGATCGGGGCTTCCAGCCCGCGGCACGCCAAGCCGTGATCGATCTCGGCATCGTCCGGCGGCGCAAGGTGGACGTCGCCAGCGACATCCCCGCCCGGCGGATCGCTGACCTGCCCGTTGAGCTCGACGTCGCCACCACGCGTTCGATCCGCAACGCCGAACGTGAGCTCGCGCTGCGCCTGGTCCAGCGGTACGACGCGGCCGTCGCCGCGCGTGCGGAACGCTCGGACAAGGTCGTCGAGGGCATCGATCACGAGCTTGTCCGGCGAGTCGTGCGCTCGGAACTCAAGGACGCGGACCGGTCGTCGGGCGAGAACGTGTTCGCCGTAGTGCGCCGGATCGGCCGTTCCAAGGCCACCCTGGCGGCCGACTACGCCGCACAGCTGGCCCGCAACGCGGGCAAGGTCGTGTTCTTCGCCAAGCACATCGACGTGATGGACGCTGCCTCGGAGCTCCTGGAATCGCGGGGAATCGGCTACGCCTCAGTCCGCGGCGATCAGTCCCCCAGAGAACGCCAGCGCAACATCGACGCGTTCATCAACGACCCGGACGTAGCCATCGCGGTCTGCTCTCTCACCGCCGCCGGCGTCGGCCTCAACCTGCAGGTCGCCAGCAACGTCGTCCTCGCCGAGCTCTCGTGGACCAACGCCGAGCAGACCCAGGCGATCGACCGGGTCCACCGGATCGGGCAGACCGAACCCGTCACGGCCTGGCGGATCATCGCCGCCCAGACGATCGACGCCAAGATCGCCGAACTCATCGACGCCAAGGCGAGCCTTGCCGCGCGCGCACTCGACGGCTCCGGTGAAGAGATCGCTTCCTCGGCCGACGTCCAGCTCGAGGCATTGGTGGGACTACTGACCGAGGCGCTAGCCGACCGTCGGGCCTGATCGCGCTGGGTGCTGCGGCTCGGGACTCCCCGCGCTTCACCTCGCTCAGCTGAGCTTCGTGGCCTCACGTAACGTTTCGCGGCCCGAGAACCGGTCTAAACGTTACGTGAGGCCACGAAGCTAGGCAGGCGGGCGTTCCGGCGGCATTCAACGCCGCGGCCGGGTGTCGGTAGGGTGATCAACGCGGCCGGAGGGAGAACAATGTCGGACCGGATGGGCCGTGTCCTCTGGCTCGAGCAGTGTCGGGCATGGCGACGCGACGCGGATTCCGTGCGGCCGGATGAGCCCTCCGACGGCGGCGATGCGGTCTGGGAGGTGCGCGGGACCGACGCCAGTGTCGAGGTGGCGGAGCACGTTGACATCGACGTTCTCGCCATTCTCGAACGCCTCATGCCGGTGGATGCAACGGGCGACAACGAAACAGGCGACACGCACGGGTCCCGGTCCTTCATCCTGTGGGCTGATACCCGCCGGCATGAGGTGTTCGCCCGCGTGGTGACCGAGTCCATCTATTCACGCCGGATGGCGCGATATACGGTGAACGGGTCGCAGGGAGAATCATTGGCGTCGATCACCTGCAGGCGGGCCGCGTGGTTATCTCCTCGGCGCACGCGCTGGATCGTTGAGCAAGCCGGCCAGCCGGCCGCCGTCGGTTACCAGGGTCGCGCCCTGTCGCGGCCGGCCCGATGCGTGACCGCCCCCCCTGCTGGGCGTCTTCTTTATCCTCTCCCTCCTCACGCTGGATCCCGCCGACCCGACACGTCGTCCGCCAGGAATCAGCTGGCGCGTGAACGGTGAGGTTGTCCTGGAGTATCGGGTGGGTTCACCTGACTCGCCCAATCGCGCGGGACAACTGCACATCCGTAGTGCTGAGTGGGATCCGCGGGTTACCGCTGGTCTGCTGGCGCTCCTCTAGTGAGCCGGCACGACGCGGCTCTTCGAGGATGTGGGCACGCTCATCGCGGCGGAGGCCTACCGCCGACGGCGTGCCGTTCGGGCTGTCCCTATCCGGGGCGCCGGCAACCGGACCAGCGCGTGTCGTGGACGTCGGTTGCTGCCGGGCCGACCCTCAGGTCGCCCGCTCCGTCGTTTTTCGCGCGGCCTCGATCTGAAGGTAAAGGGCGAGACGCTGACGCGGGTCGTGCACGTTGATGTCGACGACGTCGCGGAGCCGACGCATGCGATAACGCAGCGTATTGGGGTGGATCAGGAGCGCCTTGGCGGCCCGTAACGGCTCGCCATAGTGCTCCAGCCACGCTCCGAGTGTCGGCACGTAGGCCGTGCCGTGTTCGGCGTCGTGGTCAAGCAACGCTCGCAGCGGGCTTCCAGGAACGGCGAGGTCGACGGCACCAAGCACACGGTGCAGCACAACGGCGTCCCACGCGCCCTCGACCGACATCGCCGGATCGGTGCCTTGTCCCGAGCGCACAATACTCAACAGCTCGGCCGCCTCCACCCGCGAGCGGGGCAACTCCGCGGTTATCGCCGCCGTTCCGGCCGCGGCCACCCAACCCCGGCCGTCGTCGTCCATTTCGTGAACCACGGCCCGAAGCCACGCCCACGTGCCGGGACCGTCACCATCCTCGGCGTCGACCACCGCGAAGACGTCGCCGGCCAGATCGGCCAGCACCGCACGTCGCCAGCCGTGGCGGCGCAGCACCGTCTCCCACACCTGCAGGTGCTCGTCGGATTCGTGGCTCTCCGGCGCGCTGAGTGCGACGACGCGCCACGGACCCGTACCCGGCAACGCCTGATCGATACCCCGCTCCGGCGAGTACTGCCAGAGCGCCGAGCGGATCAGCTCCGTAGCGCTGCGCCGGACGATGTCGGTCTGCGCCCGTAACCGCAGCAGGTGCAGCGCGAGGACGGATGCCGCCCGGCGCAGCTCAGCCGTTGTCGCGTCGTCGACGGGTCCATCGACGACCGCCCAGATGGAGCCCAGCCACTCCCACCTGCCCGGACCGGCACCACCAGCCGCGGCAGCATTCCGTCCGGGCCGGCTGGTACGAGAAACGGCTCGTCGGAGCGGACCAGGCGACGGAACACCCCGCGGGCTCGGTAGTGTGCGGCGACCTCCTCGGGGACCCGGCGTCCGACGATCGTCGCCACGCGGGCGGTGTCCGTCTGCCCCTGCCCGGACGAATAGGCCAGGACGCGTGATCCGCTGTCCTCGAACGTCACCGGCGCCCCGACGATCGCCGCGACGGTGTCCGCGAGTGCGAAGAGGTCGTCATACGTGCCCGGCGAGGTGTCTGCGGCTGACGACGCGCCCGGCGGCGGCATCGACCTATCGATCACCCCCCGCAACAGCCACACCAGGTGTGCCCACGGCACCCCGTCTCCGGCGGCGACGAGGGTGATGGAAGATTCCTGCGCTGCCTCGGCCACCGGAACAGGTGTGGCGACGGCCGTCCGCATGATCACCGCGGCTGCGCCCGACGCGGCACACCGCCGCACTAGCTGGACCGCTTCTTCCGGACCAGGCACGCCGATGCCGAGGACCAGATCGCCGGGCTCGCCGGGGACGGCGTCGTGCGGCTCGGCGAGGAACACGTCACGGACGTCGCCGCGATCAGCACCGGCGACGACCACGTGCAGCAACGGCGCACCCAGGGCAGCCACGATGTCGATGGGCGAGCTCACATCGGCATTGTGCTCTCAGAACAACGATCCGCGCAAACGTTGCGCGCCGAAGACCAAGACGGATCGCCTTTCGACGGGCAGCATCGAAGACATGACCTCTCAGACTCCGGCAACCGGCACCCCAGGTGACGTCGCCATCGTGGGAGCCGGCATGGTAGGCCTGGCCACCGCCTGGTTCCTGCAAGAACGTGGCGTCTCTGTCACCGTCATCGACCGCGAGGGAGTCGCCTCCGGCGCGTCGTGGGGCAACGCCGGCTGGCTCACCCCGGGACTGGCCACGCCCCTGCCGGAGCCGGCCGTGCTCCGTTATGGCGTGCGGGCGGTGCTGAGTCCGTCGTCGCCGGTGTACGTGCCTCTACGACCCGACCCGAAGCTGCTCGGCTTCCTCACCCGATTCACCCGCAACAGCACCGCCACCCGCTGGCGCCGGGCCATGGACGCACTCGTGCCGATCAACCAGCGTGCGCTGCCCGCCTTCGACCGGCTCACCGACGGCGGAGTGCACACGCCGACGCAGGAGGCGGCCCCATTCCTCGCCGCCTACCGCACCGAAGCCGAGCGCACCACCCTGCTGGAGGAGCTGGAACACATCCGCGCCGCCGGGCTGGGGATCGAGTTCGACACCCTCAGCGGTGAGCAGGCTCGTGAACTCGAACCTCTCCTCGGCCCCGCCGTGGGCGCGGCCATCCGGCTGCACGGCCAGCGGTTCATCGACCCGGGGACGTTCGTCTCCGAACTGGCCGAGGCGGTGCGGGTCCGGGGCGCCCGGTTCCGCATCGGCACCGCCGTCACCGCCGTGCACAACAAACCCGGCCAGGCCGTGGTCGAGACCACCGACGGCATACAGCAGTCGTTCGACGCAGTGGTGCTGGCCAACGGTTCGTGGCTGAGCCGCCTCGCGAAGCCCCACGGTGTGCGCACCCATGTCCAGGCCGGACGCGGCTACAGCTTCAGTGTCAAGACGCCACGGGTGCCCGCCGGCCCGTTGTACTTCCCGGCGCAGCGGGTAGCCTGCACGCCGCTCGGAGATCGGCTCCGGGTAGCCGGCATGATGGAATTCCGCTCCCCCGACGCCAAACTCGACCCGCGTCGTATCGCCGCCATCACCGAAGCGGTGCGCCCGCTCCTGGACGGCGCCGAGCTGGACAACCGGGCTGACGAGTGGGTTGGTGCACGCCCGTGCACTCCCGACGGCCTTCCCCTGATCGGGCGGACCACCTCGTCGCGGGTCTTCACCGCCGGCGGCCACGGCATGTGGGGGGTCACGCTCGGCCCCGCTACCGGAGAACTTCTGGCGGAACTGATGACCACCGGCCGGGCGCCGGCCGAGCTCGCGCCGTTCGACCCCACCCGCTGACGCACCGGGACCTGCGCCGTGTGCGTCCTGCGGAGCGAGTGCCATCGCGCACACTCCGCAGGACGCTGCGGAGGGAGCGCGGATTCACTCGGTCGCCGCAAGCCTGCGGCGCAGCATTGTCACACCATTCCCGGTGAGGTCGTCGAGAGCGACGACGCGCCCGGCCGCGCCCATGGCAAGCGCCTCGGCCGGTCCTCGCAATTCCTCCCCCACCCCGGACTGCCAATCGCCGTCGGCGGCCAACAGGGCCAGCCCATCCAGCCGCCCGGCCGGTACGAGTGCTGGGGCAACGGAGGAGGATGTGAGGTAGTCGAGCAGGATCAGCCAGTGCTCATCCGGGACGTCGGCATCCAGACCTAACGGACGCGCGATGTCCCGCAGGTGGATGCACGTCTCGGCGAACGGCCCCATCGGGCCGACCCGAGTAGGACTCACGCGGTCCCCGGCGTGTTTGTCCAGCAGTGCGATCAGGTCGGCGCGAGACTTTCGAGCAAGCCGCTCCGTCACGTGCGCCACGGTCTTGTCTGTGTCGCCACGATGGCGGAACGCCGCACGAAGAAACTGGCCGAAGCCGACGACCATCGGCTGCAGAAAATGAGCGGCCATGTGGTGCACCGTCCAGCCAGGGCAGAGAGTCAGTGCCGCCCACTGGTCATCGTCGAACCCGTCGAGCAACGCCGCGATCTTCCTCCGGTTGGTGGTGGTGAGTGCGTAGATCTCGTCGTCAGTCATTGTCCCGCTTCTTTCTCGTGTACGTCAGTCGGGCCGCCTGATCACGCACATCACGGTTGAGCGCCGCGAGTACCTGTACCGCGACGTCGATGTCCGTCGGGCTGCACTCTCCCGCGAGGGAATCCAACCGCCGCAGTTCGTCGGCCCGGATGCGCGCGTAGACCTCCGCACCACGTGGAGTGTGGGCGATCAAGTTCGAGCGACGGTGCGCCGGGTTCGGCTGCGCTTCGACGTGGCCAAGCTCCAAGAGGTCGTTGATATGTCGCTGAACCCCCTGCCGGGGCAGGTCCAGCCTCGACGCGATAGCGGGAGCAGGTGTGGGGCCGATCTCGTCGATCACTTCCATAACCGCACGCATCCCAACCGTCCAGCCGGCATCGTGCACTAACGCCTCAACCACCCGCGCGGAGTTCAGCACAAGCGGTCGGACATGTCGCAGCAACGCGTAGAGTGCGGCTCCTCGCTCGTCAATCATGACAACAATGTTGTCATATTGACGTTGGTCCGCGCCACAGGAGATCCGTACGACAGGCCTTCATGTGCGAGCCTGCTCCCATGAAGGTCACCGTGCCCGCATGGATCCATGGTCACTACGTGGGACTTCGCCAGGTACTCGACTTCGTCGGGAGCAACACCTGGGCCTGGCGACTCGAGGACTTCCACGGCATGTCCCGGCCAGGAAGTGGCCTGAACGTTCTCGACCTCGAAGAACGCTTGGCCCGTGGCGCGAGTGTCGACTACAACTGGCAACAACTGCTGCGTTTCGCCGATGGCGTACATCAGATGATCGACGGCCGGCTCGTCGCCCGGACATCGCATGGCAACGCCGAGGACATCCTGGTGATCGAGGCCCTCGACAGTTCGTTGTGGACGGTCGAGGCCCGCAAGGACCTCGAGCCGGCGGTCGCGGCAGTCGAGCGGATCGCTGGGCTTTCGGTTAGGACAGCTCCTCAATCGGAGCGACGGTCACCAGGTCCTTGACGGCACCTGCGAGTTGCTCATCAAGGGTCACGAATGCGTCGGCTTGTAGCTGCGTCAAAGCGATGTACTCGGCAATCCGTCGAGGAAGTCCAACGAACGCCGCACGACCAAGGCCGTCGCCTCCGCGTCGTATGACGGAAGCGAACTGTCGGTGAACAAGTGCTGATCGCCCGGGTAGACGAACAGGCTCGCCAGCTCCGGCCCAACCGTCTCGACCAGCTCACGCGCGGCCTCGAGGTCGCCCTCCAACGCGAAGAACGGGTCTGCCTCCATTCCGTGGATCTGCACCGGGACCCCCTCTGGCCACGGCCCGACGGCCCACTCACCCGTGATCGAGATACAGGACTCATACAGCAGCGCGCCACGCGCCCCGGCACGGGTCTGCGCACGCCGCTGCGCCATACCGGCACCGAACGAGAACCCGGCATACACCAGAGCGTCCGGCAACTCGTCCAACACCCCGTCGGCACGCTCGCGCAGCAGCTGGCGCCCGATGCTCTCGACCAGAGCGACGCCGTCGTCGATGGTCGCCGGCCGCTCGCCGTCGAACAGGTCAGGCGCGTGCACAACATGCCCACCGGCGCGTAACTGGTCGGCGAAGGCGCGCACCCCGTCGGTGAGTCCCTGCACGTGGTGGAACAACACGATCTCGGCCACTTCTGCGCTCCTGTCATCGAACAACGGCATTGAGTCCCACATGCGCCGTGCAGCGTCCACGGCATGGACCGACGGTAAACCACAAACCGGACGGTTCACGTCCGGCTCTGAAGGTACGCGAGATCGTCGCCGGAAAGCCGGATCGCGCCCGCGGCGACGTTCTCGGTGAGGTGATCCGGATCCCCGGTTCCAGGAATCGCCAAGACATGTTCCCCTTGGTGCAAAGTCCACGCCAATCGGATCTGCGCGGGCGACGCTCCATGTTTGCGGGCGACGGTCAGCACGGCCGCTTCGTCGACGGCGCGCGCACCGGCTTCGCGCCCGTCACCGGCGATCGCGAAGAATGGCACATACGCGATGCCGAGCTCGCCACATAGCCGGAGTAAGTGGTGTTCGTCGCTCGAGGCGTCGATGCTGAAGGCATTCTGCACACAGACCACGGGCGCGATGGCGCGAGCTTCGGCCAGTTGCTCGGAGGTGACGTTGGAGATGCCGAGGTGCCGGATGAGGCCCGCAGTGCGCAGTTCGGCCAAGGCGGAGAAGTGCTCGGCGATCGAGCCAGACCTGCCACTCGGCGGTACCCGCAGGTTCACCACGTCCAGGTGTTCGCGGCCGAGCTGCCGCAGGTTCTCCTCCACCTGGCCGCGTAGCTGTTCGGGGGTCGCCCACCACCATGCCCCCGAGGTGTCCCGGCCCGGCCCGACCTTGGTGGCGATGACCAGGTCCTCGGGATACGGCGCCAAAGCCCGGCTGATCAGCTGGTTGGCCGAACGCGTTGACGAGAAATAGAAAGCTGCTGTGTCGATATGATTCACACCGAGTTCGACGGCGCGCCGAAGCACCCGAATGAGCTGCGATCGGTCGCGCGCGGCATCGACGGCGAAGGGTGGGCCGCCTACCAAGCGCATCGCACCGAACCCGAGCCGATTGACGGTCCGGTCACCGAGCTTCCAGGAGCCGGCGGAGGTTGCGGACCGGTGATCATTCATGGGATCTCCTTACGGGCACGAGGGATAACGGCGGTGCGGCTGCGTGACGCTGCCCAAGCCCGGCGGACTTTGAGGATGCTCCGGGATACCGAGAGCCGCGCCGGCACAAAAAAGAGCCTTCAGCTGCACTAGTGGCAGCAGAAGGCTCTGGTTACATCCGCTATTTTACCCCGGATCACCGAGAGGCCGGTCCGTCGCGGTTCGAATACCGGCACTCTTCCCGTGCTCGTAGCCTGCCGTAACGATCCCGACACCGAAACCACTCACACTGGCCGCATGAGCCCAGCCCCGCGCCACATCGCGCTCGTCGCACACGACAACAAGAAGGAGTCGCTGCTGGAATGGGCCGCGTTCAACCGTGGAACACTGGCGCGGCACCACCTCTACGCGACCGGGACGACCGGAACCATGCTCCAGCACGAACTCGGGCTCCCCGTGCACCGGTTCCTCTCCGGCCCCGTCGGCGGAGATCAACAGATCGGCGCGAAGATAGCCGAAGGCGTCATCGACGTGCTGATCTTCTTCTGGGACCCGCTCGAGCCGCAACCACACGATCCCGACGTCAAGGCCTTGCTGCGCATCGCCGCCGTATGGAACATCGGCGTCGCCTCGAACATCACGAGCGCGGACATGATCATCTCATCCCCGCTACTGTCGGGGTTCTACCAACCAGTACGGCCGGACTTCGGCGATGCCACCCCGGAACTGCCCGCGGCACGCGCCAGCTGAGCGTGGCCGTAGGCCAGCGTGCCGAAGCCGATGATTCAGGAGAGCTTGCCGAGGCGGCCCACCACGGTGGCCGAGCCGCTGCCCAAGGTCCCAACCCGTTGCGGCACTTCGGCCCTGTTCGGGAAGGAGCAGGCCGGCCCAGAGTTGAGATAGACCGTCTCGTCACCGGAGGTGCCCATGAAGCGGACCCACCAGCCTCCGACCCGTCGGCGCCTGCGGGCCCACTCGATCACGCCAGGACCGATCAGTCATGCATGAGATCACCGACGATCTTCTGCTGGCAACAGCACAAATCGCGGCCACTCTGATCGGTCTGCTGCTACTGGGTGCGTTCTTCTACGTCGAGACCGGCCTGCGACGCGCAGCGGCTGTGGCGCCGCAAGGCGCGCCGTTCCTGCGCGCTACCACCAAACTGACCTTGCTGCTGTACACACTGGTACTCGGCATCTCACTTGGCGTGGTGATGCTCCGACCAGCCTGGTTCGCCGTCGTGTTCATCGTGTTGAGCGTCGCGGCTATCCGGGTACTACTCGAATGGACGCGTCGCTATCACGACCTGCGCGCCGTAATGCCCATCCCCCGAGAATCGCCGTGGCTGGTATGGCCCATCGTCCTGCTCACCGTGGCACTGCCGTGGGTGCTCGATGGCTGGGCTCCCGGCCGGCAGGCGTTGTCCTGGTCCCTGTTGTTCGCCGGTGTGCTGGCGCTGGCGATGACCGTCGGGCTGGTGCTCACCAGCTTCGACCTCGCCGCCTGGGAGAAGCTCACCGGCAGCAGCACCGAGCCCGGGTCCACCGATGCCTAGTCAGCGCAGCGACACGCCGGGCTGGCCGGTCCGGCTGCGTATCGAACCGATGGCGGCGATGCTCAACTTCGAGATCAGCGGCCACCCGGCCCGCTACGGGTCCGGACCGTACAACAGCAAGGAGTAAGCAGCGGACGTCTACGCGGTAACGCCTACAAAAGTCTTTGCATTGGGCACAGCCGAACCCTATGGCGCTACCGGGTGGCTTTCTCTGCGGGCTGTGGCAGATTGGGACCCGTGGTTGAACTGCGGGACCTGGGTGTGGAGCACGTCGAAGATCTGTCGCACGCGTTCGCGGACTGGCCGAAGTCGCGCGCTCAATTTCTCGAGTACGCCGACATGGTGAGGTCCGCCAAGCGTGATGTGATCGTGGCATGGTCCAATTCGGACCCGATCGGCTACCTGACCATCGCGTGGGATTCGCCTTATCCACCGTTCGCGGCGGCGAGCATCCCGGAAATCGTCGACTTCAATGTGCTCGCGCGGCATCGCCGACGCGGCGCCGGATCAACGCTAATGGACGAGGCGGAGGACCGGATCGCGCGCCGATCTGATCATGCCGGGATCGGCGTGGGGCTCTACTCCGACTACGGCAGCGCACAACGCATGTACGTCAAGCGCGGCTACATCCCCGACGGCGCGGGCGTCGTCCTTGGATGTCGTCCAGTGGCGCCCGGCACCACCATCGTGATCGACGACGGACCGTCGCTCATGTTCACCAAACGGCTGTGACAGCCGCCGACATCGAGCATACAAATGGGGTGCCGGGCCTTGCGACGTGAGACTAACCTTGACGCGCCTTGAATCGTGGGTTCTGCTTGTTGATCACGAACGTCCGGCCGCGGCGCCGAACCACCTGGGCACCCGGCTTCTTCTTCATCGAACGTAGCGAGTTGCGCACCTTCACGAGCTTCTCCTCTGCCGATGTCCAGGTGTGCCTGGGAGGCTCCGTCGCCACCCCTCACACCACTTCCCCGCCATGAACGACGGCCGAACCTGAGCCACTTTAGCAAATGATTATCATCTCTATGTATAGTGGCGCAGCACCCGTCGAACGGAGAGTCTGATGAAGAAGGGGATCCACCCCGAGTACCACCCGGTGGTCTTCCGCGACAGCAGCGCCGGCCTGTCCTTTCTCACCCGATCCACGGCCACGTCGGAGAAGACGATCGAGTGGGAGGACGGGCAGACGTATCCGGTCGTGGACGTCGAGATCTCGTCCGGCAGCCACCCCTTCTACACCGGCAAGGCCAAGATCCTCGACACGGCCGGCCAGGTGGAGAAGTTCCGTCGCCGCTTCGAGAAGCCCGGCAAATAGCCGACCCCCGCGGATCCACTTCAATACCGTCAGGTGGCGATAACCCTCCTCCGAGGTCCGTAACGCCGCCTGACGGTATTGAAGTCCACGCCGAACGCGGGTCGGGTCAGCCGGTGATACCCGTTGCGCGGGCCAGGATCTGGTAGGAGCGGATCCTCGCCTCGACGTCAGGCGTGTTGGTCACCACCATGATCTCGTCGGCTTTCGTGTGCTCGGCGAAGGTCCGCACCCCCTCGCCGACTTCGTCGGACGTCCCGAAGGCGGTGTGCTGCAGCATGGACCGGACCTGCTGCCCTACCGGCGAGGCGAGCAGCGTCTCGTCGCTCACCTCTGGCACCGGCGAACCACTCCGGCTCACCAGGCCGCGGGCCATCCGGACCAGGTTGCCGGTCAGCAGCGCCTCGGCGGCCTCACGCGTCTGGGCGGCATAGACGTTCATCGCCACGATCACGTACGGCCGGCTGAGCTGCTCAGACGGCTCGAAGTTCTGCCGGTAGGCGGCCAGCGCGTCGTCGAGCGCGGCGGGCGCGAAGTGCGAGGCGAAGGCGTAGGGCAGACCCAGCGACGCCGCGAGCTTCGCACCGAACAGGGACGAGCCGAGGATGTAGATAGGGACGTTGGTTCCAGTCCCCGGAATGGCCCGCACCCGTTGGCCAGGCTGCGCGGGGCCGAGCAGATCGCGCAGTTCGGCGACGTCCTGCGGGAAGTACTCGGCCGCGGCCGGATCGCGGCGCAGCGCCAGGAACGTCTCGCGGTCGCCTCCTGGTGCGCGGCCCACACCGAGGTCGATCCGGCCCGGGTGCAGGGTTTCCAGCGTGCCGAACTGCTCGGCGATCACCAGTGGTGAGTGGTTGGGCAGCATGATGCCGCCCGAGCCGATCCGGATACTGGAGGTGTGCGCCGCGACGTGTCCGATGAGCACGCTGGTGGCCGACGACAAGATCGAAGGCATGTTGTGGTGCTCGGCGAACCAGTACCGTGCGTAGCCGAGTTCCTCAGCCGCCCGGGCGGTGTCCACACTTGCCTGGAAGACCTCCCGCGGCTCCTGCTCTTCGATGACGGTGGCCAGGTCGAGCACCGAGAGCCGCATCGCAGCCGCGGTCACAGGAGCACCTCCGCCAGCTGGCGGTACCCGGGCATGCGGTCATCACCCAGCACCTGGACACACACGTGGTCGGCCCCGGCCTGCAGATGGGCCGTGACACTTCCGGCGACGCTGGCAGCGGTCCCCTGCGGCGCGAGGTCGTCGATCAGGCGGTCGCTGCCGTCACCACCTGCGAGGTCGTCGTCGGTGTAGCCGAGCCGCCGCAGGTTGGCGACGTAGTTGGCGAGCTTCAGGTAGGGGTTGCTGACGGCTTGCCGGGCCAGCTCACGTGCACGCCGGGTATCGGTGTCGACCACGACCTTCTGCTCGGGAGCCAGCAACGGACCGTCGCCCATGATCTCCCGTGCGAGCCGCGTGTGCTCGGGCGTCGTCAGATACGGGTGCGTGCCGGCGCTGCGCTCGGCCGCCAGCCGGAGCATGTTGGGCCCCAGAGCGGCCAGCGCCCGGTCAGCTGCCGGAACGCCGTCCTGGTCGAGCTGGTCCAGATAGGCCACGACGGTGTCGAAGGGACGCTGATAGCTGCTCGTCGCCTCGGGATGGCCGATGCCCACGCCGAGCAGGAACCGCCCCGGGTGCCGCGCGGCGATGCGGTGGTAGGACTCCGCGACCGTACGGGCGTCGACCGCCCAGACGTTCACGATGCCGGTCGCCACCGCGACGCTGCTGGTGGCGTCGAGAAGTTCTTCGGCCAGACGTAGGTCGCCCGGTGGCGAGCCGCCGATCCAGATGGTGCCGTATCCGAGCGCTTCGATCTCGGCGGCAAAACCGCCGTTCAGAGCTCCGGCTCGCTGCCAGATTCCCAAGGTTCCAAGGTCAACCGCCATGCTGCCCACAACCCCTGCAGCGAGCGCATTCATTCCCAAGATCGGTGGTCCCGCACGTACTTGAGCCCCCGCCCGCCCCGTTGATCATGGGCGTCTGCCGCCTTTTGGGCCTCCAATAGGTGCCATCTGCCCATGATCAACGCGGGTTCGGGGCGGGGTTCGGGTTCGGGGCGGGGTTCGGGGTTGGGTTCGGGGTGGTGGCGTGGGTCGGGGTCGCGGTCGGGGCGGGCGCGGAGGATGTAGAGGCTCAGCGCAGCATGGGGTGTTCTCACATGTCGCTCCGCCCCACGATGTGCCCAGACGCCATGTGCCGGCTACCACGCCACGCCTAGGGTGTGTGCATGAGCTCCGCATCTGACCTGTCCGGCAAGGTGGCGCTGGTCACCGGCGCGGGCGGCGGTATCGGCCGGGCCTGTGCGCTGCGGCTGGCTGCCGAGGGCGCCTACGTGCTCGTCGTCGACATCGACGAAGCCGCCGCGAAAGCGGTGGCGGCAGAGGCGGGCGGCGAAGCTCAGGTGGCTGACCTCACCGACCTCGACCTAGCCTCCTCGCTGGCCGTGGGCACCGACATCATCGTCAACAATGCCGGCGTGCAGACCGTCAGCCCTCTCGAAGAGTTTCCACCAGAGCGCTTCTCGATGATGCTGCGGCTGATGGTCGAGGCACCGTTCCGGCTTGTCCGCGCCGCGTTGCCGCACATGTACGCGCAAGGCTGGGGCCGGGTGGTCAACATCTCCTCGGTACACGGGCTGCGCGCGTCGGCGTTCAAGTCGGCTTACGTCACGGCGAAACACGGACTCGAAGGCCTCTCCAAGGTGGCCGCCCTCGAGGGCGGCCCGAAGGGCGTCACGTCCAACTGCATCAGCCCCGGCTACGTGCGCACACCCCTCGTGGAGAACCAGATCGCCGCGCAGGCCGAGACCCACGGAATCTCCGCAGACCAGGTCGTCGAAGACGTCCTGCTGGCACGCAGTCCGATCAAGCGGCTCGTCGAGCCGGAAGAAGTGGCCGCCGCAGTGGCTTACGTGTGCGGGCCGGAGGCGTCATTCGTCAACGGCACCTCAATCACCGTCGACGGCGGCTGGACTGCGGGCTGATTGATGTCAGCGGCCAGATCTCTTGTCGAATGCTGACACTACGGTGCCGCACCGTCTGGCGAGCTAGCATCCTCGATGTGCGCCAGAGTGAAGGCGGCCACCTGGCGGCGGTAGTCGGTGTAGACCTCGATAGCCAAGGGGACAGCGGTGGCAACGATGGAGTAGTCGACCTTCACGTACTCGTGAACAATCGCGTTGCGCATACCTACCGATGGTTTGATCTTCTTCAACAGTTCGCTGTCCAAGGCACCGGCGCGGTGTGCAAAGTCAAAGCTCTCCCGGTAGTCACCAGGTGAGCGCGCAAGGACGGAGGCGCTGATATGAGTGTTCGTCTCAACGGCAAGGTCTACCACCCGGCAGATCAACCGCTCGACAGCTGCGGCGATGATCGGATCATGGTCAAGGCGCTCGGTATCGATGTTGCCTATACTCACCAAAGTCTGCAGCGAGCGCTCGATAGCGTCGAGCTTGTTCCGGATGATGTCAGCGTCGAGCGACCTTCTACTCATCAGGCGGCCATGAGTTTCAGGTCCAGCCGGCGCAGTGGACGTGTCTCCATCTCCTCGGTGATCGCCCGGATCTGCTCCTGCGCAAAGAGGCCGGACTGCTCTTCATGAAGAACAATGGCGTCCGGAGCAAGCGCACGCGACCTCGCCACCGGCCCTGCCTGATCGAGATCCATAAGATCGATCCGGCCGTAACGACCCGCATCGATCAGCTCATTAGTCAATCCGACCACGTCGGCCCTCGCTCCGATCCGACCAAGAAACGCCAGGTCAAGATCACGGGGTTCGGTGTCTAGGTGGTTCCGGACGACGCTGCCATGGACGACCAGGAGCGCGACGTCGTTGCGGTCACACAAGGCAGCAAGATCCCCCGCCACTGCCAGCTGCCGCAGCAACTGAAACCCGTCCCGTGCCGTGCGCCCCATATTCGAACAGACTACCGTGCCATTCGAGAGAATACGGTCAGCGCGACCATCGACATCCGTCGGCGGGCTGACCGACAACCTGACAGGTGCCAATGACGAACGAGCGCAACGACGGTAGTCACGATCGTGAGGACGCGTCACGGCGATCGCCCGACGGCGTGGACGCGACCATCGCCGCATACTTCGAGATGCTCTTGAACGATGCACCCGCGGTCGAGTACGAGCGCCCCGTCATCGAAACACGTTCCGCGGGCGCAACGGACGCCGAACTCGCCGCCGTCGACGATGCGAAGGTCGCCGCGCTCAAGGTCCGTGCCCTGCTGCATGACTACCGGCGACGCGAGTCCGAGCTGGCTGCCCTGTACGAAACCGCCAACGACCTCGCCGGGATGCGCAATCTGGACCAGGTACTGCGGGCCATCGTGGACCGCGCCCGTGCCCTGCTCGGCACCGACATCGCCTACCTCACGCTGCGCGAGGCACACTCCGAGGACACCACCATGCGAGTCACCTCCGGGTCGGTGTCCGCACAGTTCCAGCAGGTGCGGCTCGGCCCTGGTGAGGGACTCGGCGGGCTCGTCGCCGCCACCGCGCGCCCGTACGTGACCGCGAACTATTTCACCGACGACCGGTTCGCCCACACCGAGCTGATCGACTCCGCGGTACGCGAGGAAGGTCTGGTGGCCATCCTCGGCGTGCCGCTCGAACTCAACGGGCAGGTGATCGGCGTCTTGTTCGCCGCCAACCGGCGCGAACGCCCGTTCGCCCAGGCCGAGATCGCGTTGCTGCGCTCCCTCGCCACCCACGCGGCGATCGCCATCGACTCCGCCAACCTGATCGACCGCACCCGCACCGCGCTCGACGAGCTGAACGCCGTGAACGCCCAGCTTCGGGCCCGCACCGACGAGGTCGAACGCGCCGCCGACGCTCACGACAAGCTCACCGATCTACTCCTGCGGGGCGCGGATACCGAGGACATCACCGCGGCTGTCGCGGCACTGCTCGGGGGCACGGTGAAACTCGTCGATCCGGCCGACGGCACGAGGAACGACGACGACACGCTGGCGCAGGCCATCACTGAATCACTGGCCAAGGCACGGGTGGTTCGGTCAGGCACCAGCCACGACACGTGGGTGGCCGCCGCAGCAGCGGGCAGCGAACCGCTCGTCGCCCTGATCCTGCATCGCCCGAGTGAGCTTGGTGCCGCCGAGCAACGCATCCTGGAACGCGCGGCCGTCGTCGCCGCATTGCTGCTGCTCCGGCGCCGGTCGGTCAGCGACGCCGAACATCGTGTCCGCGGTGAACTGCTCGACGAGGTGCTCGATACACCCCGCGGCGACCCCGAGTCGTTGCGCCAACGAGCCCGCCGGGTCGCCACCGATCCGGAACAGCCCTACGTCATCGTCGTAGCCGATGCTGCGGACGCTGACCCGGAGCGGCTGGATGCCGCCGCGCGGCATATCGCCGAGGTCCGCCGCGGGCTGGCCGGCAGGCGCGACGGGCGTACCGTGCTGGCGCTGCCCGCGGAGAGTCCGAAAGAGTGGGTCGCCACGGTGGCGGCGGATTTGCGTACCGCCATCGGAACCCAGCTCACCGCGGCCGCGTCGGGTCCCACCAACGGCCTGGCTTCGTTTCCCCGGGTGCACCGCGAGGCCGTGCGGTGCCTGAAAGCGCTGCACGCTCTTGGCCGTTCCGGCACGGCCGCGGTGCCGGCCGATCTCGGCTTCCTGGGGGTGCTGCTCGGCGACAACCACGACGCGGGGTCCTTCGTCGCCGGTACCCTCGGCCCACTGGTCGACTACGACGCCGAACGCGGAACCGCACTCGTGGAGACACTCGCGGCGTACTTCGCCAGCGGCGGCAGCCTGATCCGGGCGAAAGATGCGCTGCACGTCCACGTCAACACCGTGTCGCAGCGGCTCGACCGGATCTCTCAGCTCATCGGCGCCGACTGGAACGAGCCGGAACGCGCGCTGGAACTCCAGCTGGCGCTACGCGTGAACGGACTGCTCCGCCACGGCGTCGATCTCGGCGACGATCTCCCGGACGGCTGAGGAGAACAGCACCGAGTAGTGGTTCTCATCGGCCAGTTCACGTGCGGGCAGGGGCACGTTCAGCTCGGCCAGCCGCTCCGGCGTGTACAGGCCCGGAGATTCGTCCATCAGCCCGCGCGAGGCCCAGAGCAGCCGCGCCGGACGGGGCATCCGGTGAACGGCACCGAGAGTGTCCGGATCGCCCAACACGTCGGCGCCGTCGGCCCGGATCGCGGTCTCGTTGCAAGCCGAGCGGAGCGCGGGCGGCTGTCCGGTGAGGTCGCGCCGGATGTAGGCCTCCGAGTACTCGTTCCACCGGTCTTCGAACGCCGGATGCGCCTGCCAGAACGCGCGGTAGGTGTCCAGGTCAGCGAAAGTCATGCCGAGGCGTGCCATGGCGGGGCCGAGCATAGCGTCGATGTCGGTATCCGCTGGCATAGGCAGGGCCAGACCGCCGTCGACGAGCACCACTCCCCCAACTCGCTCCGGATGCCGGGCGGCCGTCAGGCACCCGACAAACGCTCCCATCGAGTGGCCGACCAGGATCGCCCGGTCGATATCGAGGTGGTCCAGCACCGCGATCAGGTCACCGACGTGCCGGGCCAGCCCGAACGGCCCCGGCAGGCCGGCGCTGCCAGCACGGCCACGCAGGTCGGGAGCGATCAGCAGACGCCGGCCGCCGAGCTCGGCGGCGAGGCGCCCGAATGCAGCCGCGTTCGCGGTGATGCCGTGTACACCCAGCACCGGCAGCGCGTCGCGGGCGGCGTGCGTCGCCTCTCCGGATGCCTCCCAGACCAGGGCCGCGAGTTCACCGCCGCCGACCGGAACGGCCGCGGCTTTCATTCGACGCGGCTCCCGGCGTCGAGACCGGCGACCAGCGCGGCCATGAACTCTTTCGGCCGTTCGATGTGCGGGCTGTGCCCGGCCTGCTCGATCACCGTCTCCGTGTATGCCCCTCCGGCGGCCGAATACCGCTCCAGCACATGTCTGGTCTGGGCGATCATCGGCTGCGGCGGCGCGACGCGGTCCCCGGGCCAGCCCTCCACGGCGCCGATGGAGCCCAAATAGGCGAGGTCGAACAGCGACGTGTCGGAGACGATCACGTCGCCCTCGCCCCGGATCCACGTCACGGGCGGCTTGGGCTCGATCGTGTGCAGGTCGTCGATGCGGAAGTGGACCGGCGACATCGCGTTGAGCACGCCATGCTCACCGGGAGCTACGCCGGGCCATACTTCGGTGGACTGTAGATCACCTGGGTAGTGGCCGTCACCGATCCGGGTGGTCAGCATCGAGTCCAGGTAGGTCTCCACCTCAGCATCGTCGCCCGGTTGGTAGCCGGGGTGGACGTAGGCGCCTTGGAACACCGAGCGCGGCGCGGTCGGAGCGTCGGCCGAGCGGTCTCCCGCGCCGAGGCGAGCGACGAAGTCCGGGTTGGCGCACCCGCCTCCGGATCCCGCTCCGGACGGGTCATTGAGCACGCCATCAGGGCCGTGCGTGCCGCCAAAGCCATACGGCGATACCGGATTGACCAGGGTCAGCGACCGCACCCGCGCGGGGTCGTCGCGGAGTAGTTGCATGGCCACGCCGCCGCCCATACTCCAGCCCACCAGATGGACGGCCGCCAGCCCGAGACCGTCCAGGACCGCACGGACGTCGTCGGCATAATCGCGCAGGCCGCGGGTGGCGTCGACCTCTTTGGCCTCGGTGTCGCCGAAGCCGCGCAGGTCGACGGCGATGGGGCGGTACCGCTCCGGCAGGTCCAGCATGCTCTGCTGCCAGAACAACGCGGACGAGACGTTGCCGTGAATGAACACCACGGGCTCGCCGGTCCGGTCGCAATGGAGCGTATGAACAGCGAGCCGGGCCGTGGGCACCTGGGCCGACACAACGCCGGGCCGGAGTCGAGTTGTCATAGGTCGACGGTTCCTTTCACTGGAGCCAGGAGATGATCTGGTCCCGGGCCGTTGGATGCCAGCCGAGTTCCAGGTGGTTGACCGCACCAGCCAGGCGAGTTCCGCCGACGTCGCCGATACCGGTGGTGTCCAGCGCGCTCGAGACGAACACGACGCCGTCGCTCGGACCCCGGGTCTCGTTCCAGATGCCGGTGATGGTCGGTGCGCCGCCGGCCAGCAAGTACACGCTGACGTCGCCGGGGGTGCCAGCCGCGCGGATCTGCGAGATCAGTGAGCCCGCGTCGATCGCCGCCTGGATCCCCGGACCACGGGTGTAGAAGCCCTGCCCGCCGTGATACGTCGTGTACCAGTCTTGAGCGGCGGTGTTGATCCCGTAGACGTGGTCCCACCGGGCGAGCATCTGCCGTTGTCCTGGATAGACGTCCCATCCGGAATCCGACACGAAAGAGAACTCCGGGTGGTGTGTGTAGGCCCCGTAGCAGGTCATGCGGGTGTGTGGGGACGGAGCGTTGACGGTGCCGCCGCATTCGGGCCAGATGGTGAAGTTGTGCGCCCAGCCGTGGGCGAACGGATAGTCGTAACCGCCATTCGGTCCGCCGATGAGGATCAACCGGCCGACGTCGCCCGCATAGCCGGAACCCCAGGCCGGGGCCACCGACGAGACGTACATCCGGGCGGACATCATGCCTTTGCTCCACCCGACGACGTCGACCTTGTCCGCGCCGGTCTTGTCGCGGATGAGCGCGACCGCGTTGCCCACGTGCTGGGCCTGCAACAGGTTGTCACCCTGTTTGTGCGCGAACCCGACGGCGAAGACCGGGATCCCTTCAGCCACGAGGTCCTGCATCAGCCCGGTGGACGGGCAGGTCGAGCGCCCACATCCGTAGTCGCCGGACTCCCCCGGGTTGGCCCATGCCCTGTCGGGCGTGTCGTTCGCGCCATGGACGAGCAGGACGGGCCGACGTTCGGTGGCGGCGTCCCAGCCGGGAGCGTGGTAGAGCAGGAATTCCGCCGAATGAGGCTGGGCGTCGCCGCCGAAGAAGGTCACCCGTTGGCCGTCCTGATCGCCGCGCCCGTCCGGCGGGAACTGCTCCTGGGCGAATCCGGACCGGGTGTCGCGGTAATGCTCCACCCGGTCCCAGCCGTTGCCGACGTTCGTGTGGTCGCCCAGCTTGTCCAGGTGGGCCGGAGCAGAGGAGGCCGCGGCCGGTGGTGCCAGGGTGGCCGCGGTCCCATCCGCAGCGGCCGCCACACCCATCGACGTCAGGAACAGCGCGACCATTCCCACGGCCGTCATCGCCCGCCGGAGGCTCGCCCATCCTGCATACGCGATCGACACCGGTCCCATCACACCAACCTCATCGTAGGAATGCTGTGCCGACGATTCTGCACCGGCACAGCACCTCGGGACATGTGGCCGCGACACATGAGCTCTGCCGCGTCGATGTGGGAGACACCTCGTGATCACCGCGCACAATGTCGCGGCATCATCTAACGTCCTTCAAGGCGAGCGCCCTGACCCTCCGGTTGCAGGACGCTGGCGATGAGTCGGCGCTGGCACGGCGGTCAGTTCAGCCGTGCCAGCGCCAGTCACCACCGGCTGGCCGGGCGAGCCGGTCAGCCGTAGCTTGAGGTCATTCGATCGAGAAGGTGGCTAGGCGCACCTCGCCGTCGAAAACCAGATACACATCGCGCGTGCCATCGATATCCGACAACGACGCGCTGGCGGTCACATACTCGTAGACGTCGCCAGTGCTCTCGACCTCCACCGTTCCCGCCAACGGACCGGTGGGCGAGTCGAGCCGGATCTCGATCGAACCGGTGCCCGAGCTGGCCTTCGCCACCTCGGCGGTGAACGTCGCGGATCCGCCCGGGAGCGCGGCGTCGGCGAACTTCGCCCAGTTGCCGTCGTCGCCCTCGATCGACGTACCACGCTCCTTGCTCTCGTCGACCAGCTCGATGCCGGAGTAGTCGTCGAAGTTG
This sequence comes from Phytoactinopolyspora mesophila, assembly GCF_010122465.1. NCBI lineage: Bacteria > Bacillati > Actinomycetota > Actinomycetes > Jiangellales > Jiangellaceae > Phytoactinopolyspora > Phytoactinopolyspora mesophila. The sequence continues at coordinate 587,333 of NZ_WLZY01000002.1, read as the reverse complement.
ACCGCTCTGGTGGTCACCGACAGGTCCCGCGACGGAATCGTCTCGCCGTTCACCCGCAGCGTCGCCTGCTGCCGGATGTCATCGGACGAAGCGCCGACCATGAAGTCGTAGCTCGCTCGCTCCACCACCCACGTCTCGCGGGTGACGTCCCAGCGGGCCAGGTCCCCGGCTCGCATCTCGAACTGGACCGTGGTCGTCTCGCCGGGCTCGAGCGAGATCCGCTCGAAATCGCGGAGCTGTCTGTCGGCCACGACGTCACGCGAGGTCTGCTGCGAGGTGTACAGCTGAACTACCTCGTCGCCTGGTAGATCCCCGGTGTTCGTCACGTCCACGCTGACCTTGATCTTGCCGTTGCCGCCGACGGCCTTGCCGTTGGTTTTCAGGTTCGAGTACTCGAACGTGGTGTAAGACAACCCATGACCGAACGGGTAGAGCGGCGTCCCGTCGTAGTACATGTAAGTCATCCCGGAGCTGATGATGTCGTAGTCGAGGATGCTCGGCAGGTCGTCCGTGCCGTCGTACCACGTCTGCGTCAGCCGACCCGCGGGGTTCGTGTCACCGAAGACGGCCCCGGCGACGGCGTTGCCCGTTTCCGAGCCCGCGTGGGTGGTCCACAGCAGCGTCTCCGGCTCGACGTCCATCGTTGTCGGATAGCTGGTCTCCAGCACCACCACGGTGTTCGGGTTGGCCGCGGTGACCGCCTCGACGAGCTCTTGCTGACTGGTGCCCAGCGCCAGCGTCTCGCGGTCATGGATCTCCCGGCCGTAGACGAACGGCTGGCTCCCGACGACGACGATCGCGGCGTCGGCCTCGGACGACGCTGCGACGGCGGCGTCGATGCCACTGTCCACGACCTCACGGTCGAAGCGGGCCGCGTCGGCCTTCGCACCGGTGCCGACCGAGCCATCGGCGGCGACGGTGATGTAGTGCTCCGGAATCCACCACCAGTCCTCGTTGGTCTCATAACCGACGTACTGGATCAGGTAGGTACCGTCGTCCTGGGCCTCCACCCGGAACTGCTGCTGGACGTACCAGCCGCCGGGCTCGTCGGACGAGGTGTTGTAGGCACCGCCGTCGCCGGTTAGGTACTTGCCGTTGTCGGCGTTGCGCAGCGTGGCGTAGTCCGCCATCCATTCGTTGAAGTCCCACTCCGAGGCCGCCGTGGGCTCGTCGGCGGCGATCACCGCGTCGCTGGCCCCAGTCCCGGTGGCGGTGAGGTATGCGCCCGTCTCGACGTCTTTGAACCGGACCCGGTCCAGCCCTTCGACCCCATCGACCGCGGCGTCGTCCCCGAGCAGTTCGGTGATGCCCTCCAGCGGCGTGACCTCATACGGCATGGTCCCGCCGTACCAGTCGCTGAACAGGGTGTCATGCAGCGGGCCGATGACGGCCACCTCGTCGGTCGCCGCCGCGTCGAGCGGCAGCGTGCCGGCCGAGTTGTTCAGGAGCACGAGCGCTTCCTCGGCGGTCTGCCGGTTCAGTTCCTGGTGAGCCGGCTGGCCCAACACTTCTTCGCCGATGTCCGCGTACGGCCCGCCGTCGGGATCGAAATGCCCGAGGCGGAAACGGACGGACAGCACGTTACGTACGGAGTAATCCACGTCCTCGACGGTCAGGTAGCCCTTGTCGAGCGCGGACTCCAGGAACTCGATGGTGGGGCCGGTGTCGCTGCCGTCGACGGTGAACCCGTCGAGCCCGGCTTTGAGCATCGCGGCGTAGGCCTCGTCGTGCTCGTCGAAGTAGCCCTGCAGCTCGACTAGTGCCCGCGGGCCCCACGCGTCACTCACGTTGTACAGGTCGCGGTCGGTCCAGGATCGCACCACCTCGTCGATGTCGACGTCGACGTGTGTCGGGCGACCGTTGACCAGGTTGTACGACGCCATCACGCCCGTCACGGCGTCGGCCGAGATGGCCGGCTTGAATGCGGCCTGAGCGTACTCGCGCTTGACCCGCGGCGGCAGGTTCGACGAGGTCAAGCTGCGGTTAGCCTCGTTGTTGTAGCCGTAGTAGTGCTTCAGCACCGGCGCGACCTTCAGGTACTCCGGATCGTCGCCGGACAGTCCCGAGCCGTACGCGGTAGCCATGGCGCCGGTGAGCAGGGGGTCCTCGGAATAGCCTTCTTCGTTGCGGCCCCAGCGCGGGTCCCGCAGCAGATCGACGACGGGTGCCCACACCTGAAGGCCCCAGAGCACCGGATCGATGGAGTTGTAGGCGCGAAGTTCGTCACCCACGACGGAGCCGACATTCTCGATCAGGTCGGTGTTCCATGTGCTCGCCAGCCCTACGGCCTGCGGAAACACGGTGGCGTCAGTGGCCAGCACCTGATCCCAGCCGTCGTATAGATCGTTGGACCAGGCCACGCCGTGCAACGCTTCGGTGCCGGCCTTGAAGTACGGGATATCCAGGCGCTCGATCGGCTCCTGGGACTGATGCAGCAGGGAGAGCTTCTCGTCCAGCGTGAGCCGGTCGATCAGGTCATCGATCCGTTCGTCGAGCGGCAGGTCAGGGTCTCGGAAGGGGTAATCTCCGTCGGCTGCGGCGCTGGGTGCCTGAAGGAAGCCGACCGCCAGCAGCGGAACGGCGAGCAATCCGGCGACCGTGGAGAAGCGGCGTCCGCGACCGCCCGGCGGTCCTGAACGGCGTGTCCTTTGAGGTGAATTGAGATTCATCGGCTCCGTGATCCTCTCGGTCGTGGCCGCACCGACCCGACGTCGGCGACGACCGGTGAGCAGGGTGCTGGAGGGGCCGGGCAGCAAGGGGTTTTCCCCGTTGCCCGTCTCTGAACCAGCGGGGTCGAAGCGCTTCGAATCTGGCACAGGTTGTCGGTCTGGTCAAGAGCATGTTTCCGGCAGGTAGCCCGCCGAGCGCTCGCCAAAGCCAGCGGCGGACTCTGTCGCACCTGGTCAGGCAGTTCAATGAGCGGCACAGCTCGGGCGCTTGCCGCCGTGCGGCGGCGGGTAACATGTACTCTGATCATTGACGTTCGCAAATATTCAGTTTCCCGGATTGTCGAAGCCCTTCGACAATCTGCCTTGACAACATTCGGGGATGGTCGCCGTGCCGCCGAGAATGATCGACGTCGCCAAGCGGGCCGACGTCGCACTGAGCACGGTCTCGTATGCGCTCAACGGAACGCGGCCGGTCTCGGCCAGCACCCGGCGGCGCATCCTTCGCGCCATGGAAGAGCTCGGGTACCGGCCCAACGCTCTCGCCCAAGGCCTGGCCGGCAAACGCACCCACATCATCGCGCTGCTCTTTCCCACACCCGAGCGCGGCCTGGGCGTCACCGAAATGGAGTTCGCCACCGGCGCGGCCGACGCCGCGCGTGAGCACGGCTACCATCTGATCCTCTCCCCCAGCGAGCTTCGCAGTGTTCACGAGCTCGAGCAGCTGACGGGTCAGGGGTTGATCGACGGCGCGCTCGTCATGGAGGTCCACATCGACGACGAGCGCGTCAACCTGCTGCGGCAAGCCGGCATCCCGTTCAGCATGATCGGGCGCACCAGCGACCCCGGAGCGATCAGCTACGCCGACATCGACTTCGAACAAACCACACGAGACGCGATCGAACATCTGGTTGGCCTGGGCCACCGCAGCGTCGGGTTCCTCAACCACTCACCTTCGGCCTACTCCGTCGGCTACGGGCCGACGGTTCGCGCCGCGGAAGGATTCCGGCGCGCGGCCTCGGCTGCCGGCCTGGCGCATCTCGAACGCCTATGCGGTGACAGCGTGGCCGCAGGTGAGGCCGCGTTCCACGAGCTGCGTGCCACCAGCCCAGACATGACCGCGTTGGTCGTGATGAACGATCGGGCCGTTGTGGGGGTCATGGACGCCCTCGACGAGATCGGCTGGCGGGTCCCCGATCACTTCTCCATTGTCTCGATCGCATCGTCCACCCAGGTCACCGAGATGATGCGGCCCAAGCTCACCACCCTCGAGCCGCCCAGCACCGAACTCGGTCGCCTCGGCGTGCGGATGCTGCTCGACCAACTCGACACCAAGGACGGCGAACCGCTTTCGCCAACACAGGTTCTGCTGCCGTGCCGCCTCGTTGTCGGGGGCAGCTCCGGCCCCGCCCCCGCTTCCCGGTGATCGTTGGCCCGTTCGTGCTGCCATGAGGTAATCGTCGGCGGTTCCAGGCATTAGAGGATGAAACGGCCCTGACCTCGAACATGACTATCGGCAGGGGCTTCCCTCACACCGGTAATGACACTAGATTCACGCAATCACACTTGTGGCCAGCAGATCAGCATTTCTCTGACTCTGCAGGTCATCCCCCGTGTGATGCCCGGCCCTCCATCCGAGGGCCGGGCAGGTTCGCGATCCGATCGGATCGCTGTACTCGGGAGGACAGCCACATGAAGCATCGGCGAACGGCGATATCAGTCGTCACGGTGGTAGCGCTGGCAGGGAGTGGCGTCGCCATGGCACATCCAGGCCATGGCGACGGTTTTTCGGATCAGGAGTTGTTCCCGGGCGAAGGCGTGCTGGGCGACAAGCAGCACGGCCTCGCGTCCGGGCATCTCCCACCCAAACAGGAGAACGTCGCCGTCATCGGCAAAGCCGGGCTGGACGCGCCCGCGGGAACCGACGGCGACATGACCGGCAGAGTCGCGGATGTCGCCGCCTTCGGTGACTACGCCTATCTGACATCCTTCCGGGCGGCGGACTGTCTCGGTGGCGGGGCCTGGATCGTTGACATCTCCGATCCGACCGCGCCGGTAGAAGCCGGATTCATGCCTACCACCGACGGCAACTACGCCGGTGAGGGTGCACAGGTCATCGACGTCGAGTTCGGCCCGTTCGCCGGCCGGCAGTTGTTCCTGCACCAGAACGAGACATGCGACCCCTTCCTCGCTGAAGACACAGGCAAGGACCGGTTCCTCGGCGGCATCAACATCTGGGACGTGACCGACCCGCTCAACCCGGAGCTGCTGGTGGAGCATGCCGGCGACGACGACGACGTCCGGCAGAATCCCAACACGGTCCACTCGATGTTCGCATGGAACTCGCACGTCGATGAGAAGGTCTACGCCGTGCTGGTCGACAACGAAGAGTTCACCGATGTCGACATCATGGACATCACCGATCCGGCGAACCCGGTGATGATCAACGACACTCTGGACCTCGTCGATCAGTTCGGGGTCGGTCAGGACGAGCCCGACAACCTCACCTCGATCTTCAACCACGACATGATGGTCTACCGCAAAGGCGCCCGGTACGTCATGAACGTGAACTACTGGGACGGCGGCTACGTGCTGCTCGACGTCACCGACCCGACGCCGGGCAACGTCACGCTCATCGCCGAATCCGATTACGCGCTGCTCGACGAGGAACGCCTCAAGCGGGGTCACGAGATCGCCCCTGAGGGCAACGCGCATCAGTCGGAGTTCTCCCCCGACTTCCGGTTCCTCATCGGCACGGACGAAGACTTCAGCCCGTACCGGATCACCCACGCGGAGATCACATCGGGTCCGTTCGCCGGCGCTCAGTTCAATGCCGCGATGGCCGGTGATGCCCGACCGGTCACCGAGGAGGAGCCGCTCGACGGCACTCCAACGTTCGTCGGCCTCGCCTGCGATCCGAGTGACGTGCCAGCCGGTAGCGGCATCGCCCTCATCGAGCGCGGCGTCTGTGCCTTCCAGGACAAGCTGGACAACGTGCAAGCCGCCGGCTACACGTCGGGAATCGTGTTCAACAGCCCGGTCCCGGGCTGCAACTCGCTGCTCAACATGCTGGCGGTCGGCGACATCCCGTTCCTTTTCGTCGCTCGGGAGACAGGCCTGATGTTGCTCGGTGTGGACGCTGCCGGAGATGCCGCATGTGAATCCGCCACGCCAGACGTCGGGACGCCGAGCGCGGAGGTCTTGATCGAGGCGGAATTCGCCGGCTGGGGCTACGTGCGACTGTTCCGCACCAAGGTGCCCGGAGCTCCGGGGCAGCCGGGCTCGATCACCCAGACCGACACGTACGCCATTCCGGAAGCGCAGGATCCCGAGTTCGCCATCGGTTACGGCGATCTCTCGGTTCACGAAGTAGCTGTCGATCCACGGAAGGGCAGCGGCCTCGCGTACTTCTCGTACTACGCCGGAGGCTTCCGGGTCGCCGAGTACGGCAATCGGGGGATCCAGGAAGTGGGCGCCTTCATCGATGAGGGAGGCAACAACTTCTGGGGCGTCGAAGTGCACAAGCACAACGACGGCCAGTACTACGTGCTCGCCAGCGACCGCGACTTCGGGCTGTACATCTTCCAGTACACGGGCAAGATCCGCGGACGGTGATCAACGGTGGCTGACGGCGTCGGCCACACACAGCGATGGGCCCGCCGGTGCGTCCGGCGGGCCCATCTGTGGTGCGCGGGAACCGTCAACCGCACATCTTCTCGTTATCTGAGGGTGAACTCCTGGGTCTGCGGGTTGAGGTGTGGCAGCCTGATGGCGCCGGCCAGCGCGCGATCACTGACCTTGTAGATGTTCAACCCACGAGTGATGTCGCTCTCGTAGAAGGTGCCGTTGTACCAGTACGACGACCACGATCCGCCGAGGCGGCACCCATCCGTGGGGGTGTCCTCACCGTCCCACGTCGTGGTGCAGAACGGGCCGGGACCGAGCGACGGCGGGTCGGCCCAGGCAACCGACTCGGGCTCGACACCCTCCTGGATCCCAGTGAAGTCGACTATCCAGCTTCCGGCCTGGTAGTGACCGCTGGCCAGGACATAGTCGCCACTGCGCAGCGGCACGACGTTGTAGTTGTGGATGGTGCAGTTCTCGTCGTGTCCCTGCGGGTTCTCCAGCACCCACTGGCCCAGCTTCGAGCCGTCCTCGGCACTGTAGAAGAACAGGCTCTTGTTGATGTCCGGGTCGTCCGCCGTGCAGCGGGCCTGACCGCCGCCGCCTGGCTCCCAACCGAGAATGATCACTTCGCCGTCGAAGGTGAACGCGGCGGAGTGCCACCGCCCGACGCCGGGAGTGCCGACCTTCACGCCGGATTCCGGGTCTTCTTCTTCGATGTTGAACAGCCAGAGCGGCTCTTCCAGCGTGCCGCCGCCTGGCTCGCCGATGCTGAACACGTTCGCCGCATGGCCGCTGGCGCAGGTGAGCATATTGACGTCACCGAGGATCACGCCAGCGTCGTGGCAGCCGTTGTTTGTGCCCAGCGTGCCGTCCATCAGCGGGACATAGCCGATATGACTGGCCGCTGCGGGGTCGTCGATCGGCACCTCGATGATGTCCATCGCATCACACACCGGCCGGTTGTCACCGCTGGAGTTGTTGCTGTAGACGATGAGCCGGTTGTTGTCGAGGTCCGGAACCAGTGTCGATGTGTGCGATCCGCACCCGTCGGCTGTACCCCGTTCTTCGGCGCCGACCGCGCTGAACTCTACAGCGGTGAGCAGCTCCGGGTTCGCCGGGTCGCTGATGTCGAAGACGTGCACACCCTCGAAACCAACCGGCACCTCTTCGCCCATACACAGGCGACCTTCCGGCGCGGGCGAGTTCCAGGACCGGACGACGATGTTCTCCCATACGACGACGTCGCCTTGGTCACCATTGCACCGGGGGTGCGATATCAGTTTGGGCTTAGCTGGTGACGAGATGTCGATGACCCGGAACCCGTCGTAATTGCCCTGGATCGCCAGCTTGCCCCAGAACGCGAGGTCGGAGCTGATCTCCCGCTCCGCGATCGGTACCTCGAACGCCGCCGGATGGGGGCTCTGCCCCAGGGCGTGCATGTTCCGCATGCTGGGGAAGTCCCGGTGATCCGCCTGCCCAGGCGGAACGCCGAGCTCCGCCGGCGCCGGCCGGCTCTTGACGTCGAGTTCGTGGTCGGGGTCATGATCGGCGATCGCTGGCACCGCGGCGCTGACCAGCAGTACGACAGCTGCCGCGGCGATTGATGCGTGAACGTGTTTCCGCATGCTTCGCTCCTTGCAGTCTTGTGAGCTCGGACGCCGCGTGGCCTCCGTGTTTTCCGTGGCGGCCACGCGGCCCTTCACGACAGATGACTCAGCGGATAAGGGACTCTTGCGTTTGCGGGTTGTTCAACCCGAACTTGACCGCTCCTGCACGGGATTTGTCGCTGAGCAGCATGATGTCGACACCGCGGACGATGTCGTTGGTGATGATGAAGCCGTTGTGCCAGTACGACGACCACGTGTCCGCGCCGGACGGCACGTAGAATCCGATCTCGGCATCGGCCTCGGTCGCGCCGGCGATGAGCGCGTCGACGTCGACGACGGTGGTTCCACCCTGATAAGCGGCGGACACGAGGACCTTCGCACCGCTCTTGAGCGGGATGAAGTTGAAGTTGTGCATAGTGCAGACGCCCTCGATCGAGCGCGGCGGCTTGAAGCTCGCCAGCTCCTCACCGGTCTCGACGTCGAGGAACCACACCCGGCCCTGGTCATCCGTCGGGTCGACACATCGTGGGAACGCCCCGCCGCCGGACTCGTCGCCGAACGCGACCACCTCGCCGTCCCAGCTGAACGCCGCGGAATGGAACAGGTCGAGCTTGCCGGGATCGATCGCGTCGTTCAGGTAGCGCCATAGGAACTGCGGATTGAGCGGATCGGAGATGTCCCACATCTGCGCTTCCTCGAAGCAAGCCGCCGCCGCCATGTTCAGCTCAAGGAAGACACTGATGTCGTGGCAGCCGCTGAACGTCGAGGTGCCGAGGGTGCCTGGAGGCGTGCCGAAGATGGCGTCGAGATCGTAGGTGGACACCGTCGTCGCTGGGTCCAGGTCGTACGTCGTCACCGTCGCCCCGTCGACGGGGTCGTCGAGCGGAACCGTGATGATGGAGATGTAGCCATGGGGTTGCTGGCATTCGGGCCCCTGGGAGGCCAGCGTCAAGGGGTACGACGACACGTAGATGTGCACCCGGTTCTGGTCCGGCTCCGGGACCAGGGTGTGCGTGTGGGAGCCGCAGTCGGTCTGGATCGAGCCGAGGTGCTCGGGTGCGGTCGAGTCACTCACGTCGAACACCTGGATGCCTTCGAACATCCCGGGGGTGCTCGCCGTGACGTTCTCGCTGTCGCAGTCCTCACTCGACTGCGGAGTGTCCACCGATCGGAACAGCAACCCGCCGTAGACCGACACGTCGCCTTGTGCGCCGTTGCAGAAGAAGTCGGCCAGGACCTTGGGATTCGCTGGCGCCGCGGTGTTCAGAATCCGGAACCCCGCGTAGTTCCCGGCGTAGGTCAGCTTGCCGTCGAAGGCAAGGTCGGAGTTGACCGCGTCGGGGTTCGGGCTATTCCCAAGCAGCTTCATGTTCTTTGAATGCTGATCGGGTCCGTTGGTTCCGGAGCCAGGATGATCAATCCGGTGGTCCGGATCAGCTGTGGCCGGTATGCTGACGGCCAGCAGTGCCACGACGGCCACGCCCAGTATGGCGATTCGGGTCCGTCTTTTCATGGCTGCGCCCCTCTCGTGAAGTCTGGACACGAGCACGCCGTCGGCGAAGCCAACGCAGTGCCTCGTGTCACTCGGTAGGCAACCGAGTGCACGTGAACGACGCGCTAGGCCGGCTCGTCCGGATGGTGGCGCGACTTCTCAATTTCGCACGTGTGTCGCAGGACGGTTCGTCAGAACTGCGAAGAGGACGCGGAAGGTGATCAGGTCAACGTGACGTCCCGAGAACATAGCTCCTGGGACATTCGTGCCACGGCTCGAACAACCGTTGGCGAACTACCTGTTGGCCCCCGAACATCGGCGAGTTCAAGCCGCACATGCCCCCCTTTCGTGCCGGGACGCGTGCCCTGAGCGCACCCGGATCTCCGGAAGCTACGACCGACACGCGCTGCTGTCAACCGTTAGCGGCTGAGCAGTTTTTTTTGTGCAGGTTGTCGAAGCGGTTCGATCGAACGGACGGCCGTCAGGGAAACAGGGCCACCGCAGGCAGGCCAACGCCTATCTCGCGCCGGGCAGAAGCCTTGCGACGTGAGGTCGCAACAAAGTTGCCTCTTGACTGGAGTTTTGTGAGCGTTCACAATGGTTCGCCATACCCTGCACGTAACCAGCCGGACACAATCCCACAAGGAATCCGGACGCGAAAATCGGCGCATTGTCGAACCGGTTCGACACAGGTCGACGAGAGGGAGGCCCACCGCCCACCCTGCCCCGGAGTAGACGCGACAACACACCCGCGACAACGTCAGGAGCAGCAAGGATGTTGCCATTGAGACCGACACGAGCACGCGCCGGCGTGCTGTCAGCACTGCTCGCGAGCACGCTTATCGCTGGCACAGTGTCCGCCGGAGCGGCCGCACCGGCAGACACCGGCGAACCGCCCGAACCAGCAGTCCACTACGACTTCGAATCCGCCGACCTGTCCGCCGGAACCATCGAGGACACATCCGGGCATGGACGGAACGCCGCGCTGGTCAACGGCGAGACCGCGGCGCTGGTCGACGGCGCCGATGAGGGCACGGCACTACAGCTGCCCGGTGGCTCTCCCAACTCGGACGGCGCCTACGTCGAGATGCCCATCGGCGTCCTGCAGGATGCGACCGATCTGACCGTCTCGACGCGGGTGAAATGGGACGGCGGCAACACGGCGTGGCAGTGGATCTATGCCCTCGGCACCAACTCCACGCGGTATCTCTTCAGCACGCCGTACAACAGCGACGGCCTGATCCGGACCGCCATCACCCAGAACGGCGGGGGCAGCAACGAAGACCAGAACACCGGCTCGGCGGCGTTGCCCGCGCAGGAGTGGAAGACCCTCACGGTCACCCTCGACACCGGCGCTGGCCAGATCACCACGTACCTCGACGGTGCGGCCATCGACTCCACACCGACGTCGCTCACCGCAGGCGACCTCCTCACCGGATCGCCGAGCATCGCCGGCTTCATCGGCAAGTCTTTCTACCCTGACCCGCTGTTCGCCGGCGCGATCGACGACTTCCGCGTCTACCATGAGGCGCTGTCCGCCGACCAGGTCGCCGACGTCGTCGGAGGCGAGATGCCCACACCCACCGGCCTCACCGAAGATACGTTCGACGTGACCACCGCCATCGGTGCCGCACCGGAGCTGCCGGACACCGCGCCGGCCACGTTCTCCGACGGCTACGACCGCCCGCTCGGCATCGAGTGGGACGAGATCGACGAAGACGAGTACGCCGATCTCGGCACCTTCTCCGTTTCCGGCACGGCCGGAAACTGGGAGGTCACCGCGAACGTCACTGTGATCAGGGAGGGTCAGCTCACCGTCGACCTGAGCACGAACACCGGTGACTTCCACGGGGGCGCCTCCGGCTCGCTCTACGGCCTCTACGGCCCGGGCCTGCCCTCCAACAACCTCATCGAAGGCATGAACCTGCGCACCGTGGCCACGAAGGGCCAAGACGGCGCCCAGCACCCGGGGTCCGATGCCCTCGAGGTGGTCGGGCCGATGGCCGATTCGTCCGGCGGGGACATCTACGTCCGCCTGACGGACTATTACCGTGGCTTCCCCTATCAATGGCCCGGTGACACGCCCGACGAGAAGCTTTCCGGCTTCATGGAGGTCATCGAGACGCAGCTGGATCAGATCCTGGAACTCGACCCCAGGTACCGCGATCACCTCGTCATCGAGCCGTTCAACGAGCCTGAAGGCAACATGTTCGGCACCGGTCAGTGGAGCTACAACGGAGTCAGCTGGCTCAACGATCCAACGGACTACTTCCAGGCCTGGGACGACGTGTACGCGCTGATCAGGGAGAAGCTCGGTGACATCCGGATCTCTGGACCGAACACGAGCATCCTGTACAACCAGGTCCGCGGGTTCATGGAGCACACCGTCGAGGCAGGAACAGTTCCAGACATCATCTCGTGGCACGAGTTGAGCCACCCCGCTCAGATCCGCACCTCGGTGGACCGGTTCCGGCAATGGGAACGCGAAGTCTTCGCCGGCACCGAGCACGAGGGCACCGAGCTGCCGATCAACGTCAACGAGTACGCCCACAACTACCACACGTCCGTACCGGGTCAGATGATCCAGTGGGTCTCGGCGATCGAGGACTCGAAGGTCGACGCGATGATCGCGTTCTGGAACGTCAACGGCAATCTCACCGACTCCGCGGTGGAGGCCAACCGGGCTAACGGCCAGTGGTGGCTGTTGCACACGTACAGCCGGATGACCGGGCACACTGTCGAGGTCACGCCGCCGTCGCCGGGCGTCAACTACACCCTCCAGGGCATCGGCACATTGGACGAGGAGAAGTCCAGGGCCAAGGCGCTCTTCGGCGGCACCACCGGGCCGGCCTGGGTCGAGTTCGAGAACGTTCCGGACGAGATCTTCGGCAGCCGGGTGCACGCCTGGGTGCGCGAGATCCCGTGGACCGGGCAGATCGGCGACTCCGGCCCGCCTGAACTGATCACCGAGGAGGTCTTCGACGTCACGGACGGCCGGGTCACCTTCGACTTCGGTGGTTCCCTGCCCGAGCTCGAGGAGTCGTCCGCTTACGAGATCGTCCTCACCCCGGCCGGTGACGGTTCGCCGACCGGCGTGGCGCCGAAGCTGTGGGAAGGTTCGTTCGAGGCCGAGGACGCCACCTACACCGGAAGCGGCTACAGCCTCAACGGTCCAGAAGGATCGCCGTCGAATCTCTGGGGGTACTACACCTCCGGTGGCTACAACGTCGGTGGGTTGCGCACCGGCTCGGACGGGGTGCTCGACTTCACCGTCGACGTCCCCGAGGACGGCACCTATGACCTGCGCGTCTTCGCCAACTCCAACTACACGTTCGACCTCGTTCAGGACCAGGGCCCGACCAACGTGTTCCTCCGGGTCAACGGCGAGGCCGAGCAGGAGGTCTTCCTGCCACTCGGGTACAAGTGGGTGGTCTGGGATCACACGGAGACAACCGTCGATCTGAAGGCCGGCGAGAACGTCATCAGCCTGGCGGCGCAGAGCCTCGACGGCTCCGGCGCCACCCAGGGCGACGCGCTCATCGACCGCATCACCCTGGCTCTGCCCAACCCCGAGGCCGCCACGGCCACCTACGAGGCCGAGCTCGCGGAGCTGGACGGCGCCACCCCGGTCTACGCCCACGCGCAGCTCCAGCGGCGCAGCTCTTCCGGTGCAGGCGCGGTGGAAGTCGGCGAGGGCGACTCGGTCACCTTCTGGGTGTATTCCGCCGACGACGCGGAGTCCACCATTGATGTCCACACACTCGGCACGGGCCAGGCCCAGCTCGCCGTGAACGGCCATGACGTCATGCGGGTAGGCCCCACGTCGTCGTCGGTAGCGGTCTCTCTGTCCGGCGGCATCAACAAGGTGACCATCACCGGGACGTCGCGCACGACGCTGATCGACCGCATCGGTGTCACGCCGGCCACGGACCAGCTGGCGTCGACGGTCTACCAGGCCGAGGACGCGCAGCTCGACGGAGATGCCGCCGTCGCGGAACTCTCCCTGGCCAGCACCGGGGCCGCGGTCACGGGTATCGGTGGCGATCCGGGCAATTCGAACACGCTCACCTTCGAGGTAGACGTGAAGAAGGCCGGCACCTATGCGATGCGCATCCGGTACTCCAACCCGGAGACCTCGCCGCCCACGCACTACAACCCGAACCCGGTGGCGCGGCACGCCGACATCTCGGTCAACGGTGCCGACCCGGAGATGGTCCTCTTCCCGCCGTCGTTCCACGAGAACAACTTCTGGGAGATGACCGTGCCGGTGGAGCTGGAGCGGGGAGCGAACACCATCACGTTCTCCGCCGAAGAGCAGCCCAACTTCGACGGTGAGACCTACGCGTCGGACACGTGGCCAGGCATTCTGCTGCGCTCCCCGTACGGTCCGGTGATCGACAACATCACCATCGCGGAGTTCAACAGCAAACGCCTCGGACGGCCCTGATGTCGCCCGGATAGACAACGCCGGGGACCGGGGTTCTCGCGGACCCATGATCATTGGCACTTAACCACCGCATCCGGGGGTTAATCGTCAATGATCATCAGATGAGTCCGCGAGGACCCCAGCCCGGCCAGGTACCGTCAGGCTTTCGAACCGGTTCGCTTTCACGGAGGACAGATTGGTCACCATCGGCGATGTCGCCCAGGCGGCGGGGGTCTCGCGGAGCACCGCGTCGTATGCCCTGTCGGGTAAGCGGACCATCTCCGCGGAGGTGCGCCAGCGGGTCAACGACGCCGTGCGCCGGCTCGGATACACCCCCAACGCCGGCGCCCGGGCGCTGGCGACGTCGCAGACCATGGTCATCGGTTTGCTCGCGCAGTTCCTGGAAGACGAGTTCGCGCCCGCCATGCTGCAGTACATGCTGGGTGTCTCCGACACCGCCCGCGAACTCGACTACGACATCCTCCTGGTGACCGAGGCCGACGGCGCGCGAGCGCTCAGCCGGATCACCGACTCCCGCATGGTGGACGGGATCGTGCTGCTCAACGTCGCCCAGGACGACCTCCGGCTGCCGATCCTGCGAGCCGCCCCGCAACCCGGTGCGCTGATCGGACTGCCCGGCGACTGCACCGGCCTGGACGTCTTCGACCTGGACTTCGAGGAAGCCGGCCGGATGATGATCGAGCACATGTATGCGCTGGGACACCGGGAGCTGATCCTGGTGTCCCAGCCCGAACATGTCGTGGAACGGGGTGGCGCCTACGTCTGGCGGTTGCAGGACGCCGCGTTGCAGCAGGCAGAAAGGCGTGAGATCCGGCTTCATGCCGTGTTCGGCGAATCCCGACAGCCGGCCATCGGCCAGACCCTGCACGCCCTGCTGGACGCACATCCCGCGGCCACCGGGCTGCTGCTGAACAACGAAGCCGCCGCCGCGGCTTTGCCGTCCGTCCTGCATACCCGCGGGCTCGCCGTACCCCACGATCTCTCGGTGATCGGCCGGTATTCCGACGAGTTCGCCCGCACGTTCTCCCTGCCGTACTCCTCCATCGAGAGCGCCCCGGACCGGCTGGGCCGGATGGCGGTGCGCCAGCTTGTGCGGCGGATCGAGTCGACCGAGCAGGGCGAGGAACCGTACGTCGTGCGATTCATCTCCCCGGAGCTCATCGACCGGGGCAGCACAGGGGCTCCGGGCCCAGCCAGCTGAGGGAC
Organism: Phytoactinopolyspora mesophila; assembly: GCF_010122465.1. Taxonomy (NCBI): domain Bacteria; kingdom Bacillati; phylum Actinomycetota; class Actinomycetes; order Jiangellales; family Jiangellaceae; genus Phytoactinopolyspora; species Phytoactinopolyspora mesophila. Next base: position 572,288 of record NZ_WLZY01000002.1, on the reverse strand, counting down.
CACGACCAACATTTCACCGCTCGTCAACGACATATCCACCCACGGCCAGTGGGTGCCATGAATTGCCAGATTCAAGGAGGAAAGCCATGACACGTCCGAACAGACTCATGCGAGTCTTCGGTGTGGTCGGAATCGCCGCTTGTGTGGCCGCCACGGCGGCGTGTTCGTCGTCCGACGACGGCGACGGGAACGGCACGACCGCATCAGGCGGCACCTACACCTGGTGGGATCCGTACCCGCAGCACGAAGACTCGTCCGACTGGGCCCAGCGGGTCGACGCGTGCGGCGACGAGGCCGGTGTGACGATCGAGCGCACCGCCTACGACACGACGGCACTGACCAACCAGGCACTGCTTGCCGCTCAAGAGGGCTCGGCACCGGACATCATTCTGCTGGACAACCCCGCCGTCTCCACCCTCGCCGACACCGGGATGCTGACCACGATGGACGAGTTCGGCTTCGACACCTCGGAGATCGACGAGAACCTCCTCGCCGCGGGCGTCGTCGACGGCGAACCGTACGGAATCCCCATCGGCGCCAACACGCTGGCCCTCTACTACAACGAAGACATCCTCGACGAGGCCGGCGTCGCCCCGGACGCCATCTCCGACTGGAGCTCGCTCACCGAGGCGCTGGAACAGATCGACGCCGCCGGCTCGCAAGGCATCACCTTCGCCGGAATCGGGACCGAAGAGGGATCGTTCCAGTTCCTGCCCTGGTACTGGGGCGCCGGCGCGGACCTTCGCGCGCTGGACTCCCCCGAGGCCGTCGAGGCGCTCGAGTTGTGGACCAGCTGGGTAGACGCCGGTTACGCACCCAACTCAGTGATCACGAACTCCCAGAACACCGTGTGGGAAGAGTTCCTCACCGGGCGGTTCGCCTTCGCCCTCAACGGCACCTGGCAGGTGAACAGTGCCGCCGAAGCTGACTTCCCGACGGGCGTCATCGCGCTGCCCGGCCGGGACGGCGGTGTCGCCCCGACACCTACCGGCGGCGAGTTCATCACCGCGCCCGTGCAAAGCGACGAGGCCCGCTACGACGTCACCACGCAGATCGTCGAGTGTATGACGACACCGGAAGGGCTGGTGGAGACAGCGACCACGTTCGCCTACTACATCCCGCCCACACACGCCGGGCAGGAAGCGTTGCTCGAGTCCAGCCCGGAACTCGAGCCGTGGGTCGACGCCGTCCGCAACGCCAAGGGGCGCACCAGCGACGACCTCGGCACCGACTATCCGCTGATCTCCGAAGCACTCTGGACGGCTGTCCAGAACGCCCTGAGCGGCGCCATGTCGCCCGCCGACGCGCTGGACCAAGCCCAAGCAGACGCCGAAGCGGCACTCAACTGATCTAGGACACCCATGAGACCGACGCTTCACACCGTCGAGTCACCGGCCCGCACGAACGCGACGGCCAGGACCGGTTCTCCCCGCAGCGGGCGGGGAGAACCGGGCACCCGGAGGCGTTCTTCCGCCCAGCGCTGGGCCGCACTCGCCTTCATCGCACCGCTGATCATCTACCTGGTGGTCTTCTACGCGTTCCCGCTGTACCGGAACGTCGAACTCAGCCTGCACGACTACACGCCACGCGCGTTTGTGCAGGGCAACGCCGACTACGTGGGCTTCAGCAATTTCACCGACGTGATCACATCCAACGCGTTCGGTGTCGCGGTACGCAACACCATCCTGTTCACCCTCGTCTCCATCGGTGCGCAGTTCACGATCGGGCTGGCGCTGGCGGTGTTTTTCCGCAACAACTTCCGGCTCTCGGGAACCTTGCGGGCTTTGTTCCTGGTGCCGTGGCTGCTGCCGCTGATCGTGTCGGCGTCGACCTGGTCGTGGATGCTGAACAGCGAGAACGGCATCATCAACTCGTTCCTGGGTGCGTTCGGGATCGGCCAGATCAACTGGCTGACCTCCCCGCAGTGGGCACTGGTCTCCGTGATCATCGCCAACATCTGGCTCGGCATACCGTTCAACCTCGTCATCCTGTACTCCGGGCTACAGAACATTCCCGGTGACGTCTACGAGGCGGCCTCACTCGACGGAGCGAACGCCTGGAAGCAGTTCTGGCACATCACCCTGCCGCTGCTGCGGCCCGTCTCGGCGATCACCCTCCTACTCGGGCTGATCTACACGCTCAAGGTGGTCGACGTCATCTGGATCATGACGACGGGTGGTCCAGGCAACGCCTCGACGACGCTGGCGATCTGGTCCTATCGGCGCGCCTTCGGCACCGGACAGCCGGACTTCTCGCAGGCAGCCGCGGTGGGCAACCTGCTGATCGTGTTCGCGCTCGTGGCCGGCTTCGTCTATCTCTACCTCCAGCGACGGGAGGAGCGGTCATGACGCCACAACGCACCCGTTGGAAGACCGCGCTGGGCATCTTCTTCACCGCGGTGATGCTCTTCCCCGTCTACTGGATGGTCAACGTCTCCCTCACCAAGACCAGCGACATGCGGGCCGATCCCCCGCACTGGTTCCCGTGGAATCCGACGTTCGAGGGGTACGTCGACGTCTTCAACCAGCAGCTACCCAACCTGATGACCAGCCTGATCATCGGCCTGGGCTGCGTGCTGCTGACGCTGGTGATCTCCGCGCCCGCCGGGTATGCGCTGGCGAAGCTACGGCTTCCAGGCAAAGGCTCGATGAGCTTTTTGCTGCTGATCGCCCAGATGATCCCCAGTGTGGTGATGGCGATGGGCTTCTACGCCATCTACATCCGGCTCGGGTGGCTCAACACCGTGGGCGGGCTGATCGTCGCCAACTCGACCATCGCCGTACCGTTCGGGGTGCTGCTGTTCACCACCTTTATGTCCGGCATCCCGCAGGAGTTCATTCAAGCCGCCAAGGTGGACGGCGCCAATACCTGGCGGACATTCCGGTCGGTGGTGCTGCCGGTCAGCCGCAACGCGATCCTGACCGTGTCGTTGTTCGCGTTCCTGTGGGCGTGGTCGGACTTCATCTTCGCCTCCACGCTCAACCGCAACGGCGACATGATCCCGATCACCCTGGGCATCTACGCCTACATCGGCAACAACACCACCCAGTGGAACTCCATCATGGCCACCGCCGTGGTCGCGTCCATTCCGGCGGCCGTCCTGCTGATCGTGGCCCAGCGCTACGTCGCCAGCGGCGTGACCGCGGGAGCCGTCAAGGACTGACCAGCGAGAACGACGCCCGTCCCCGGCCAGCCGGCCGCGCAAGATCCTGAGGAGCACAAGCGTGACCCTGAACAAAACCGTCACCGCAACCGACCCGACAGGCGGGCGCCCGGTGGTTCCCTCGCGCGGCGAACGCCGTCCGCTGGGGCTCGGCGAAATCGCCCTCGGCCCCGGCTTCTGGTCGACATTGCAGGCGACAAACGCGGCCGCGACTCTGGAGCACTGCGAGAGCTGGATGGAACGGCTGGGGTGGCTGGCCAACTTCGACCGCGTCGCCGAGGGCCGCACCGAGGCCGAGCGCCCAGGGTGGTCTTTCTCCGACTCCGAGGTCTACAAGCTGATCGAGGCGATGTCGTGGGAGTTCGCCCGTTCTGGCGATCCCGGCATGGACGACGGCATCCGACGGCTGACCGCCCGCATCGGCCGCGCCCAGGACGCCGACGGTTATCTCAACACCTACTACGGTCATCCCAACCGGCCCGCGCGCTACACCGACCTCGAAATGGGCCATGAGCTGTATTGCGTCGGGCATCTGCTGCAGGCCGCCGTCGCCCGGCTGCGCACCAGCGGACCGGACGAGTTGGTGGAGATCGCCCGCCGCGCGGCCGATCACGTCTGTGCAGAGTTCGGGCCCGGTGGACGGGAAGGCATCTGCGGGCACCCGGAGATCGAGCTGGGCCTGGTCGAACTGGGCCGGGCGCTCGGCGAAGACCGATACGTCGACCAGGCCCGGCTGTTCTTGGACCGGCGCGGGCACGGCCTCCTCCGGGACATTCCGCTAGGCCGGGCCTATTTCCAGGACGACGTGCCGATCCGGGACGCGCATGCGTGGCGCGGGCACGCCGTTCGCGCGCTCTATCTGTCCGCCGCGGCGGCGGACGTCGCGGCGGAAGGTGACGACGACGAACTGCTCGCCGCCATCGAAGGGCAGTGGGACTGGTCGGTGGCGCGTCGTACCTACATCACCGGCGGAATGGGGTCCCGGCACCAGGACGAGGGCTTCGGTGAGGATTGGGAACTGCCCGCCGACCGGGCCTACTGCGAGACCTGCGCCGGTATCGCCTCGATCATGGTGTCCTGGCGGCTGTATCTCGCGACCGGCGACATGAAGTACGCCGACCTGATCGAGCGGACGTCGTTCAACGTGCTGGCGACCTCACCGCGCTCCGACGGCAAGGCGTTCTTCTACGCCAATCCGCTTCACCAGCGGGTAGCCGGCGACGTGGCCAGCGACGATCAGGTGTCCATGCGAGCGGAGAGCAGTGCGCGGGCCGCCTGGTTCGACGTCTCGTGCTGCCCGACGAACGTCGCCCGCACGCTCGCGTCGTGGCACACCTACGCCGCCGACGTCGGCGAACGCGACGTGACACTGCTCCAGTACGCGAGTGCCCGGGTGCGGGCCGAGTTGGGCGACGGACGGGTGGCCGGCCTCGAAGTGGAGACCGCGTATCCGGACGACGGTCTGGTGACCGTCCGCGTGACCGAGCCGCCGGAGGGCTCGATGGCGCTGCGGCTGCGCGTCCCGGCCTGGGCCGACGGCGCGGTGCTCGAGGAAGGCGGGCGGCAACGCGACGTCGCGCCGGGAGTGGCCGTTGTCGATCGGGAGTTCGTGGCCGGCGAGGAGGTCCGGCTGCGACTACCGGTGACGCCCCGTTTCACCTGGCCGGACCACCGCATCGACGCGATCCGCGGATGTGTGGCCGTCGAGCGTGGGCCACTCGTGTACTGCGCGGAGGCTATCGACCTGCCGGACGGGGTGGGGCTGGACCACGTCGTTGTCGATACCAGTGTCCGCCCGGCCGATCGCCACGGGCAGGTGGTGGTGCAGGGGTTCGTCGTCTCCGGTGCCGACGGATCAGCGCGCTGGCCCTACCTGAGCGATGCCGACGTCAACCGGCCGCCTACCGGCGCGCCCATTGAGGTCCGGCTCGGCCCCTGCCATCAATGGGCGGAGCGCAAACCCACCGCCATGCGGATCTGGCTCCCCACGCTCTGCCCATGATCATTGACACTTATACCGGTGATAGCCAGGGCAAGTGTCAATGATCATCGGGGTCGCGCCGCTCGCCACCAACCCCCACCCATCCCGGGATGGGTGGGGCGACCGGCCGTCGGAGGGTATCTAGACTCGTGACAACTCACGATGACAACCGAAGGCCCACCATGAACCCGTCCCGCACCGCCACCGATGGCATGCGTGCGGCCAAGACCTGGCCGGCTAGCGGCCGCTCGATATGGACCGCGGCGCTGGTGGACCTCGTCATCGCCCTTGGCTTTGTGCTCGCCGGACGCGGCACCCACGACGGCCCGGCGCTGGTCGGTGACCCGCAGGGGTTCGCGGAGTCGGCATGGCCATTCGTGGTCGCAGCGGCCGTCGGCTGGCTGGTTACCCGGGCCTGGCGGTGGCCGTTGTCGCCGGTCCGCGCCGGTGTGGGCATCTGGGCTGCGACCGTCGTCGTCGGCATGTCGCTGCGTGCGGTCTCCGGGCAGGGGACGGCGCTGCCCTTCGTGATCGTGGCGCCCCTGACGCTCGCTGCGCTCCTGATCGGCTGGCGCGTCGTCGCACGCAGATTCCTCGCCGCCAGGCCACCCGACCCATGATCATTGGCATTTTCCCACCGATACGAGGGGTTTAGTGCCAATGATCATGGGGGGCTCGCGGGCGAGCGGGTAACCTTGACAGGAGCGTCCGAGTCCGACGACACCCACTCTCATCACAACGAGAGCGTGAGCCCGGCCGAGAGCGAAGACCAGACCCCGGTCTTCCCGCGGAAGGGCCGCCGTGGATCGGCGAGAAGAGAGTCATAGCCATGAGCCTCCACCTGTCCGGCCGTGGTGCCACGCCCCGGCGAATCGTGCTCAGCTGCGATGTCGCCGGATGCCCAGTTCAAGTTGAGCCTCCGGCGGCGGAACGCTGGCGTAGTGACGCCGATGCCTCGGCCTGGGCCCGCAAGAACGCGGTGGGATGGACGTCCGACCTGAGTCGGGGCACCGACTACTGCGCGGAGCATGCCGAGTTCAGCACTCCCCCGGCCGCCGGCGTCATCCCGCCACGCCCGACCGCCGCCGAGCGGGACCGGGCCGGGAACCCGGTGAACCGGGACGAGTACGCGGCCCGGCTCCGGGCTCAACTCGAAAATGACGCCCCGGCCACCGGCCTGCCCGCCATGCTGACGCCCGCTCAGGTCGACGTCCTGACCCGCCTACTCGACGAACTCGCCGGCGTGTACCAGGGTGAGGATCTCGGCGCGCTGGCCAGTGAGCTGTCGAAGACGATCGACAGCGAGGCCGGGTAGGCGGCAACCCAGCCCCAGGCGGATGCCGGCCGCTACGGGTTGACGCGCTGGCGCCTGGCGCTGATGAAGGAGCGTACGCCGAGCACCAAGTAGGCCACCAGGATCACGAACATGATGATGCTGACGACGATCGCGGCGGGCCGCTCAGCCGTCCCGTCGATCAGATCCCCGATCTGCACCACGTTCATCAATGAGCCGAGCGCTCCCAACAGAGCGATCACCATGGCCGCGTGAATAGCGTGCTTGTGGATCGATGCCTTGCGCGCGAGCAGTCCGCAGACAAGGAGCAGCACACCGACCACACTGGGAATCAGCGCCGTGGCGCTCGCCGCGTCGGAGACGGCGTAGGCGATGATCCCGGCCAACGTCAACAAACCACCGACAACGAGCGTTACTGCCGTCATGAGTCCGCGTCCTCTCTGTTCCGTACTGTCGGGAGGGCAAGGCGCCCCATACTACGGGACGTCGTAGACCAACCTCAATCAGGGTGGCGCTGGTGTTTTCCACCACTCCTGGTCAATTCACGGGCCGAACCGGAACGGCGGGTACCGGTCGGTGACCAACACCACCGAGTAGGCCAATACCCGGTTGTGCCACCTGATGACGCCCTCGACGAAGGTGAAAAGGTCGCGCGGGTATCTGCCGGTGATCAGGATGGCGAACCACGCGATGATCACCATCACGATCGCGGCGATGTCGAGAAAGAACAGCACGATGTAATGCGGGATCGCGAGAAGCCACTTCACCAGGGGCAGCCAGCGGTTCAGCTCGTTGGGCACGTCCGGATGCTGGTAGTAGAGGTGGACGGCCTGGTAATCGTCCGTCGACGGATAACGGTCGTCCATCAGCGCCAGGTAGGCCACCACCCGATTGCCGAATCGGTGCAACTCCCGGTTCCACTCGAACCACCACAGCGGATACTTCCGCCGGAAGAGGATCATCAGCAGCGGCGGGAGGAACAAGAACCCGCCGGCACCCGCGGCGACCAGCGTGCCGGTCTCATGTGTCCACTGCCAGGTGCCGCTGGACACCATGCCGAGGATGATCAGTATCGGAATCGCCGCGAAGAGCCTGAAGAAGGTACTGGCGCGATTGAGGGGCCGATCCGGATACTCCACGGCGTACTGAACCGGGTATGCGTCGTCCATAGACACCACACCTACCCTGCTAACCCATGATCATGAACACTTTCCGGTGCTTACGACACGGGAACTTGCCGAAGCCGAAGAAGCGGCAGGGGTCAAATGGCGCGAATGTGGACACGCGCGACACCCGGAGCGCTGCCGACGATGTACGCCCGGCGCCCTCCCGCCGCATCGGTTGCCCCGAGGTAGGAGTAGTCCTCCCCGGGCTGATACCGGGCGGGCCCCGCCTCCCCCGTGCCGGGACCGAACTCGACGGTGCTGCCGCCCGAGCGGTAACACGCGGTGCCCGAATCCAGCCGTACCGAGCCGTCCGGCCCCTCCGATCCGCCGCTGAACTCGCCGCCATCACGGAAGGCGAACTCAAGCGCCCACGGCAGGGCCGGTCCGTCGGTGACGATCTCGAGTTCGACACCGTTGCCGGTCGGCCGCGCGACAAGCCGGGTGCGCAGTACGACGGTGTCGGACCGGCGGTCGCCGAAAGACATCGCCGCGGCGAACCGCCCCTCGTCCACCAGGTCATAGGCGCCGTCGGCGCGCCGATCACCGCCGGTGAGCGGGTGATAGTAGCGCCCCTCGAGCCGCTCGTTGAGGACGAACGCATCACCGTCGTGCTCGATGCCGGCGGCGCGGAACGGACCGAGGCCGAAGAAATCGCGAGACAGCCGCACTGATTCGAGAACCACCTCGCCGGCGAACATCCGCAGAAAGGTGGGGTTGTTCGCCAGCCCCGAACGGATACGCCGCTGTCGGGGATAGTCCGAGCCGCCGTAGAGCACCAGCGTGCGCGCCGGGTTCGCATCGACGACGAGTCCCGAGGCGCCCCACGCTTCGCGGCGGGTCGGGGCAGGCGGTTCTGCGCCGGGCAGTAGTTCCGCCAGCCGCGGGTCGAGCAGCATCTCAGTCAGCACGGTGTGTGGCTCGGCCACGCCTTGCGCCGCGGCGCGTCCGGCCGCCCACGCGAAGTCACCGCGGCCCCGCTCGATCGCGAAGCGCCGGTAGGCCACCAGATACGGCGCCAGCGGGAACGGCTCGCCGCGCTGGTCCTGGCGCCGCGAGTGCACGGTCTCGACCGAGCCGTCCGGCAGGATCAGCCCGAGGGTGGCTTCCAGGTTGCGCACCACGACGTCGTGCAGATCCGGGCGGTCGAACACGTCCCCGATGACGGCGAGCGACGGGTTCGACACGTGTGCCGCGTAGTTGGCACTGCGCTCGGAGTACATCCCGTCGCTTTGCTGGTCGATGCCCTCGGCGAGCCACTGCTCGGCCCGCACGCGCACGGCGGGGTCAGGCCGGAGCCGGTACAACCTCGCAAGTGCCGCCGTGAGCTCCCACCGGTGGTTGGGTGTGTGTACGCCACCCGCGAGCATGGGGGGTGTCGCCGCGTCGGCGATCGCGCCGAGCATCTGTTCGAGCGGCACCAGCGACGACGCAGCGGCACGCCGGAGGAGCTCGAGCGCGTCGCACACGTCGTTGATCGCAAACGCGGAGTCAGGCGGCGACTCGATGTTGTCGCCGCCGAGGAACAGCCCGGAGGCTGTCTGCATGCTCCGAAGTGCCTCCGCGTGTGCGACGGCATGCGAGATGAGCGCTGCGTCCCCGGTATGCCGACCGCCATCGACGAGGTACGCGCCGACCAGCAGCTTGATACGGCGCATCGACGCGCGGTAGGGCCCGAGCGGGGCCGTACCGAGGTCGGCCGGCGACATGGCGAGTACACCGTCCACTGCCCCGTCCGCGGCGGCGATCACCGCGCGGCGAAACGACTCGTCCACGCCCCTCACGTGTGATCCCGCCCTGGTGCCCCGTGATGCCGGTTCACTAGCCGCAGCGTCAGCACCTCGAACGGGTGCAGGACGATGCCGATGCCGCCGCTTGCGTCGGGTACGACGGCTCCCGTCTCGTCGGTGAGCGGCGTCTCGACGAGGTCGCATTCACGCACGTCGGTGACGGCGAAATCGGCGTGCAGCCTCGCCCGAGTGCGAGCTCCGCGGCTCTCGTACACGCGCACGATCACGTCGCCGGAACGGTCGTCGGCCAGCTTGACCGCCGAGACCACCGCCGACGCCGGCACGCCCGCGGCGCCGGACACGGAGACGAGCGGCGCCGGAACGTCGGCCCCCGTAATGTGGCGCAGCGGTGCGGCGAGCTTCGCCCCCGCTCGCAGCGCATCCTCCGTGGTCACAGCCGGTACGAGCACGGTGGTGAAGGTATGCCGCCCTTGGTCCGCTCCCGGATCGGGGAACGTGGGCGCCCGCAGCAGCGATTGCCGCACAGTGGTGACGACCCGGCCGTCGACGCTGTCGCGGGTGAGATCGTGCCCGTATACGCCGTCGTTCACCACGGCGGCACCGAAACCCGGCTCCCCCACGTGTACCCACCGGTGGGCGCACACCTCGTAGCGGGCGGCATCCCACGATGTATTGGCATGCAGCGGGCGTCGCACGTACCCGAACTGGGTCTCGTAGGCCGCGTCGTGTGCGTGGATGTCGAGGGGGAACGCGAGCTTGAGCATACGACGGCGCTCATGCCAGTCGATCTCGGTGTGGATACAAACGGCGTCGTCGACCACCGTGATGATCTGAGTGAGGCGGCTGTGGCCGAACACCCGCTCGATGCGCACACTGCCGTCCTCGCGCAGCGTCGCCGTGCCGTCCACGAGATCTACGGCATTCGCGCGGTACGAGCGGTCGAGATCCCACGCGTCCCACTTCGCCGGTGCGTCCACGTGCAGCTGCGGCAGGTTCGCTGCCTGGCCGGGCGGAACGAGATCACGTCCCGACGCGAGGTCGATCACATGGGTGAGCAGACCGGTCGCGGAGACCTCGACGCGCAGTGCGGAGGAGGTCAGCTCGATACCGCCGCCCGCCAGCTCCCGCGGGTCGGCAGCCGCCCGGTCCGGGACGTCCGCGGTTCCACCGAAAGCGGGAGCGCCCGACACGGGGAACGGCGCCGGGTTGACCGCGACGCGGCGGGTTCCCTCACCCGCGAGCGCTTGCAGCGCGTCGGCGATCAGAGCTTCCAGCCGCCCGGTGATGCGCTTGTGAGAAGCCTCGGCCTCGCGGTGCACCCACGCGATCGCGGTGCCGGGCAGGATGTCGTGAAACTGCAGCAGAAGAACTTCCTGCCACAGCTCGTCGAGCTCGTCATACGGATACTGCATACCCACACGCACCGCCGCGCTCGTCAACCAGAGTTCGGCCTCGAAGAGCAGCTGCTCGTTGCGTCGGTTACCCCGCTTCGTGCGCGCCTGTGAGGTGTAGATGCCGCGGTGGAACTCGAGGTACATCTCGCCGGACCACACCGGCGGGTTCACGTACTCACGCTCGACCGTGCCGAAGAAGTCGCGGGCCGTGCCGAACCGCACCCGCGGCGACCCTTCGAGATCGGCCTGCAGGCGCGCGTCGCACATCATCTCGCGGGTCGGGCCCCCGCCGCCGTCGCCGTATCCGAACGGCATGAGTGACAGCGAGGCACCAGCGTGGTCTTTGAAGTTGCGCACGCTGCGGGCGAACTCGGTGGGCCGCATGTCGCCGCTGTAGGTGTTGTTCGGCGGAAAATGCGTGAGGATACGGGTGCCGTCGATGCCCTCCCAAAGGAATGTGTGGTGTGGCATCGCGTTGGCATCGTTCCAGCACATCTTCTGCGTGAAGAACCAGCGCAGCCCGGCCTTGCGCAGCAGTTGAGGCAGCGCGCCAGGGTATCCGAAGGAGTCCGGCAACCATCCGATGTCGCTGCGTGCTCCGAACTCGCGCTCGAAGAAACGCGTTCCCTGCGACAGCTGGCGGGCCAGCGACTCCCCCGACGGCATGTTCACGTCGGACTCGACCCACATGTTGCCGACCGGGACGATGCGCCGCTCGGCGACGCGCCGCCTCACCCGCGCGTACAGCTCCGGGTCCTGGCGTTTGAGCCAGGCGAAATGCTGCGCCGACGAGCTGGTGAACACCGCATCGGGATCCCGGTCCATGAGATCGACGACGTTCGCGAAGGTACGGGTCACTTTGCGCACGGTTTCCCGGGCAGGCCACAGCCACGCCGAGTCGATGTGCGCGTGGCCGGTCGCGACGATGCGATGCGCCGACGCGGCCGCTGGGGAAGCAAGCAGGGGCGCGAGCACCGCGCGTGCGGCGGGCGCCGACGCCGCGGGATCGCCGGGGTCGAGCTCATCGAGCGCACCGTCGAGGCCGGCCAGAAGCGCCGCCCGGCGCGGCTCGTTCTCCCCGAGTTCGAGCGCGAGCCCGTGCAACACGGTCATCTCGCGGAGCAGACGCTCCACGACGGAATCGATCAGCCGGATCTCGAAGCGTCCCAGCCGGTACAACGGCGTGTCAGGTGCGCTCTTCGGATCGCCGAGTGAGGTCGGCGCATAGGCGTGTGCCCCTTTGAAGTCGTTGCCGCCCGACAGGTCGGGATTGGAAGCGCCCTCGACAAGGAACGTGAACGCGTCGCCGGGCGCGGCCTCGATCGGCACATGATGGTTGCGGGGCTCGAGGCCTTTCACCGCCTGCCCTGACGGGGTACGCACCAGCCCTTCGCACTGGAAGCCTGGCTTGGCGCTGTTGAATCCGAGGTCGAGCGACAACTCCACGCGATGCCGATCGTCAGCGGCCCAGCCCGCCGGTACCTGGCCGTTCACATGGAACCAGGTGGTGCCCCAGGCACGGCCCCACTCCGACCCGGGATCCACTGGCATGAACGCCGTGGGGTCAGGCACATCGCCGAACGGGATCGGTTCACCCGCAGCACCGACCACGCCCGGTACAGTCCACGCCGCAACAACGAGCGGCGCGGTCTCGACGACGACCGCGTCGGTCAGATACTCCCCGAGCCAGCGATCGACCCTGGCCAGGACCGACGACACCTGCATATACACGGCTCTAGTCCTTGAGCCCCGCGTTGATGTTCGACGAGGTGACGTATCTCTGGAACACGAGATAGAGCGCGACCAGCGGGATCATCGACAGCACGGACGCCGACAGCAGCACACTCCAGTTGATGTTCTCGGCGCCGACGAGCGACCGCAAGGCGATCTGCAGGGTGAACTTGTCAGGGTCACCCAGGATGATCAGCGGGAGGATGTAGTCGTTCCAGCGCCATTGGAACGAGACGATGGCAAGTGTGAGCATGATGGGTCGTGCGAGCGGCACCATGATGCGCAGGAAGATGCCGTACTCGCTGGCACCGTCGATCCGCGCGGCATCGATGAGCTCGTCGGGAACCGTCAGGTAGAACTGCCGGAACATGAACACACCCGTCGGGGTGAGGATCGACGGCATGATGACGCCCAGTAGTGAGTTGTACATGCCGAGGTCGCGGACCACCATGAACATCGGGTTCAGGATGACCTCGCCCGGCAGCATCGTCATCGACAGGACACACAGACCGAGCACACTGAGCCACGGGTTCTTGTACTTCGCCAGCGCATACCCTGTCGACGCACACAGGACCACGGTGATGATCGTCGACACCGACGCGACGATGAACGTGTTGCCGAGGTAACGCATGAAGTCGACGCGTTCGAACGCGGCCTCGTAGCCGCCGAGTGTCCACTCGCGAGGGATGAACGACAACGGGTAGCTGAACAGCTCGCCGCCCGGCTTGAACGACGACAACAGGAACCACAGCAGCGGGAACGCCATGAGCACGGCGATGACCCACAGCATGGTGGTCGGGACGATACTGCGGCGGATTTCACCGCGCCGGCGTCGCAGGTCCCGCATCGGGCGTTTCTTCCGGGGCGCCGTGGGCGCGTGCGTGGTCACCATGCGTTCTTCCTCTTGCTGATACGGAGCTGGATGATCGCGATGATCATGAGGATCACCAGCAGGATCATCGATGCCGCACTCGCATATCCGATGAGCGAGCGCTCGAACCCGGTCTCGTAGATGTACTGCACGATCAGCCGGTTCTGGGTGCCAGGACCACCACCGTTGAGCGCCTGGATCATCGCGAACTCTTTCATGGCGGTCAGCGATGAGAGCAGGATGACAAGAACGGAGGTCGGGGCGATGCCTGGCAAGGTGATGTACCAGAAGCGCTGCCAGCCGTTCGCTCCGTCGAGCTCCGCGGCCTCGTAGTACGATTTCGGCACGTTGCTGATGGCCGCGATGAACAGCAACATGTTGAAGGCCGCGCCGCCCCACGCGGATGCGAGAACGGCGACGAACAACGACAGGTCGGCGTTGGTCGCCCACGGCACCGCGTCGCCGCCCAGCAGGCGAATGATGTAGTTGACGAACCCGAAGCTCTCGCCGAACATCCAGCGCCAGATGACACCGGCGACGATGGGCGAAACGAGCCACGGCACGAAGAAGATGATGCGCGCCGCCGTCTTTCCCCGCGCGCGCTGCGCGGTGAGGGCCACCGCCATCGCGAGCGCCAGACAGTAGCCAACAGGCACCGCGAACAGGGCATACAGCAGCGTGCGCCCCAGCGACTGGTAGAACTCGGAGTCCCCGAACAGGTCGCCGTAGTTGGACAACCCGACGAACTCGGAGTCTCCCCAGCCACGGAAGTCCGTGAGCGAGTAAGACAGGCCGAGGACACCGGGCCACAGGAAGAACAAGCCGAACAACACCGCGGTGGCGACCGTGAAGATGAACGGCGCCAGGCGGTAGCGGCTACGTCGGCCGCGCCGAACACGGCGCCCGGCCCCCTTCACCCGCTGGGCGGAGGAGGCCGGACTCGAGGTGCGGAGAGTCATAGAACCACGAGCTTCCTTCGTGCGCCGCGCTCAGTCGGCCAATTGATCGGTGGTGATCCTGCCGATGTTCTCCACCGTGTCCTCAAGCGACTGCTCGTTGTTGAGGAACTTGACGGTCTCGTCCTGGAGCGGCTCGGAGTCTACGGACTTGCCCTGATAGCCGTGCAACACGCCGTCCGTGGTCTGCACCGCGGAGATCGGCGGAGACTCGAGGATCTCGGCGTTGTACAGCTGGAAGGCGTACTCGTCCTCCTCGTAGCTGACCTCGAGACCGTCGAGTACAGGCAGGCACCCGGAGATCTCGCAGTATTCGCGGTAGTTCTCTTCCGAGTACAGCCACCGGATGAAGTCGAGAGTCTCCTCCTCGACACCGGTGCCGTCGAAGGCGACGATCCACGATGCGGCACCGTAGTTGGTCGCGCGCACCGGCTGCTGCGGCAACGGCACGGAGACCCACTCGAAGTCGGTGATGGTCTCCTGGAAGTCGGCGATCTGCCACACGCCCGACATGTAGCCGGCGACGCGTCCGGACTTGAACGTCGCACTCGGGTCGTCCGCCGCACCCCACACGGACTGGGGCATGACACCGTCCTGGTGCAGTTGCTTGAAGTATTCCAGCGCCTCGGCACCGGCCTCGTCGAGCGCCCAGCTGCCATCGGGTTGCTCGGTGACGCCCTCGCTGCCGAACTCGTAAAGGAAGGCGCGCAGGCGGTGTGCCGAGCCGTCCATCACAGCGCCGTACTCAGCGTCGGTGGCCTCGACGACCTCATCGGACAACTCGACGTATTCGTCCCAGGTCCACGCCTCGTCGAGCGTCGTGGGATAGTCCACACCGGCTTCGTCCCACAGCGACTTGTTGAGGAACATGCCCACGGCCGTGAGCGTGGTCGGCAGCGCCTTGACCAAGCCGTCGGCGGGGTCGGCCACCGAAAGGGTGTCGATGATGCCGACCTCGTTGAAAATGTCGGTCAGGTCGAGCAGACGGTCGGTCCACGCTGGGTCGGTCGACGGCGACGCCGCCAGCGAGGGCGGATCATTCGCCTGCGACGCCGTGCGCAGACGTGTGCGCAGATCGTCGTTGGGCACCTCGATGACGTCGACACGCACGCCCGTCTCTTCGAAGTATCTCTCTGTGAGGGTGGCGTAGCCGCCACCCTGGTTCACATCGCCCGACTGCACGAGTTCGAGCACGACGTCGCCGCCGTCCGAACCCCCGCCGCCGTCCGAGCCTCCGCCGTCGCCGGAACATGACGCGAGCACGAGCGCGCCGACCGCCGCCGTCGCAAGCGAGCGGATCAGGTGATGACGCTTCACTGGGTCTCCTCGCCGACGCTCAGTCATGAGCGTCTTGCAGTGTAGAATAGATCGGACCTTTAAAGGAATTTGATCTTATGTCTTGACATATTTTTGTGCGCTCAGGTTAGCCCGCATCCGCAAGTCGGGCAAGCGCTTACCTGATCCCGTCGCGATGCCTCGCGATCACGCTGGACCGCTGCACCGGGTCAGGCATCCGAGTCCGGCTCGAGACGCACGGACATGCCACCCGCCGAGTATTCCGGCACAGCCCGGTAGCCGTCCACGTCCACCTTGATGGTGCCGAATTCGCCCTGCAGCCTGCGGCCACGGATCACCGGGAGGGTATCGCCCGCGGCGGGGGCACGCTCGACGTGGAGCTGTATCTCGAGGGTACTGGCCTCGTCGATAGTGACTGTCCGCAACACGTCCAGCACCGGCGCCCCGTCGTCGCTCAGCGTCACCTCCAGCGCACTGCCCGGCGACTGCGTGTAAGCGCCGCGCACCGCCACCTGGCCCGCGTCCGCGTCCAGGCGCAAGGTACCGCCGGCCACGTGCACGTCACCCTTGCCGAGGGCGGTTGGCGAGGCCGCAACCAGCGTTCCGTCGTCGATCCGGGTGCCGCCCGTGTAGCTGTTGGCGCCGGTCAAGGCCAAGGTCCCCGTCCCCTGCTTGGTGAGTTTGCCGGCGCCGCCGATGTCATTGCGCCAGGCATCGGAGGTATTGAAGCCGCCGTCGGCGGAATTCATGACGACTGTGACGTCGCCTCGGAACGCGCCGTAGCCGTCCGCGGCGGCGAAGAGGTTCAGCCGGCCCCACTCCTCCGGGCCATCAAGGAGGGCGTAACCCGCCGGCAGCGCCGTCGTCTGCAATACGGCGCGGCGCTGGTCAGCGTCCAGGTAAGGCAGACGGGTCTCCAGCAGCGTTTCCGCACCCTTGGGAACCGTCAGCTCCGCGTCGCCACCACGCCGGGGCATGGTGTACGTCAGCCGGGGCGTGAACAACTCCCGATTGGACTCGTGGTCGGCATACCGGTCGGTGTTCGGGCCGGCGGAGTGTGCGTACGCGTACAGCGTGTCGGGTGTGGCATCCGTCTTGGCCTCGAAGTACTCGAGAGCTTGCTGGCGGGCCGCGGCCTTGAGCTCGGCGTACTCGGGATCGTGCAGAACGGCGGCGGCCAGCGCGGTGGCCAGGATGCGCCCGCCGACGACGTCCACCGGCGAGTGCATACCTGACTCGATCCGGCTGTGGCTGGTGTCGCAGGCGCGCGCCAGCAACTCCTGGAAACGCTCGGGGATGGCATATCCCAAGGCCAGCGCGGCCAGGTACGCGGCATTGGTGTGCCCGCTGGGGTAACCACCGTCTTCGTCCGGATTGTCGCTGCGCTGGCGCAGAAGCTGCGGCGCGACGACAGCGTCGGAGGCGTAGATCGGGACGCCGAAGACGGGAATGCCGCCGGTCTCCACCACCTCGCTGTCCTCGGTCAGCCGCCACGGTCGCGGATACTGGAACGTGAACTTGCTCGGATTGCTCGACGCGTGCGGCCCACGGATGGTGTTGACGAGTTCGACCACCTTGCCCAGCTCCGAGTTGACCGAGCCCGCGCCAAGGTCCGAGCCGTCAGGCGCGTCGTCGGGGATCGAGTCACTGATCCGGCCCGGCGGGATGCCGTCCGGCGCCCCAGTGATACTGGTGACCGCCTTGGCACCGGCTCGGTACAGCTCGGTCAACGGCCCCAGCCCCCCGGTGGCGCTGTAGCTCTGGTGCTGGCGGTCATCGACGAAGGACTGCTTGGCTTCGGCCTCCGTGCGCTCAGTGGTGATCTCCGCGACGTAGCGCATGTTGTCGCGGAGAAGAGCCCGGTTCAGCACGACGCCGTCGTCCCAGGAGGCGCCGGTCTTCCAGTGCTCGTCCATCCCCGAGAGGATGCGCACGGCCGCGTTCGTCTCCTTGCTGAGGTTGTCCGCGGCGTTGGTCAGGTAGTCGTCGACGAATGCCTGCACGGCGGCGCTGCGCCCTGCTGCCACTGGGCCTCGCTGTGCAGCCTGTGCGGTCAGCGGCACGTCGCCGGTGGACACCGGCTGGCCGAACGCCCCTTTGGCCGTCCGCGCCGATGCAGCGGCGGCGGCCTGCGAGCCGGCGACCAGCGTGCCGGCCGACGATCCCACGACCAGCGCTGCCGAGACACCTGCGGAACGCCGGAGGAAACTACGCCTGTCAATGCTCTTCTGCTCGTCCGTCATGTTCTTCCTCTCAGGCCGCACGACCGGGCTACCCATGGCCATTGACGACCGCGCATGCCGCGGTGGGACCAAATTCGGTGATCACTGGACTGTTGGTAAGCGCTTTCTCGATAGAGATGCTGCCACGGTGGGCGAATGTCTGTAAAGGGTTTGTCCTGACATTCTCACGTCTTCACTTAATCAAGCCCGCCCTTATCGGTGATCGTGAGCGGATTTCAGCTGTTCCCAGCAGCACAAAAGGGCGCAAACCGGGCAAGGTAACAGCTGAAATCCGCTCACGATCACCGATAAGGGCGGGTGCGGACACGACAACAGCGGGCTGGCACCGCACAGATGGCGGCACCAACCCGCTGTCGCGTCGCTCGTCGGGTGTCAGATCAGCTGTCGGGTGTCACATCAACCCTCGAACCTAGATCACCCTGTGGTGTCAGATCAGCTGTCGGGCGTCAGAGCTGCGATCGCAGCGCTTCAGCCAGGTCGACCAGCTGTGCCGTCACCTCCTCGTCGTCGACGTCTTCGGCGAAGGAGATGAACCGGTCGAGGGCCTGTTCGGCCTGGCCGGTCTGGCCCCGGTTGGCCGCGCGCTCGGCGATGGACAGCTGCGTGCGCAACTGGTTGTAGTCGCGCCGCTGGATCCGACCGTCTTGATGCAGCTCATCGAGCAACGCCTGCGCTCCCGCATAGGTCACCTCGACCTCGAAGGACACCGTCGCCTCAGCGGTGTTGCCCGCTTCGTCGACGGCCACGGCGGTGAGCGTGTGCTGCCCCGCCTCAGGGATGAACGTCGACGGGTTGTCGACGGCCACACCGTTGAGTTCGAACTCCAACGAGGCCACGCCGGACACCGTGTCCTCGGCTTCGGCACTCACCGTGAGCTCGGTGCCGAGGTCGTAGACCGCGCCGTCGTCAACGCCGTCCACACTCAGCTCCGGCGCGGTCGCGTCCAGTCGGATCGTGACTTCCTCCGGATCGGAGACGTTGCCGGCCTCGTCGGTTCCCCGGAACTCGAGGTCGTGTACGCCGTCCGCGCTGATCTCCAGCGCCTCGGTGTACTCCGCCCAGTCGCCGCCATCGGTGCGCACCTCGATGTGCACGTCACCGCCGGTGTCGTCGGTGGCCGTGGCGGTGACCGTCACCGTGTTCACGTACCAGCCGTTGTCGCCGTCCGGATCGGCCGGATCCACGACGACGTCCACCACCGGTGGTGTCGTGTCGTCGTCCGCACCGATGACGCGGAAGTAGTCGACGTACGCGTCGACCTCGATCGCGCCGGTGTCACCGGCCGCAACCGGGCCTACGGTGGCGTCCTGCTTCAGCTCAGCCGAGCCGTCCAGGGCGGTCCATTGCTCACCATCGACCGAGTAGGCCGCTGTGAGTTCCGATCCGTCGCTGGCCAGGCGCAGGTGCACCGTGTCGGGGTCACCGGGGACCGCGACGTTGTTGGCGTGCCACGTCCGCGAACCATTGGTCTCGGACTGGAACTCGAGGAACCGGTTGGTCGCCGAACTGGCGGTGTAGCTCACCCGGACGTAGTTGTCGTCGTCCGCGTGCAGCATCAAGCCGCCATATTGCCATTCCCGAGTGTGCTCGAGCGTGAGCCGGGTCTCGATCTCCCACTCGCCCTCGAGAGCCGGCTGGCCGAGGTAGCTGATCGGGCCAGGCTCGCTCTCGTTGATGTCGCCGTTGGTGACCGGCAGCACGAGCTGACCGTCCACCTGGGTGACCTCCGCGCCCGGGGCGGTACGCAAGACGCTCCAGCGGCAGCCGTCCAGCGCGTCACCGTCGAACTCGTCCGACGGTTCCCGGACGCCACCATCAGGATCATCGTCCGGGCACTCCAGCTCCGGATCATCCGGATCATCCGGGTCCTGCGGGTCGAGGTCGAGCTCGAAGTCCGAGAAGACCGCCCGGCTGGTCTGGTTGGCGTTGTGCGCCGTGACGACCATGCCGATGTCCTGGATGTCGGCGGCACCTGGGAGCACCTCGGACGGTCCGACCTGGATGAAGTTCTCTCCGTCGGAACTCCGGTATGCGGTGTAGGTGTCTCCGTCGCGGACAATGCGCACCCACGCCGGATACTCGTGCTGCCCACCGCCGTCACTGGCATTGAGCTGGCCGTTGCCGGTCGTATCCCGCAGCCACTCGTAGGCGTTTCCGGCCCGCATCGTCATCGCCGCGTATCCCGGAGACGTGCCGGGCGAGGTGACGTCGTTGCGGACGATGAGACCGGCTTTCGCCGAGTTGTTGGTGTTCTGCTGGCTTTCGATCTTGACCGTCGCGGCCCAGCGATCGCCGGCAGCCGACGGCAGGTACAGGGAACCGTATTCGTCGGTTGCCTGCCACATGTTCCCGCCGTTCGCGGTGATGGCCCACTCGTTGCCGCCCAGGCGCTCGAACTCCGCCGTTGTATTGGCGAAGGTCTCGAAGTCGCCGAACAGTTCACCGACCTGAACACGCACGATCCTCGACGTCGTGGTCAGACCCAGGTCGTTTGTGGCCACCGCCGTCAGCTGGTACACCTTCTCCTCGTCGACGTCCCACGTCACGGTGTACGGCGCGGAATCGTCGACGCCGATGGAGTCGCCGTCCACGAAGAACTCGACCTGGGTGATCTCGTTCTCCGCATCCGCGGCTTCGGCGGTGATCTCGATCTCACCGGTCTCGAGTTGTTCGCTCCCGTCCGGCGACGTGATGCGCACGTCCGGCCGGGTCTCCGGCGAGATGCCCTTGCCCTCGGCCTCGAAGAAGTTCACCCGCACGTCCGACGTGTCCGGGAAGACGAGGTACAGCGCAAAGGTCTCCCCCGGATCATCGGGTTCGACGGTGACGTCGACAAACCGGGACAGCCCGCCGGTTGCGGGAACGTCGGCCGTACCAAGTAGGTCGCCGTCCGGCGCGTCCCGGCGCAACTCGATAGTGCCGCCCGCGGCAGAGGCCACCCGCAACGCGATCGAGTCGATGTTGGTGAGGTTCACCGGATCGTACGCCGCCCAGGCGCCGCCACTCCCGGAGATGACCTCGTTACCTGCCTCGACGTCGTTGTTGCTCGCCGTGGTGATGCCGTCGGATGACGTGTAGTGCTCAGCCTGCTTGAACTTCGGCTGCAGCACCACCGTCTGCGACCCCACGAGTGGCGGCGCGGTGTCAGTACCCTCGTCGGTGTAGCGGCCATCGAGGACATAGAACGCGTTGTCCGTCCTCGAGTGCCCACTCAGGCCGGCCGTGATCGAACCGGTCAACCCTTGGATCGGATCGAACGAGTGAGCGTGGTCGTCATGGCCGATAGCCGGCTGGACAACCGCGTTCTCTTCGACGATCTCCTCGTCCTCCGGGTCACTGATGTTGAGATCCCAGCTGATCTCGTCGCCCCACTCGAAGAACCCGCCGTCCGGCGGCCAGTTGAACTCGACATCCGGCCGCGTATTGCCGACGGTGATGGTGGCCACCGCGACACCGGTCATGCCGTTCTCGTTGGTCACCGTCAGCCTGGCGCTGTACACGCCGTCGTCGGTATAGGTGTGCGTGGGGTTCGCCTCGGTGGTATCGGTCTCACCGTCGTTCTCGAAGTCCCACTCGTAGGTCAGCGAACCGCCCTCGGGGTCGTGGCTCTTCTCGCTGGAGAACTCCACTTCCAGCGGGCTGTGTCCGGAGTCCGGTGTCGCCTCGGCGACCGCGATCGGCGACCTGCCGTCCGGCACGTAGTCGATCCGGTACAGACCCGAGTCCGGGTTGTGCCGGCCGAAACCACCGCCCCACTCGAGGACGTACAGCGAGCCATCGGCACCGAACTTCATCTCGATCGGCGCCAACCACTGCTGTTCCGGCGGCGGCAGGAAGTGGTTGATCTTCTGCAGCCGGTCGCCCTCCGGGGCGTCGTGGTCGACGATCATCGAGTACAGGCGGTTCTTCGACCATTCATAGAAGAACGGCTTGCCGCTGTAGTACTCGGGGAACTTGGTCTCCGACTGGTTGTCCGGGTCGAACTGGTAGAACGGTCCGCCCATAGGAGCCAGCCCGCCGCCTTGCGGGATGATCTCCGGCACGGTGGACATCTGGTAGCCGTAGACCATGTCGTTCATCACTACCGGCGGAAGCTCCTGCAGACCCGTGTTCCGCGGTGAGTCATTGATCGGGTTGTCGCAGTCGAACAAGTCACCGAAGGTCCGCGGCGTGGTGGTGTAGTCCACGTCGCGGTACGGCCGCTTGTCGCCGTGGCACATCGGCCAGCCGTAGTTACCCGGCTCGGTGATCAGGGTCCACGAGACCATACCGGTCGGGCCATAATTGCCACAGTTGTTCGGATTGTTGCAGTCCGGGCCGTAGTCAGCCATTCCGATATGTCCGGTCACCGGATCCACCGCGAACCTGAACGGGTTGCGGAAACCCATGGCGTAGATCTCGGGCAGCGCCAGCTCAGGGTCATACGTGCCGTCCGGGAACAGGTGGTCGAACCGGCCGCTGTTGAACATGTTGCCGTCGGGCACGGTGTACCCGCCGTCCGCTTGAGGTGTGATCCGCAGCAGCTTTCCGCGCAGGTCAGCGGTGTTCGCCGAGGTTTCGCGCGCGTCGTGGAAGGTGCCCTCGATCGTCGAGAGCGGCGCCGACGACGGCGACGGCTCGGAATGCGGGTTGATGTCGTCACCAATCGACAACAAGAGGTTGCCGTCAGGGTCGAAACCCAGCCCACCGCCGGTGTGACCCGGCTGGTCGAACCGTTGTTTCGGGATCTCGATGACCACCGATTCGGAGTCGGGGTCGATGACGTTACCTTCCCCGACCGTGAACCGGGAGAGCCGGTTGACGTAGACCGGCTCGTTGCTCACCGGTGCGTAGTAGACGTACAGCCAGCCGTTCTCCTCGAAGTCCGGATCGAGCACGATCGACTTCATCCCGTCCTCACCGCCGGAGTAGACCGGAATGGTGAGCGCGGTGGTGGTTGTGTGCGTCTCCGGGTTGAACACCCGGATCTGGCCACGGACCAGCTCGGTGAAGAACACCCGCCCGTCCGGCGCGATGTCCATGCCGAACGGCGCGCTGGTGTCGGTGTCGAGCGACACCTTGTCGAACGAGTCCCACACGGTCCCGCCGCAGTCACCCTCGGCCGCACCGGCGATCCACTGGATGCCGCCGACCATGTGCTGGATCACTTCCGGCTCGTCGTAGTGCGCCGGGAAGTGGCCGAGCGCCGTGGCCCAGGCCCGGCCGCCGTCGTACATCTTGCACCACGCGAGCGGGTGGTCGTAGCCCATGGCGTGCTGCCCGGGGTTGTACGTGGTCTCGTCGATGGACAGCAGCACGTGGGCGTCGCCGCGGACGTTGGTGGAGAAGTTGTACCACTCGTCATTGCGGACCCACTCGAAACCCTCGAGGTGCGCCGTCGACGGGTGGGTGCTGTCCTCCACCTGCACGGTTGCTTGGAGACCGTTTTCCGCCGGGTTGTTGTCGGCATGCCCGGGCATCAGCGTGCCGACGAGATCGTCCCACCACTGGTAGTTGCCGCGCATGTCAGTGGCGTTGTGGATCGCGGCGATGCCGTTGCCGGCCTGCTGGTACCGCTCCATGGCGGCCTTCTGCTCGGCGTTCCAGGGATCGCCGTTGGTGTGGAACATCACCAGGCCGTCGAACTGAGCCAGGTCCTCATCGGTGAAAATAGCGGGGTCGTCGGTCGCCACCGAGGTGATGCCCACGTCCTCCAGCGCGTCCTGCAGAACCGGGGTGCCGTACTCGATCGCCGCGTCGTGCCAGGGGCCGGCTGCCGTCGCCGTGAAGATCAGCACATGCGCGTCGCCATGCTCGTCGTCCGGGTGTTCGTGCGCCACCGAAGGAACGGTAGCAAGCAACGAGATCCCCATTGCTGCGGTGATGGTTCCGGCCAGCGGCCGCTTCCACCATCGTCGTCGGGCCACGTTCATTCAAGTCCCTCCAAGATGAGGCCCGCAAAACCGGCGTCGCCGGAAGTCGGGTCCTCCAAGAGCTTCTGATGTATTCGAAGCCCGCACGGCGTGCCGGCGCCGGCGGTCCGGTCCGATCGTGGCTAGCGCACCACTCCCTTCAGAAAAGCCACGCCTTCGGTAGCGATCGCATCCTGGCTCGAGGCCAGGGGCCGCCAGATCGACGCCGCGGTCGCGATGGTCTCGTTCTCCGCGGTGAACGACTCGATGACCAACGGCCCCTTGTACTCCGCGGCGTCGATCGCGGCCACGATGCCCGGCCAGTCCAGATGATCCGCCCCAGGCGCTCCCCGGTCGTTGGCGCACACCTGTACGTGGGCGATTCGACCGGACGCGCGCCGGATCGCGGCCGGAACATCACGTTCTTCGATGTTCATGTGGTAAACGTCGAGCGCCAGTCCACATCCGGCTGGCGGTAGGCCCTCGATCGCTTCGAGTGCCTGCTCCACCGTGTTGATCAGACTGGTCTCATACCGGTTGAGGGGTTCGATGGCAACGCTCACATCCGCCGCCATGGCATGCTCGACCACCGGCGCCAGGCCGTCACGGAGCTCCGCGTAACGGTCGCGGCGCTCGGCAGCGTCCATTCGCCAGGTCCGGCCCACCGAGGCATACGCCGGGCCGGCGATCACCGGTGATCCGACCACGGCAGCGACGTCAACGACGTGTCGAAGGTAGTCGCGAGTGGCGGCGACCGTTCCCCGGTCGGTCGCCACCAGCTCGCGGCCCTCTCCCATCACCAGGACGACGCTGGCGGACAAGCCCAGCGCGTCCAGGAGCTTGGTGGCGCGCTGCGGGTCCCAGTCGCCGGGGTTCTCCACCGGCAACTCGATGACGTCGAACCCCCACCCGGCGATCCGGGGGGCCAGCTCGGCCAGCCCCTGATCGGTGAGCGGCGATGTCCACACCCATGTATTGACACCAAGCTTCCTGGTCACTTCGGTCCTTTCCGGGCTGAGAGGTCACGCGATTTCTTGGTCTTGGAGGCCCCGGCAAACGGAGTCTCTCCATGGTGTGGCGGGCATCAGCGAGGAAGGTCGATGGCGAAGCCTCTCTCCGACCGAGTCTGCTGGGCGGGGAGAGACCCCGCTTGCCGGGGCCACTCACACGGCGCGCGACCTCTCGTGCCGCACTCGTTGGTCGGACTAGCGGTCCTGCCACACGTCCGGGAAGCCAGGCAGGTCCTCGCCACCGAACTTGGCGTAGTGCAGGCTCGGCATCTCGGCGTTGCGGTCGAGGAACTCGTCGCGGTCGGCCTCGGTGATCGGCTCCTGCGGAAGCACCCACTCGCTGGGCACCTCCTCGCCGTTCCAGATCATGACGGCCGCCTCGATCGGCGTACGCCACTGGAAGTTCGAGTACACCGGCGCGATCCCGGTCAGCCCGGTCTCCTGCCACTTACGCATGAAGCTCAGTTCGTCCTCGCCCGCGATCACCGGGTAGTCGTTCCCGGTGTCCTCGAACGCCTCGATGGCGGCCACCGCGCCGTCACCGGCGTCCATCCAGATGCCGTCCACGTCGCCCCGCTGCAGGTACTGCGTCACAGTGTCCTTGATCTGCGCGCCGTCACCACCGGTGAACTCGTATCCCAGCACGTCCAGTTCACTGGCGCCGAAGATCTCCTGAGCGGCCGCCCAGCGGTGCTCCAGCACGTCCACGCCAGCGAGGATGCGCAGCGCCAGCACCGTCGAGCCCGGCTCCAGGCTGTCGACCAGGAACTCCGCGGCGTCGGCACCGTAGGCGTAGCCGCCGATCGGGTGGATGAAGGTCACCATGCAGTCGGTGTTGACACCACGGTCGAAGACGATCACCGGGACGTCGCTGTCGCAGGCCGCCTGAACCGCCGGCGTCAGGGTGGCCGTGGTCGACGGCGAGACGATCAGCGCATCGCAGTCACCAGCGTCGATGAACGTCTGGATGTCCGAGATCTGCTGGTTGTCATCGTCCGCAGCGTCGGAGACGCGGAACTCGCCGATGTCGCCGCTGTCCTGGTAGACCTCGACCTGCTGCTGCATCGTGATCCAGCCCGTCACCCGCCACGGGTTGCTCACCGAGGCATTGGAGAAGCACAGCGTGTTATCGCCGCCGTTCGCATACTCCGACGTGTCGGTCCAATCCGGGTCGATCGCCTGCAGCCACGGCTGATCTGCCGGACCTTCCGGCTCGATGTCACGCTGAGCGAGCTGCCGCTCGTAATCGGCCCGAACGAACCAGTCGTCGTCCGCACGCTCATCGTCGTCGCTGGCGTCATCGTCACTGGCGTCGTCATCGTCACCGTCGTCGGGCTCATCGTCGTCGGCATCGGCGTCGGCTTCAACAGCGACGTCGTCGATCGGATCGGCCGCGTCGTCCGGATCATCCGTGGTACAGGCTGACAATGCCAGGGCTACCGCGGCAGCGCTGGCTAGGAAAATGCGGGACTTGCGCATTTGGTGCCTCCCTCTAGGTTGTGGAACGACTCTCGCCATCTCGGGAATGGGCTGGTTCAGGGAAATCCGGCTCGGGGGGATCCGGTTCGGGAGAATGGAGTGGTTCGGAAGGCGCGACGGGGCGAGACCGCTCCCGTGCGGCGTAGGCGACCGCGGCGATGATGATCACGCCTTGAGCGGCCGGTCGGATGGTGGACGGCAGGGCCAGCTGGTTGAACAGGGTGAACAACGCCTGCAGCGTCAGTGCCCCGCCCATCGCGCCGATGACGGTGCCGCGGCCGCCGCCGAGCACCACCCCGCCCAGGACCACCGCGGTGATCGCCGAGAACTCGAGCCCCTGGCCGACCTGTGCAGTCACACCGGCGAAGCCGCCGATGAGGACCGCCGCGAAGGTCGCCATGACGCTGGACAGCACGAAGGCAGCGGTACGGACCTTCCATACCCGGGCACCGGAGAAGGCTGCCGAGCGCTCGTTGTCCCCGGTGGCGACCAGCACCTTGCCGTAGGAGCTGCGCATCAGCACGATCGCGGCGACGACGAACACGACGAGGATGACCAGCGCCCACGGCAGCTGGCGCACCACCGGCATGTCGAGTCCGCCCCTGCCCGGCTGCCGGAACGCCTCGGACAACGCACCGGTCGGTGCGCCGCCGGTCCAGAGCCGGACCGCCCCGAACAGCACCAGCATCATCCCGAGCGTCGTGATCAGCGACTGCACCTTCAGCACGGTGGTGATCAGGCCATTAACCAGACCCACGAGCACGCCGAAGGCCAGCATCAGGAGCAGGACCGGGATGGTCCGGCCTTCCTCCCCGTCGATGAGCCGCGCCGCGATGACCACCTGGGCGCCCACCAGCGAACCAACCGAAAGGTCGAGCTCACCGGAGACGATGACGAAATACTGGCCGATCGCCAGCAACACGAGGGGCGCGGCAGTCTTGATGAACGCCATCAGCGACGGCGGCTCGAAGAAGCTCACATTGACGAAGGCGATGACCACGCAGATCACCAGGAGCAGCGCGAACACCGTCCCGCTGCCACCGCCGAACAGCCGGCCGGTCGCCGCCGTGACCTGGTTGCCACGCTGGGTCAGGCTCGGGTTCATCGTGTGTCACCCCCTTGCGCGGTTTCCGTCGCGCCTGATCCCGCAGGGACTGGAGTGGGCGGCTCCGGTGGATCGGCTCCGCCGCCGTCGTCGCCGCCGTTGAACCGGTCTCGTCTGGCTTGGCGGTCGAGCTGGCGGCGGGCGTAGATGGCGACCGCGGCGATGATGATCACGCCACGAAGGACGTCCTTGAAGAAGGGATCCACCTGCAAGATGTTGAAGACGGTGTCGAGGACCGCCAGGATCAGCACCCCGCCGATGGTGCCCGCGATACCGCCCCGCCCGCCGAGCAGGAGCGTCCCGCCGAGCACCACGGCCGCGATGGAGTCGAGTTCGTAGAGGTTGTTGTAGACCAGCGAGCTTCCGGTTCCGAATCGAGCGGCGATGAGCAAGCCGGCCAGCCCCGCGCACAGCGAACACAACACGTGAGCGGTGATCATCACCCGTCCGGTCCGGATGCCCGACATCCGGGCGACCTCGGCGTTCCCGCCCACGGCGAACATGTGGTAGCCGGTGCGACTCTTGCGCAGGAACATGATCCCCGCCACGGCGATCACGAGCATCACCGCCGTCGACAGCGGCAGAAAGCCCAGGCGGGTGTAGCCGAACTGCTGGAACTCGCTGGGCACGTCGCCGGACGGGCCTTGGTACTGAGTGTCGAGATAACCCTTGATGATCAGCCCCATGCCCAGGGTGGTGATGAACGGGTTCACCTTGAGTACGGTGATGATCAGGCCGTTCGCCAGCCCGATCAATCCGGAAACCACCAGAACAGCAGCCACGCCGAACAGGATGCGGTCGGCCTGCCCGGCCATCGTCGTCGCCGCGATCAGGCTGGTCAGGGCGACCACGTAGCCGACCGAAAGGTCGAGCGAGCGGCACAGAATGGCGAAGGTCTGGCCGATCGCGATGAACCCCAAGAGGCTGGACCGGGTGAACATGTCGATGAGGTTGCCGGTGCTGAACAGGTTCGCGCCTCGCATACCGACCAGCACCGCGCTGACGGCCACGATGGCGAACAGCGCCACGAACACCAGCTCGGTCGGCCCCAGGTTCCACTTCTTGGGGGTGGACCGACGTTGCGACACGTCGACGCTCTGGGTCATCGCTCCCCTGCCTTCTTGGTGTGACCAGTAGCCAGCCCCATCACGGTCTCCTCATCGGAGCCCGCGGGGACCTCGCCTACGATCCGGCCGTCCTTGAGAACCACGATCCGGTCGGCCATACCAATCACTTCGGGCAATTCGGATGAGATCATCAGGATCGCCACGCCGTTGGCCGCAAGCTCGCGCATGAGCGTGTACACGCGTTGTTTGGCTCCGACGTCGATTCCTCGGGTCGGCTCGTCGAGGAGGATCACTGACGGCTCGGTGGCCAGCCATTTCGCCAGCACCACCTTCTGCTGGTTTCCGCCGGAGAGGAACCGGACCTCCTGGTCGTTGCCGCGGGCGACGAGTTCGAGCGACGACAAGATGCCAGGTATGCGCCGGGCACGTCGCGCGGCTTGCCGGGGTGTCACGGCGTCCAGCACCAGGCGGGCGTTGGCTAGCACCGACTGATTCAGCACGAGCCCTTCGGCCTTGCGGTCCTCCGTCACCAGTGCCAGCCCGGCGCGAACCGCTTGGCGTGGCGAGCGGATCTGTATCCGGCGCCCGTCCAGCCACACCTGCCCGCGGGTGAAGCGGTCGATGCCGAACAGCGCCTGCGCGATCTCAGTCCGCCCGCTGCCCTGTAGACCGGCCAGCGCGGTGATCTCGCCGGCCCGAAGCTCGAGGTCGATGCCGTCCAGCTGGGTGTTACCGCCACCAGTGACCTGCAGGCGTACGTCACCCGGGGCCGTGCCTTCGATCTTGTCCGGGAAGAAACTGGAGATCGGCCGTCCCACCATCAGCCTCACCAGCTCGTCGGAGCTGATCCGCGTGGTGTCGACAGTGTCGACCAGGACGCCGTCCTTCAGGATGGTCACCCGGTCGGACAGGTCGAAGATCTCCTTGAGCCGGTGCGACACATAGAGCACAGCCACGCCACGTTTGCGCATCGTACCGATCAGCCGGTACAGCACCTCGACCTCTTCGTCGGCGAGCGCCGCGGTCGGCTCGTCCATGGAGATGATGCGGGCGTCGTAGGAGAGCGCTTTGACGATCTCCACGATCTGCTGCCCGGCTACCGACAGCGAGCGCACCCGGGTCTGCGGGGTGAGCCAGTTGAGTCCGAGATCAGCGAGCAGGGCGGCGGTGTCGGCGTTCATCTGGGCGGCGTCGACCAGCCCGCGATTCCGGGGCTCACGACCGAGGAAGACGTTCTCCGCCACGGTGCGCTCGGGCAGCAGATTGAACTCCTGGAACACCGTCGAGACACCGGCATGCTGAGCTTGCAGCGGATGCTCGAATGTCACGACATCGCCGTCCAGCTCGATGCTGCCGGCGTCGGGCTGATACACCCCGGCGAGGATCTTCATCAGCGTCGACTTTCCAGCGCCGTTCTCGCCGACCAGCGCATGAACCTCACCGGCACGCACGTCGAGATCGATCCCGAAGAGCACCTGAACGCCCAGGAACGACTTGTCGAGGCCTCGCACACGAACCAGTGGCGCATCTGTCGCGGTGCCGCCACCTCGGGTTTCGTCAACCGGGATCGCGGTCATCCGCCCACCTCCACCCATGTGTGCTGACGCGCCGAAGCGACCACGGCCTCGGCAACGCGCGCGGCCCGCAGCCCGTCGTCGAAGGTCGGCAGCCCGTCGGGCCAGCCCCCGCCCACGGCGGAACGCGTGTCGGCGACAAAAGAGTCGAAGCAGTCCTGGTAGCCCTGCGGATGACCGGACGGAACCCGGGCGTAGCACGCCGCGGGCGGGCTCAACGTCTCCGGATCGCGGACCAGGATGCTGCTGCGGTCTCGTCCGCCCCACCACAGGAACTCGGAATTCTCCTGGTCGAAGGCGAGCGACGACTTCGATCCGGAGATCTCGAGCAGGAGGCGGTTCTTCCGGCCCGCCGAGACCTGGCTGATCACGAACGAGCCGATGACGCCGGCGACGGTGGCGAACTGGACGACGACGATGTCCTCGGTGGCCACCTGGCGCGGATCGCCGTCGCCGCGGTGCTCGTTGACGGTCGAAGCCTGGGCCGAGACCCGGGCTATCCGATCTCCGGTGACGAACTCGAGAAGGTCGCACCAGTGGGAGCCGATGTCACCGAAGGCGCGAGTGGGACCGCCCACGTGCGGGTCCACCCGCCAGTTGTCGTCGGTGGGCCGCAGCAGCCAGTCCTGCAGGTATCCGCCGTGCGCCAGGAACACGGTGCCGACCTCGCCCCGGCGCACCTTCTCCCGCGCCTCACGCACCATCGGATGAAAGCGGTAGACGAACGGGACGGTGGCCACCCGCTCCGCCCTGCGGGCCGCGGCGGTCATGACGGCCGCCGACTCCGCCGACACGGACAGCGGCTTCTCGCAGACCACGTGCTTGCCTGCCTCGATGGCCGCGAGCACCGCCGATTCGTGCAGGTTGTTGGGCGTACACACGTGGACCACGTCGACGTCGGGCGACTCCAGCGCCTCGTCGAGAGAGCGGAACACCTGTTCCGAGTACATCTCCGGCAAGGCCGTCGTAGCTCGTTCGACGCTCGATCCCACGATCCCGACCACCCGGCCACCCGCGACGTGAACGGCTCGGGAGTGCACCCGGCCCATGAAGCCGGTGCCGACGATTGCGGCTCGGTAGGCGGTGCTCCGGTTCGGGTTCAGACGGTCAACGTCTTGATGTGTGATCGGCGCCATACTCATGAGAGGACGGTAGAGCGACTTTTGTTCATCCGTCAAGCAAAAGTTGCCTACTTGTTACTGATTCATGAACAGATCACGCGTCAAGGAACCGTGTGTTTCACTAGTCCCATGCTCGAAAGCGCCGACGAAACAGCATCACGGTCGCTGGCGACAGTCCTGGAGAACGGCACCACCCCAGGCGCCGGCGTCCTGTTCCAACTGCTCCGCGACGGTCTACCCCGCACGCGCGCCCAGCTGGCGACCGAGACCGGCCTCGCCCGCTCCACGATCACCCAGCGGGTGGACGCCCTGTTGGGCAGCAACCTCATCGGCCCAGCCGATAAGGCAGCGTCTACCGGGGGAAGGCCGCCCGCCCGGTTCGCTTTCAACCCGGGAGCCAGGGTCGTTCTCGCGGCCGACATCGGCGCGACACATGCCAGGCTCGCCGTCACCGACCTCGCCGGGGCCATGCTGGCCGAAGCTCGCGGAGCGTTGGAGGTGGCCAGCGGCCCGGAGAAGGTGCTCGACTGGGTCGCCACCACCGGGCAGCAACTGCTGGAGGAATCCGGCCACCTTCCCCAGCTGCTCGGCGTAGGCATCGGCCTGCCCGGCCCGGTTGAGCACTCCACCGGGCGTCCGGTCAACCCGCCGATCATGCCCGGATGGGACGGCTACGACGTCCAAGGGCACCTGCGCGACCGGTTCGGCGTCGTCGCGCTGGTGGACAACGACGTGAACATCATGGCGCTGGGAGAACACTTCACGCAGTGGAGCAGCGCGCCGCACATGATGTTCGTCAAGGTCGCCACAGGCATCGGCAGCGGCCTGATCAGCGACGGCCGGCTGCACCGCGGCGCACAGGGCGCCGCCGGCGACATGGGCCACGTCCAGGTACCCCGCGGCGCCAAAGTGCCCTGCCGGTGCGGCAACGAAGGCTGCCTCGAGGCCGTGGCCAGCGGCGCTGCCATCGCGGCGCAACTCTCCGCGCGCGGCATCGACGCCACCTCGAGCCGCGACGTCGTCACCCACGCCCGGGCCGGATCCGTCGACGCTCTCCAGCTTCTGCGTCAGGCCGGCCGCGACATCGGGGATGTACTCGCCGCCGCCGTCAGCCTGTTCAACCCGTCGGTGATCGTCGTCGGCGGCTCCCTTTCGCGAGCCGGCGAGCATCTCATCGCCGGGGTCCGCGAGGTCGTCTACCTGCGCTCACTCCCGCTGGCCACGCAGCACCTGCGGATCGTCCAATCGCACACCGGCGACCGGGCCGGCATCATCGGCGCGGCGGTCATGGTGATCGACCACGCGCTCTCACCTGCCCAGGTGGACTCCCTGATCTGAGTTCCTGCGGCTATGAACTGGAATATTCCGCATTCCTGCGCGCCGGCGCGGAGAACCTCATCGACGAACAACGAGCGCACCTCGCCCGCGGCTACCGCAACCGCAGTAACTACCGCCTACGCCTGCCCCTCGTCACCGGAGGTCTCGACATCACACCCCTACCGGATGTCCCATGAGCCGCATTTTCCGGACGGAGCATTCCGCGCTGAGGTACCTGTATCTTGTCACCAGATCACTCGCCCCGGCGAGGAAACGATCCGTTCGATAGCGGGGAGCACAGAAGTGAAGCAGCCTTGGCAGGTTCAATGGCACATCGGTGCGGATGGGACCGTCATCAAGCAGCGGTCGAAGGGCGAAGAGGCGCACGAGCAACTGTATGGGCGCTATGACGTGAACCGGCGGTTGGAGCTCTCGGATCTGTACGCGTTGGACGAGCGTCTTCGCCGCCACGATGTGTCCTTCCTTTGGCTTTCCAGAGCAATGCTTCTCGTGAGCGGTCTCGTTGCAGTTGCGTTGGTGGCAGGGCTCATCTTGGCGTTCTGGCCGATCGCCGCCCCGGGAGTGTCAGCGACACTCCTGATCGTCTCGGTGCCGATGATCGTTATCCTCGTAGTCAGCACGGGGCTCATCTCCTCCACGATGGTTCGTCGCCGCAAGCGCATCGGGCGCGACGCGGGCTTCGAGTCCGACTACAGCACCATCGCAGCCAGTGAAGCCCGCGCGATTATCGACGCTCCCGGAACAGTCTCCGGACGCAAGGTCAGCGTCGAGAAGGTCTGACGTCGCCGGGAGAAATTGTTCGCTGCCGAGGAGCACGTCGAGGTCGAGGCGACCTAGGGCATCTACCAGCGCATGATCACCGCCTACCGGCACGCCAACCGGGACGAGGGGGCCGAACTCATGGCCGCGGTCATCGGCTCGAGCACCTACGCTGCTCGGCCCTCGGCTTTCCGAAACCTGACGCACTACATCGCCAGATCCCCCTTGGAGACCGCCGGGTTCAGACCCCGATCACACCCTGGATTCGGATGAGCCGCATTAAACCGGATCGCCTCCGAATGGCGGCGAAGCGCACTGGCAATCATTAAGAATTGCTTATTCCAGAATAAGAAAACAATAAGAAATTTGATTCAAGTCTGTGTGGTACGGTGGGCGGCTGCAGGATACTGGAAGGAGAAATGGTGAACAGGAAAGTATTACTTGGAATTGGCCTAGCTGTCGCCCTGTTCGGCGCCGCTGCCTGCGGAGACTCCGACGACGCTGGCAATGGCGAGACGGGCGAAGCTGTCGCTGACGAAGAAGTTCCCGGGCAAGAAGATATACCACAACCAGACATCGAAGGTATTCCGGACATAGTCGCCACCGTCAACGGCCAAGACATTCTCAAAGAAGAATTCGTGACCACTTACGAGGCGCAGTTCGAGCAAATGGCCATGCAGTCCCAGATGTCCGGTGAACCGGTCGACGAAGAGCAACTGAAAGAGCAGACAGCGGAGAACATGATCAACTCTGAGCTGCTCAATCAGGAGGCGGAGAACCGGGGGGTCGAGGTCTCCGAGTCTGATCTCGACGAAACTCTGGAGGAGCTTGCCACCGAGAACGGGCTCGGCTCCGCCGACGAGTTCATGGCTGCGCTGAATGAGCAGGGCATGGAAGAGGAAGAGATCATGTCCCAGCTCGAGACGCAGGTGAGACTCGACAGTCTGATCACCGAAGAGGCCGGCGACATCGAGCCCACCGAAGAAGAACTTCAGGAGTTGTACGACCAAGCCGAGGCTCAGCAGGAAGAGCTTGGCGAAGAAGGTTCCGAGCTGCCGCCGTTCGACGAGGTGAAGCCACAGCTCGAAGAGCAGGCCAAGGCGGACAAGGAGTCCGAGGTGGTTCAGGCGCTCATCGGTGATCTGCGCGAGAACGCCGACGTCACCGTGAACCTGTCATAGACCGGTGATCATCGGCACCGTCTGGTCGGTCCCGGGTGATCGTCAGGGGATACATACCCCGCTTCGTGGCCTCTTGTAACGCTTGGCCCCGTTTCCGGGCCGCGAAACGTTACCTGAGGCCACGAAGCTCGCCAGCGCTTCCTCCGGCGCGCATCGTGGTCACCCCCCGGTGATCGTCAGCGGGTTCTGGTTGCGAATGACCAAAGCACGATGCGCTGTCGATCACCCGGAACGGGGACGGCACGAAAGTGGTCACGGGCCACCGCCACCCCCACCCCCGCCACCAGCACCGCCTCCGCCGTCCGCACCTCCGTCGCCTCCACCAGCGCCGACACCGGCACCACCGCCGCCAATGGCGTCGCCGAAGCCGCCGAACCCCGCGCCCCCGCCATCCGAGCCGAACGCCCCGCCTACGCCGCCGTCTCCGAGCTCGCCACCGAGCAGCGAGTCAGCGACAATCCCACAGGCGGCAGCCAACGCGCCCAGCTCGGGCAGACCCGGGGAGTCGCCATAACCGGGCCTGCCCTCTGTTAGCCCGTCGACACTGTTCTCCTCGTCGCCGGACGTCTCGCGGTGACCCCGCACAGCCCGGAGATTTCCCAGTCCGACCAGCGCGACAGTGAGCAGCACGTGGTCCTGCGTGGGCGTCGTCGGATTACTGAGGTGTGCGCGCACAGCGGCCAGCAGCGAATCACCGGCCGTGCTCCGGGCTCCCATCGAGCCGCGAGTCGCGAGGTGGACGCCATATGTGGCCAGCCAGGCCAGGCAGAATGCCAGCACGGCGACACTCACCCATGCCGGCAGGCCGGGCACGGCCAGGAAACCTGCGCCGACGCCGGCCGCCATGACCACCAGCGCCGGAGCACCGAACCAGCGCAGCACCAGGACGATGATCACCGGCGTGGCGAGAAAAGGTGGCACGGCAAGGGCCGGTGGAAACCCGGCGTCAACCGCCAGGGCAGAAGCGAACATGGCAGCCACGAGCAGCACAAACATCAACGGGACGACCATGAGCGTCTGGACACCGGCGGCGAAGGATCGCCAGCGCTCGAGCCGGCGCAGCCGCTCGGCCGGAAGCAGGAGCCCGGCCGAGCGCAACCGGGCCAATGCAGCCGACGTCCAGGCGCTCTCCCGGGATACCGCAGACATCACCTGAGCCGGACGTCGAAGCGTGCCGGAGCTGACGATCCTCGCGGCCGCGGCCAGGGCGCCGTTCCCAGCATCGACGGGGGCGCGCAGCTGAGCGTCCGCGTCGGCCTGGAGGCGGGCTTGCCGCACGAAGCGGCGGCCGCGGCGACGCACCCGGAACAGGCGGTCACAATAGAGTTTGGCCAGAACCAGCTGGCCGAGTCGAGGCCGGCCACCGGCGAGCAGGGCCAGTTCGTAAGGATCCAGCTGCTCGGCGCCCACGTCGCCCGGTTCGCTCGCGGCGGCGGAACGCAGTTGGCGGGCCTGGCGGGCGGTCACGAGGTAGATGAACGAGAGCAGAGCGAACACCACGCCAAGAACCAGGGCAAACAGCACTACCACGGTCACTCACAGAGATCTCGAAGATCAACGACGTTCACACACTATGAGGTCGCGCAGAATGGGAGTCGCCCGGCTCGCGTGCCCAGGCCCCGCTCACTGTCAGGCGCCCGATTCTGCGCGGCCTCTCATGCCCAACCCTTGAATCTCACATTGATGTCAGGATTTACCGTTCTCTTATGAATCATGCCGCCCATCACCCGGTACCGCCCGCGGACAAGGACGTCGTCGATCCCGAGTTGCTAGCTCGAGCCGTGCAGCTGGCCAACGACAACGCCGACGCCGGACAGCTGCCGTTCGGCGCGCTCGTCGTACGCGGCGGCAAGGTCATCGGCACCGGAGTCAACACCGCTGCTCAGGACCTGGATCCGACGGCACACGCCGAGGTCGCCGCGGTCCGTTACGCGTGCTCCAACCTCGCCGTGCTGGACCTGGCCGGCGCCGTCATCGTGTCCAGTTGCGAGCCCTGCGCCATCTGCCACGCGGTGGCCGCCGCCGTCGGCGTCACCCGCCTCGTCTATGCGGCGCCCAAGGAGTACGTCCGGGTTCTCGGCGGGCCGGATCCAGCCGGCGACGATCTCATGCCCCGCATGCAGGCGGCGCTACGAGCCACCGCCCCGGGACAGCTCACCTACGTTCCCACCGACGGCGCAGACGAACCGTTCGCCCGCTACCTCGCCAGCCAGGAGAAACAATGATCAAGTTAGGTCTCAACATCCGGAACTACGGGCCGACGGCGACGCCCCAGGCGTTTCGCGACTGGGTGAGCTTCGCCGAAGACACCGGCTTCGCCCTGGCGGTCATGTCCGACCATGTGGCGCTCACGCCCGAGGTCAGCGAGCTCTACCCGGCGCCGTTCTACGACCCTTTCACCACCTTGCCCTGGCTGGCTGCACTCACCGACCGGCTCGAACTCGGCACGTCGGTGGCGATCGCCCCCTATCGGCACCCACTGCACACCGCCAGGCTGGCGGCCAACATCGATCAGGTCAGTGGCGGACGATTCATCTTCGGTGTTGGAGTCGGCTGGTCGGAGTCGGAATTCGACGTCGCCGGCACACCCTTCGCACAACGAGGCCGGGTGAGCGACGAATACCTCGAAGCCATCAAGGCAGCCTGGACGAACGACACCGTGTCGACGGACGGGGAGTTCGTCAGGTACAACGACGTCGGCACCGGTCCCAGGCCGGCGCGGACCCCCCATCCGCCGATCTGGGTCGGCGGCACGAGCCCTGGTGCCATTCGCCGGACCGCCCGCTTCGGCGATGCGTGGCACCCGAACAACGCCGAGATCAGCTGGCTCCGTAGCACCGGCCTACCTGCGCTGCGGGCAGCCGCGGAGGCGACTGGCCGTCCCACCCCGACGCTGAACCCACGCATGCGGGTCCGGCTGCGAGACCACGACCTGCCGGAGACGGATCGGCCGCTCGGAACCGGCAGCCTGGCGCAGATCAGCTCCGACATCGAGGCCTTCGCGGAAATGGGCGCCGAGTACGTCGTCCTCGACACCAATCCAGACCATCCGCGCGACGAACGGCCGCTGGCCGACGACTGGCACGACCTCAGCGTCGTCGCCGCCCACGTCGCCAAGACCTTCTAACCGCCGAGAACCGGCACTTCAATACCGCCAGGTCGCTTAACCGGCCGTTGTCAGGCCCAAACGCCACCTGGCGGTATTGAAGTCGGAGCCAACGGCTACCGACAAAAGGGGGTAGTCAGGTGGCGGGCCAGCGAGCAGCGCCGAGCTCCCGGGAGATTGTCCGCGCCGTTGTGCGCACCGCCTCGACGGCGGAGTCGCCCACCGGCCACTCACTGGTAGAGGCGACGACACCAACCGCCCCGACCACCAGCCCCGTCGCGTCGAACACCGCCCCGGCGACGCACGATTCGCCGAGCACGGCCTCGTCGCACTCGAAGGCCAGGCCGGTGCCGCGTACGTCGTCGAGCTGTTTGCGGAACTCAGCCGCGTCGGTCACGGTCTCCCCGGTCATGCTCCGCAACGGCCCGGCCAGCAGGTCGTCGGCCTCATCGGGGAGAAACGCCAGCATCGCCTTGCCCAGCGCACTGGCGTTGGCCGGGATGACGATACCCACCTCCGGCATTTGCCGGCTGCCGTCGGGGCGCGGCTCGTGGTGGATGATGACGACGTCCTCGGCAAGCAGGACCCCCACCCGTACGGCGAAGCCGGTCCGCCGGCTCAGCTCTTCAGCCCAGGTCACCGCACGCGAGCGCAGCTCCAGCGTGTCGAGGTAGACATTGCCGAGCCGCAGCACCGCCGGGCCCAGCTGGTAGCGCCCTGAGCTGCGATCCTGCACCACCATGCCGTGCGCCACCAGGGTGCGCACGATGCCGTGCACCGTTGGCGGCGGCAGCTCCAGCCGCTCGGCAAGCTCGGACAGGCTCATCCGCCGGGCACCTTGAAGTGCGGTCAGGATACGGATGGCGCGGTCGACCGATTGGATCACCTGGGTCCTCGCAGATTCGTCATCGTCTACCTCTTGTCACCAGTGAAACATAGCCGTAATGTTCGAGCATCATTCGACATTGCCGAATTGTATTCGGCAACTATGGCGCACTGGAGGTCCGGATGGAAGGACTACGGACGCCGCAGAAACTGGCGGCTGAAGTACTCGGCACCGCGTTCCTCGTATTCATCGGGGTGGGTGCGGTACCGGCAACGCTGATCGTCAACGGGGACAGCCCGTTCACCATGGCCGACCTCGGCATCATCTCGTTCGCCTTCGGCACCATCGTCGTGGCGACCGTGTACGCGTTCGGACATGTCTCCGGCAACCACATCAACCCCGCCGTCACCATCGGCCTTGCCGTCACCGGTCAGTTTCCGTGGCGCAAGGTCCCCGAGTACATCGCCGCCCAGCTGGTCGGCGCCACCATCGGCGCGCTTGCCATCATCGGCGTGCTGGGCAGCCAAGCCAGCGACGTCGGCTTGGGCGTGGCCGCCTACGGCGACGGCGTCGGCACCGGTCAGGCGTTCACCGCCGAGTTCGTCGGCACTTTCATCCTGGTGCTCACCGTCTTGATGGTGATCCATCGCAACGCCGCCCCCGGTTTCGCCGGCATCGCGATCGGCCTCGTCGTGTTCGCCGCGATCATCCCGGTCGCGCCCGCCACCGGCGCGTCGATCAACCCGGCCCGCACCCTCGGCCCGATGTTCATCCAGCAGATCTGGGGTGGCGAGGTCGACTGGGGGCAGGCACCGGTCTATCTGGCCGCCGAGATCTCCGCTGGCATCGCCGCAGCCGCCGTCTACCTGGCACTGACCCGCGTCCGCGACATCCCCGAACGCATCCCCGCCGTACCGTCCAGCCAGGCCGAATCCGAGACCGCTTCGGCCTGATCAGCCACGCCACCCGTGGGAGAGCACATGAAGAAACTCATCAACCAGCCCGCCGACGTCGTCAGCGAGGCATTACTCGGCATCGAAGCCGCTCACCCGGAGCTGCGGGTCGACCACCCGAACAAGGTCATCTACCGGGCCGACGCTCCCGTCTCCGGCAAGGTCGCCCTGATCTCCGGCGGCGGATCCGGCCACGAGCCACTACACGGCGGCTTCGTCGGGCCAGGCATGCTCGACGCCGCCTGCGCTGGTGAGATGTTCACCTCGCCGGTTCCCGAGCAGATGCTGACGGCCACCAAGGCCGTCGACGGCGGCGCCGGCGTGCTGCACATCGTGAAGAACTACACCGGCGACGTCATGAACTTCGAGATGGCCGCCGAACTCGCCGCCGCCGAGACCGGCGTGCAGGTCACCTCGGTCGTCGTCGACGACGACGTCGCGGTCCAGGACAGCCTGTATACCGCCGGACGACGCGGCGTCGGCGGCACCGTGCTGCTGGAGAAGATCGCCGGCGCGGCGGCGGACCAAGGCCGCTCGCTGACCGAGGTCGCCGACGTCGCCAAGACCGTCAACGCCCAGAGCCGCAGCATGGGTATGGCGCTGACGTCGTGCACCGTGCCAGCCGCCGGACAGCCCACCTTCGAGATCGGCGACGGTGAGATGGAGATCGGCGTCGGCATCCACGGCGAACCCGGACGCAAACGGGTACCGCTCGCCCCGGCCAAAGAAGTCGCCGAGATGCTGGTCGAGCCGATCCTGACCGATCTGCCGTTCAGCTCCGGCGACGGTGTCATCGCCTTCGTCAACGGCATGGGCGGCACCCCACTGATCGAGCTCTACCTGATGTACAACGAGGTCGCCCGCATCCTGGACCGGCATGGAGTGCGGATCGCGCGCTCGCTGGTCGGGCCGTACATCACCTCGCTGGAGATGGCCGGCTGCTCGGTCACCCTCATGAAAGTCACCGACGACCTGCTGGAGCTGTGGGATGCTCCGGTGAACACACCAGCTTTGCGATGGGGAGTCTGACCATGTCCGATGCCGTCACTCTGTCCGGCCTCACGGCCTGGATCCGTGGGTTCGCCGCCCTGATCGATGCGCACAAGGAGGAACTGACCCAGCTCGATTCCGCGATCGGCGACGCCGACCACGGCACCAACATGGACCGCGGGATGACGGCCGTGCTCGCGGCGTTGGACGGTGACGAATACCCGTCCAGCGCCGCGCTGTTCAAGAAGATCGGTATGACGCTCGTGAGCTCGATCGGCGGCGCCAGCGGCCCGCTGTACGGCACGTTCTTCCTGCGCTTCGGCTCGGCGGCCGGCGACAACGATGCGATCGACGCGGAGGCGCTCGCCGCCGCGTTGCGCGCCGGGCTCGACGGCGTCGTCGCCCGTGGGAAGGCCGAGGCCGGCGACAAGACCATGTACGACGCCCTCGCCCCTGCGGCAGACGCTCTCGACAAGGAGCTCGCCGCGGGCGCCGGGCTCGGCCACGCCCTGCAAGCCGCCGCCGACGCAGCCGAGAAGGGGCGCGACGCCACCACACCGATGCTCGCCCGCAAGGGACGCGCGTCGTACCTCGGCGAACGAAGTGTCGGACACCAGGATCCCGGCGCCACGAGCGCCGCGTTGATGATGCGGGCCGCGGCGTCCGCGTTGGGGTGAGCAATGGTCGGAATCGTCGTCGTCTCTCATAGTCATTCGCTCGCCCGCGCGGCCACCGAGATCGCCGAGGAGATGTTGCACGGGCGCAGCGTGCGCATCGCCATCGCGGCCGGGTTGGACGAGACCACGTTCGGCACGGACGCTGTCCAAGTCCAGGAGGCGATCGAACAGGTCGACACCCCCGACGGCGTGCTCGTCCTGATGGACCTGGGCAGCGCGGTGCTCTCCGCCGAGCTGGCTCTGGACCTGCTCGAATCCGACGTCTCGGCGCGGGTGCGGTTGTGTGCCGCGCCGCTGGTCGAAGGGCTGGTGGCGGCAACGGTAGCGGCTGCGGGCGGGGCGTCGCTGGCCGACGTCGAATCCGAAGCCGTGGCGGCGCTGGCCGGCAAGCAGGCGCATCTTCAGCAGGCGCCGGATTCCGGCGCCGAGCCGGCCGGCGCGGAGGACACCGAGGAGCCGGACGCGCGGGCGACGTTCATCGTGACGAACGCGCACGGTCTGCACGCGCGGCCCGCGGCCCGGCTGGCCGCCGAGGTTCGCACCCTCGACGCTCGTGTGTTGTTGCGCAACATCACCACGGCGTCGTCGGCGGTGCCCGGGGCGAGCCTGAGCCGGGTGGCCACGCTCGGCGCGCTCGCCGGGCACGAGATCGAGGTGTCCGCCATCGGCAGCCAGGCCAAGGAGGCGGTCGAGCACGTTCTCGCCCTGGCCGCGCGCCAATTCGACGAAGTCGATGAGACCCTCACCATGCCACCTGCCCCGGCCGGGCGCGGGCCGAGCGCCACGGCACCGCCCGCACCCCCGGCCGGTGACGGGCCGTTCCCCGCCTCGCCCGGCATCGGCATCGGCCCCGCGTGGTCCCCCGGCACGTCCAGCCCGGAGCTCACCGCCGAGGACCGACAGCCCGCTGCGGACGCCACAGCCGAGTGGCGGCGGGTGCGCAGTGCCGTCGCCGCCGTGCGCCGCGAGATCGTCCAGACCCGCGCCCGCACCGCGCGTGAGCTGGGTGAGTCCGAGGCCGGTGTTTTCGATGCACATCTGATGCTGCTCGACGACGCGGAACTGCTGGACGACGTCCGTCGGCGGGTCAACGACGGGCAATCCGCCCCGGCGGCGTGGTCGACAACGGTCCAGGCGATCGCGGCCGACCTGGATGCCCTCGCCGACGAGTACCTGCGGGCCCGCGCCGCCGACGTGCGTGCCGTGCACGACCAGGTGCTACTGGTGCTGCTCGGCCGATCGTCAGCTTTCGACGCCAAGCCAGGAGTACTGGTCGCGGGTGACTTGACTCCGGCCCAGGCGGCCGCGCTCGACCGGGACACCGTCAGCGGGATCGTGCTCGCCTACGGCAGCCCGTCGTCGCACAGTGCGATCCTGGCTCGGTCTCGTGGCATCCCGGCCGTCGTCGGAGCCGGTCAGAGCGTACTGGCCACCCCGGACGGCACCATGATCGCCTTCGACGGTGCTACCGGCGAACTGGTTGTCGACCCCGGGCCCGAGAAACTGGTCGAGTTCAAGACCCAGGCGGCCGAGCGCGAGCGCCTGCTCGACGACGCGATGGCCGCTGCGAGCCAGCCGGCGTTCACTCGCGACGGGAGTGAGGTGCACGTCGCCGGGAACGTGGGCAGTGAGGCCGACGCCGCGGCCGCCGCCGCACACGGTGCCGACCTGGCCGGGCTGATCCGCACCGAGTTCCTGTTCCTGGGACGTGACTCGGCGCCATCGGTCGATGAGCAGGAGGCGACTTACCGCCGCGTCGTCGAAGCGCTCAGTGGGCGCCGCGCCGTTATCCGCACGCTGGACGTCGGTGGCGACAAACCCCTGCCTTACGTCCACCAGCCTACGGAGGCCAACCCGTTCCTGGGCGTGCGTGGCCTGCGGCTCGCGCTTGCCCAATCCGAACTGCTGCGCGATCAGCTGCGCGCCATCTGCCGGGTGGCCGCCGATCACCCAGTCAGCGTGATGTTTCCGATGGTCAGCCAGGTGGACGAGCTACTCGCGGCGCGGCGGATCCTCGACGAGGTGTGTCGCGAGGACGAGCGGGCGGACCTCGCCGGGCTCGAGGTCGGCATCATGATCGAGGTGCCGTCGGCGGCGCTGAAGGCGGCGGCGTTCGTGCCACATGTGGACTTCTTCAGCATCGGGACCAACGATCTCACCCAGTACACCCTGGCGGCCGAGCGCGGCAACGACGCCGTGGCAACGCTCGGCGATGCACTCGACCCCGGCGTATTACGGCTGGTGGACGAGGTATGCCGAGCTGCCTCGGGCACCGGGGTCCGGGTGGCGGTGTGCGGCGAGATCGCATCGGACCCCGTAGCTGCACCGTTGCTGCTCGGTCTCGGGGTCGACGAGCTCAGTGTGGGCCCGTACGCGGTGCCGATCGTCAAACACGCCGTCCGTGATCTCGACCTGGCGCAGTGTCGGGAGCTGGCGAAACGCGCGCTGGCGCTTCCGTCCGCCGCCGACGTCCGCGCCCTCACCGCGTAACCCCACCAACACCACCCTTGTCGCTCTCCACCTCCCGGTGATCGACAGTGCGGTGTGGTTGTTACGCCACAACCACACCGCACTGTCGATCACCTCAGAGCAACCGCAACGTCCTGTCGATCACCGGAAGGGGTGGTTCAGCAAGGGGTGGTTCAGCCGGAATGGGGTGGTGGTCAGCGGGCGAGGTGTTTGGCGAGGAAGGCCAGGGCAGCGGGGTACGCGTCGAGCCGGTTGGCTCGCTTCGCCAGCCCGTGCCCCTCGTCGTCGTACACCCGCAGCTCACACGGCACACCTTTGGCGTCCAGCGCCGCCTTGATCTGCTCGGACTCCGACAGCGGCACCCGGGGGTCGTTCGCGCCGTGGATGACAAACAACGGAGTATCGATGGCGGCCAGGTAGGTGAGCGGCGACGCCTTGACCAGGAAGTCGTGGTCGTGCTCCAGGCTGCCGTACTCCCGCTCCCGCACGGCGCGACGATAGGCGGAGGTGTTCTCCAAGAACGTCACCAACGACGACATCCCGACCAGCTCGGCGCCCGCTGCCCAGAGCCCTGGGTGCATCGACAGCCCGGCCAGCACCATGTATCCGCCGTAGCTGCCGCCGTATAGCGCCACCCGCTCGGGGTCGCCGCCGGCCTCGGGCACCCAGGCCCGGATGTCCACCAGATCGAGCACCGATTCCAGCCGCAGGTACACGTCGTCCAGCGAGTACCACCGCTTGCCGTAGCCGGTGGAGCCACGCACGTTGGGCACCAGCACGATATGCCCGGCCGCGACCATGGCCTGGCTCACCGCCGTGAAGGTGCGCTGCGCATGCGCTTCAGGACCACCATGGATGTTGACCACCACCGAGCCGGCGAGCTCGGCCGCCGGATCGCTCGGCCGGTAAACGAAACACGGGATCAACTCGCCGTCGCGGGTGGGGATCCGCACGCTGTCCGGTTCCACCAGCGCCACGCGCATCTGCGGGGTCATCTGCTCGGTGCCGTCGACGAGCATGCGAATCTCGCCGTTGGAGGCGTCCACCAACAAGACGTCGCCGGGACTCGTCGGTGTGTTCAGTCCGACCGCGAGCAGGGCCGAGTCCGGTGACCACATCGCGGCCGCCACCCCGAACCTGGGCAGCGCGATCTCGGTCTCCAACTCGCCGTCCGCGCGATGGATCGCCAGCTCCGTTCCGCCGTCGATGTGCCGGAACATCAGCAACCGAGACCCATCCGGCGACGGAAGCACACTGATGTCGTGCTCATCCGACTCGAGCAGCGTGGTCCATGTGCCCGAGGAGTCGACCCGCACCACAGAACGGAAGTCCCTGCCGTGGTTCGACGACATGACCAGAGAACCCGTGCCGGGGAGAAACCGCACCGAGGTGTGCATCGAGTGGTCGTCGGCCGCGGTGACGTCAGTGAACGTCCCATCCCGCACCAGCCGCACCTGAGTCGAGGCCGGCTGCAGCGACAGCAGCGTCACGGCTACCGCGTCGCCGTCGACGTCGACCGCCGCGACGTACCCGCCGTCGTCGAAAAC
This sequence comes from Phytoactinopolyspora mesophila, assembly GCF_010122465.1. Lineage (NCBI taxonomy): Bacteria > Bacillati > Actinomycetota > Actinomycetes > Jiangellales > Jiangellaceae > Phytoactinopolyspora > Phytoactinopolyspora mesophila. The sequence goes on along the minus strand of NZ_WLZY01000002.1, from coordinate 527,352 downwards.
CACCTGTTCGGACCCATTGGACAGGTCTCGTACGACGACGTCGAAGTCGACGCCGTTGCGACGGTTGGTGCTGTAGACCACTCGCCCTGGACGGACGTCGACCAGCGAGTGGATGTACGCGAGATCCCGTACCAAGGGCTCGAGGTCGTCCAGCCCGGCGGGCGCGGGCCGGTCTGGTTCCAGGTTGAGCAGCGACAACTGGGCGCGCTCGTCGCCGTCGGTGTCGTGCTGCACGACGACGGTCCGCCGGCCGGGCAAATACCGGCCGGAGCAGGCGCTGGGCAGAGCCGTCAGCTGGGTGCGCACTCCGTCGGGAGCGATCTCCACCAGCTGGGTGGAACCGCTCGCATCCGATCCGGCCAGCACATGGCCGTGTTCGTCGACATCGAAGACGGTCCAGCTGTGCAGTTCGAGAAGGTCGATGATCGTCGGCTTCGCAGAAAGAGTCACGTTCGCACCTTAACCACGCCAGCCGTCGCTCGCATGGCAGGTCTCGCACCAAAGACTGGCACCCACCGGTGTGGCCACGTCGTCACATAGGGACGTCCTCAGGCAGCAATGAGGAAGCTTGTGGTTGCCAGAGCAGCAATGAGCTTCCTCATTGCGCCAAGTCAGCCGGGGCGGTGAGCGAGGAACACGTCCCGCGGCATCCGATCGTCGGTGGTGACCTCGGCGATCGCCTCAGCCTCGAAACCGGCGCCGGTCAGGATGCCCAGCCACCGATCACGGCTGAACAGGCAGGTCCGGTGCGTCTCGTGTACGACGCGGACCGTCGCGTCGGCCTCGCGGAGCAGGAACGCGTACTCGGTGCACACCCAGGAGTCGTCCGGGTCCGGGTCCCAGGTCCAGGCCAGATAGCGCGCGCCGCGCCCGGATGCGTCGTCGTCGCTTCCACCGTGTTCACTCGCCGGCGCGAACGTCTCCACGGTGAAGTCCGGCACGAACACCGCCACCCCGCCTGGGCGGCAATGGACGAAGGCCGTCTCGACGGCTTTGCGCAGGTCGGCCTCATCGACCATGTAATCCACCGCGTCGTGGACGAAGACCGCGTCGAAACTGCGGCCGAGCCGGAGATCGCGCATATCGCCCACATGGTGTTCGCAGCCGGGGTTGAGCCGCCGGGACACGGCCAGCATCTCCGGCGACAGGTCGACGAGTGTCAACGCGAACCGCGAGCTGAGATGCACCGCGTTGTGGCCGCCCCCGCTGCCCAGCTCCAGAACCTCGTGGACCGGGATCGACGCCGACCCGAGCAGGGTCGCGGCGAAGGCAGCTTCCTCGGCGTACTCGTCCGGCGGCGAGATCAGCGGCCACCACCGCGCGAGATCGCCGTAGAGGCTGTATTCCGTGGTCACATGCGCCTTCCCGATGGACGTCAGCCGGCTCCGCCAGGGGTGAGGTACTGGTCGACGAACTGGTTGCGGAACTTTCCTTCCGGATCGTACTCGTGCGCCAGGTCCGCGAAGTCCGGCAGCCGCGGATACATCGCCCGCACCGCCTCGGCCGGGATGCCGAAGATCTTGCCCCAGTGCGGCCGCGCGGCAAAAGGCTCCAGGGCCTTCTCAACGGCCTCCATCACACCGCGAACCGGCGTTAGATCGCTGATCCAGGTGAAGTGCAGGCCCAGCACGTCCTGCCGATAACTCGGGCTCAGCCACAGCTCGTCGGCCTGAACGGTACGCAGCTCGCAGACCTGCAAGACCGGCGCGATGCGGTCGCGGATGGCTTCGAGCGCGGCCACTGCCTGCGCGGCATGCTCGCGCGGCACCAGGTACTCCGATTGCAGTTCGTCGCCAGTGCTCGGCGTGTCTTCCGCGCGGAAATGCGGAAGCCTGGCATGCCAGGGCCCCGGCACGCCGAGCTGCTCGGTGCAGAACGATGCCGGCATACCGGCGATGGGGTGCATGGCGACGTCCGCGGCAGCAGCGCCGAACAGCGATGTTGTGTCTTCACGGGTGTCGTCGGCATGGCGTTTGACCCAGATCTGGGTGTGCTCGGCGTCGGCCCAATCGGTGAAGACGCTGACGCTGTAGCCGCTGGCGAAGACGTCGTCCAACCGCTGCGCCAGGGCGGTCCAGGACAGTCCGGTGTAGACCCGCTGGCGCATGGCATACGTGGGCACCACGTCGAGGGTCAGTTTCACCATCACACCAAGGGCTCCCAGCGACACCACCGCCCCATTGAATCGATCGCCATCGGTGTCGCGGCTCAGCCGCACCAGCTCACCGTCGGCGGTGATCATCTCCAGTGCCGAGACCGCGGTGGCGAGATTGCCGTTGCGGTCCCCCGAGCCGTGTGTCCCCGTTGCCACCGCCCCGGCCACCGAGATGTGTGGCAGCGAGCCGAGGTTGTGCACCGCCCAGCCACGCCGGTGCAGCCATTGGCACAGCTCGGTGTAGCGGACACCGCCGCCGACGGTAACCGTCGCTGCGGCCGGATCGAGTGTCGTTGGCATGTCCAACGCATCGACCGACACCAGCACGCCGTCGGTGTCCGCGATCGTGTTGAAAGAATGCCGGGTGCCCAGGACCCGCACCCTTGGGCTGTCGGTCACCAGCGCCTGGAGCTCGGACAGCGACGACGGTCGCTGCACCTGGGTGGCGGTGTACTGGATGTTCCGGGCCCAGTTCGTGAGTCGAGTGGCGGTCAACGGGTCTCTGCCTCCGGGTAATAGCGCTTCAGCATGCTCAGACCGATCGCGGCCCGGCGTACGCGCTCGCGTGCGGTGTCGATCGCCAGCTGCCGCAGATGTCCGCCGGACGGATAGAGGTTCGGCGAGTTCCGCACGGCGAACTTCACGTACACCGGAGCGGCGATCCGGATGATCTCCGGGAGTTCATAATGCCGGACCGGTGCGCCGAAATCGTCGGCGCCCTCGATGTAGACGTCGAGCGGCAACGCCACCGCCTCCCGGATGGCCGCGATGTCCCGCAGCGCCAGGTCCACCGGGAGGTTGAGCGTGGACGCGCCCAGGTCTTGAAACACCCGGGCAGTGGCCGGGTTGGCCACGGGCAATGACACCGAGACCTTGAGCACCAGGTCTGGCGGCAGCTCTCCGGCTTGCTTCATCTGAGCCAGGACCCACAGCTGGCCGAGGTCGGCCACCAGGACACTGCGCACGCCGAGCTCACAGCCGCGTCGCACGTCTTCGATGCCATAAACGAGCTGATCGGTTCCGCGCAAGCTGGCGCCGAGAACACGTCCCGACGACGACGTCACCTGGGCGCCCACGTCCCAGGCCGCCCGCGGGCCGGTGAACAGGGACACTTCTACGTCATGGTCACGGCCCAGCCGCACCATACGTTCGATCTCGGCGTCGGTCAGCAACATGATGCCGCTGCCCTGGCTGACCCGGTGCACCCGGACGCCGTGCTCGGTTGCCGCTTCGAGCACTGCTTCGAAGGCCTCCGGCCCCTCCACCGACGGGATCTCCACCCGGTAGGCGGCGCCGTCGCTGAACCGCCGGTCGGAGGTCCCGAGATCAGAGCTGCCGCGTGGCAGGTCGAGTGTGGCCAGGAACGATCTAGTGGCGTCCATCATCGAGTGCTCCTTCGGTATCCCAGCCGGGTCGACAACTCCAAGGCTCCTTCGGACACGTAGCCGGCCAGTTCGTCGGCTCGTTCGTCGGCCCGATGAGCCGGAGCGGAGATACTCATCCCCGCCACCACCTCACCACTCGCGTCGCGGACCGCCGCCGCGACGCAGCGGACATCGACATTGGATTCGCAATCGTCGACGGCCAGGCCGCGCTGCCGGGTTCTGTCCAGCTCGGCCAGCAGGTCCGGTAACGACGCGACGCTGTTGGGCGTCATCCGGATCCACTCCTGCACGTCGTCGTAGCGCGCCACCACGTCTTCGTCGTCGAGCCCGGCCAGCATGGCCTTGCCAACAGCCGTGCAATGTGCCGGCAGTCGGCGGCCCACCGCGGAGACCATCCGGACCGTCTTCGGACTCTCGGCTTTGACCAGATAGACGACCTCGGCGCCGTCGAGGGTGGCGACGTGCACGGTCTCGTTCGAACGGGCGACAATCTCCTGGGCAACCTGCTGGCCTTGCTCGGTCAGTTCGATGCTGTCGCCGTAGGCGCTGCCGAGTTCGAACAGGTGCAGCCCGAGATCGTACTGGTGGGCGTGCCCGTCGACCACTCGCAGGCAACGGCGTGCGACCAACGTCTGCACCAGCTCATACGTGGTGCTCCGGGGCAGCCCGAGCGCCGCCGTGATCTCGGCCACCGATCTCGGGCCCTTGCCGTCCAAGAACAAGTCGAGGACATCGATCGCCCGGCCGACGGCCGGCACCTCCCGGATGAGCCCTGCCATGGTTGCACTCACTGCCTTTCATCGGTCCTTCGTGCCAGTCTCCTCCGCGAGGCGCCGCGACACGTCGGCGCCTCGCGGAGGCCTAACGAACCACTCAGTTCCTGTTCAACCCATCCTTCAGCTGCTCGATCAGCCCGTGCAGCCGGGCCGCGTCCGCACCGCTGACCAGGTGCGACGGGTGGACTGATCCGGAGACGTGAATGCGCCGCTGAGCATCCGAGAGCTGGGCGAGCGCCGCGTCGTCATCGCCCGCCTCGATCTGCGCCGCCGCTTCGGCCAGCATGTGCCGCAGTACCGCCACCCGCCGTTCCGGACTGCCGCCCGGGCCCGAGCCGACCACGCCGCCGTCGGCGACGAAGCCGTCGAAGGCGGCCAGCAGCAGATCCGCGGTCATCTCGACCCGCGACAGCTGCCACTGCTGCGGCGGCCACTTCGCGGCCTGGGTGAGGTTGCCGGCCGTGTGATCACCGTCGCGGCGGACGCCGCCCACGACGTTGGTGCCGACCACGCCGTCGCAGTTGTACGACGCGGCCGGTTCGCAGGTGTTCTCTACCTCGAGTGCCAGGTTGGCATCCTTGACGACCGGCCGGTGGAAGCCGTGTCCGGCATCGTCCAGGTACCAGTGCTGAAGATCGGCGGACGCGTCGCAACCGGTCACCACCACGTCGGTGCCGATCGCGCCGGAGTCGTCAGCCATGGTCAGGCAGATCGCCTCCCCGTCCGGCCCGCCCATATTGCGGAACCGCCAGAAGCCGTCGTCGCCCATCAGCATCTCCCACACCTGCCCGAGGGATGTGTCGCATGTCGTCTGGATCACCGACGTCTCACTCCCCTCGGCCGTCGCCGTCAGGCAGCGATCGCTCGCGACCGGATTCTGCAGGCTGTCCGGATCGGTGATGATGCCGTCCTGGTTGACCAGCCGGACGTACTCACGGTCGGCCAGATCGTAGGCGCCGCCGTCGGGCTGATTCAGGTACGGCCAACCGTCGTGCCAGCTCATCGGCCAGATCCCCAGCGTGTTCTGGGGCCGGTAGGCGTGGTAGATGAGGTGATATACGTCGTCCTCGACGAAGATGTCCGGGCCGCCCGGAGCCCGGTAGAGCCCGCTCGGTGTGACGTCCGATGCGGCCGCCCGGCTGTTCAGGATGATGCTGCCACCGCCCTCGGCGAGGTCCACACCGTTCTTGTCGACATACGGGCCGAAGATGTTCTCCGACCGGCCGATGATGATCTTGTAGGTGTTGTCGTTGCCGTTCGGGCGGCAACACCAGTCCCAGGCGGCCATCAGGTAGAAGTAGCCGTCGCGCTCGAAGATCGACGGCCCTTCGATCCGGTTGAAGTTCGCACACGCGGGCTCCGGGAACGGACACCCCGGGTCCAGGATCGGGAACGTCTCGCTGCTGCGATGCGCCACCATGTAACGCTCACCCACGAGCGAGGCCATGTCCTCACCCAGCTGCTGGATCATGATGCCGTCGAAGTGAGATCCCCAGACCAGCCACCAGTCGCCGTTCTCGTCCGGCCAGATGGCCGGGTCGATGGCGTTGTGCGTCGCGTGGTCCGGGTCGGGTTCCCCCGAGGTGACGATCGGTGCGCCGTGGTCGACGTAGCTCGACGGGTCGCCCGGGGTCCGCGTCGTCTTCAGCCCAATAGCCGAGCTGTTCGTCCCGAAGTCCGAGGTCGAATAGTAGAAGTAGAAGGTGTCGTCGATGCGCTGCACGTGCGGCGCCCACAATCCCCCGGACAGTCCTGGCAACGACGACGTCCAGTCCGCGCGGGGGACGCTGCCCAGATTCGTCCACGGGCCTTCGAGGCTGGGCGCGCTACGGATCGGGCCGTTGGTAGCCGACACGTAGTAGGTGTCGTCGTCGGCGAAGAGGGTGGGGTCGTGCAGCGAGACGGACCCGGTGAGCGGGATCTGCCCCGCTGGTGCGGCGTCCTGGTCGGTCGAGGCCTGCGCGATCGCCCGGCTGTCCGGCTCGTCGGCGACGGCCACCGGCATCAGCACGGCCAGCGGCATGACCGCTGCCAGTCCGATGCCGGCTGCTCTGATGGTCAAGGATCTTCGGGCCGTGGTGGTGTTCGCAAACGCCTTCATCGGCTTCCTTCCGCTCGGCGCAGTCTGATGACGTTCCAGCTCACCGGTGGCAACCGGACGTCGGTCCGGTCGTTCCCGGCAGGTGCGGTTCCAGCTGCCGTCCACGGCGTCACCCGGTCCGGCTGTTCGAGGGAATTCGTCGCATCGACATCGGAGTCGGCGAGAACGATGTGTTCGAGCAGGTGATAGCCGGCAAAGGCGCGGTGCCCGATCGACAGGTCGAGCGGTTCGTCGACGCGCCGGTTCACAGCGAAGACGGTGACGTCGCCGGTTTCCTCGTCGTGTGTGGCCACCGCGTGCACCGCCGGCACGTCGTCGTACACCGACGTATTCACCGTCGGCGACGCCACATCGACCCGGAGCACTCGGCCCCGCGCCAGGCTGGCCACGTGCGCGAACGGATAGAAACTCGGCTGCCGCCAGGCGGCCCCTCCCGGCTCGGTGCGGATGGGCGCGATCGCGTTCACCAGCTGGGCGAGACAGGCGATGGTCACCCGGTCGGCGTGCCGCAAGAGCGTGACCAGCAGACTGCCGACGACGACAGCGTCTGCGACGTTGTACGTGTCCTCGATCAGCCGCGGCGCCACCGGCCAGTCGTCCGGCGGTCCCTGCTCACGCCACTCGGTCTGGTCCCAGACATTCCACTCGTCGAACGAGAGGTTGATCCGCTTGCTGCTGCGGGTCTTCGCCCGTACGTGGTCGGCAGTGGCCACCACGCTGTCGATGAAGCCCTCCATGTCCACGGCGGAGGCCAGGAAGCTGGCCAGATCGCCGTCCTGCGCGTGGTAATAGGCGTGCAGCGAGATGTAGTCGACGTGGTCGTAGCACTCCTCGAGGACGGTGGCCTCCCACGCGCCGAACGTCGGCATTCCCGAGTGGGAGCTGCCGCACGCCACGAGTTCCAGATCACGGTTGATCATCCGCATCGCCCGGGCGGTCTCAGCGGCCAGCCGTCCGTACTCCGCGGCCGTCTTGTGCCCGATCTGCCACGGTCCGTCGAGCTCGTTGCCCAGGCACCACAGCCGCACATCGAATGGCTTCTCGTATCCGTGGGCCACCCGGAGATCAGACCAGTACGTCCCACCTGGGTGATTGCAGTACTCCAGCAGGTCGCAGGCTTCCTGCACACCACGGGTGCCGAGATTGAGCGCCATCATGGGCTCGACGCCGGCCTTGTGCGCCCAGTCGGCGAACTCACCCAGGCCGAACGCGTTGGTCTCCCGCGAACGCCAGGCCAGGTCGAGCCGCTCCGGACGCTCGTCACGCGGGCCGACGCCGTCCTCCCACCGATACCCGGAGACGAAGTTGCCGCCGGGATACCGGACGACGGACACCCCCAGCTCACGGGTCAGCTCGAGCACGTCGGTGCGGAAGCCGTCCGCGTCGGCGTGCTCATGGCCGGGCTCGTAGATGCCGGTGTACACGCACCGGCCGAGGTGCTCGACGAACGAGCCGAACAACCGGCGTGGAACGTCGGCCACCCGGAAATCAGGATCGAGAGTCAGCGAAGCGTCAGGCACAAGCGGGTCCTCCTGTCGGATGTGACGGTTTCTGGCCAGCTGGTTTCGTGCGCCCGGCTACTTACTCCCGGTGCCCATCTGACCCAGGCCGTTGATGAACTGTTTGCGCATCAGGAAGAAGAGGATCATGATCGGGATGACGGCGAGGACCGCCGCGGTCATGACGAGATCCCACCGCGGCCGGTGCAACCCGATCAGGGTGGTGATCCCGACAGCCAGCGGGTAGTTCTCCGACGAGCGCATCACGATCAGCGGCCACAGCAGGTCGTTCCACTGTTCCAGCGAGAAGATGATCGCCAGCGTCGCCATCGCCGGCTTCACCATCGGCACCACGATGCCAAAGAAGATCCGGTACTCCGACGCGCCGTCGACCCGGGCAGCGTCGAACACATCCTGCGGCAGCCCCAGCATGTACTGGCGCATGTAGAACAGCCCGAAGGGATGCGCCAGCATCGGCACGATGACACCCAGATGGGTATCGATCAGCCCCAGGTTGATCGTCAGCATGAACAGCGGAATCAACAGCAAGTGGAACGGCAGCATCTGCGAGGCCAGAATGCCGACAAAGATCGTGTTGCGGAACGGGAACTCGATCTTCGCCAGCGCGTATGCCGCCATCGTCACCACGACCAGCGAGCCGATCGTCGAACCCGCCGCCAGGATCACCGAGTTCATGAACCAGGTGACGACCGACGTCTCCCGGAACAGCGCGTCGAAGTTGTCCAGGGTGACCGATGCCGGGAAGAAGTTCCCCGCGTCGGCAAACACCCGGTTGGCCGGACGAAAGGCGCTGACCAGCAGCCAGTAGAACGGGATGAGGAAGGCCACGGCGATGACGCTGACCAGCGCGGTAACGATGATCTTCCGATGCCGGCCGGTGAGCCGCCGCTGTCCACCTGTGTCCGGCCGCCCGAGCCGCGGTGGCACGTCCGCCGGTCCCCGATCCATCACGGCGGTCCGTTCCTGTTGGCTCGCCGTCGTCCGCAGCTGAGACTTCTTCTCGCGGTTCACAATCGATCAGTCCTTCTTGAAGAAGCCGAAGAGCTTCAGTACGACGAGGGACAGGACAATGATCATCAACGCCAGGACGACACCAATGGCTGAGGCGTAGCCGAGCTGGAACGACGTGAACGCGGTCCGGTAGAGATGCATGACCACACTCAGCCCGCCCTGCCCGGGACCGCCGCCGGTGCCCCAGAGGATCAACGGCTCGACGAAGAGCTGGAAACCACCGAAGATCGTCAAGATGGTGACAAACAGGATGATCGGCTTCGACAACGGCACCGACAGATACCAGAATTTGCGCAACGCGCCGGCGCCGTCGACCGAGGCGGACTCGTAGAGCTCGTTCGGGATGTTCGACAACCCGGTGGTGAAGTAGATGATGTTGATGCCGGTCCATCGCCAGGTGGCCATGATGATCATCGCCGGGATCGCCAGATGCCGGGTCTCCAGCCAGCCCTGCTGCGGAAGCCCGAACAGGCCGAGGAAACTGTTCAGCAGCCCGTGCGTGGTCAGCAGGAGCGAGAAGATGACGCCGACAACCACCAGCGACGTCAGCACCGGCAGGAAGAACACCGACCGGAACATGACCGGCCGGGCCACGAGTTTCGAGCGCAGCACCGCGGCCAGCACGAACGGCAGCGGGATGAGAATCAGCAGCGTCCCCAGCGTGTACAGCGCGGTATTGCGCAACGCGAGGAAGAACGTGCTGTCGGATAGCAGGCGGCGATAGTTGTCGAAGCCGGTCCAATCACTGACCCCCACCCCCTCGATGTCCTGAAAACTCAGCACGACGGCGTAACCGACGGCCCAGACCCGGAAGATCCCGAAGAGCACCAGGAACGGCAGTAAGAAGATCGCGGCCACCACTGGTGGACGATGAAGGAACGGCCGTTTCGGGCGGCTGCGGCTGCGCCGCTCTTCCCGGCTCAGCGTGCTGGTTTCCATAGCTGCACCTCAGCAATGGTCGGTAGGCGTAGGGTCTGGCCCGCTTCGGAAAAGCGCCGATCCGGGCAACTTCGAGAGCCGGCAAGTGGAACCTCTCCATGACGTGGATGGAAATGACGAGCGGCGACCCGGCGGACCAGGGAGCCGGCAAGCGTGACCATCAGCTGGCGAGAGATGGACGATGGCGAACACCTTCCGACCGAGTCCGCGGGCCGGGAGAGATCCACTTGCAGGCTCCCCATTGAGCCTGTTCCTGAACAGGCTCTTAGAGGTCGCGCGACCTCTTAGTCGTCGATCGAGCGGACTTCCTCTGCCGCCTTCCGGAGCGCTTCGCCCGGATCCGCACCCTGTTCGATGACGTCGTAGGCGACCACGTCGCGCAGTTGCAGGATCGCCTCCGGATACCTCGGTCCCGTGTATTCGGGAGCCAGCCGGTCGAACATGCCCTCCAGGTTCGTCATTACTTGCTCGCCGCCGAACCACGGATCAGCCTCGAGCAGCGCCTCGTCCTCGTAGACGTCGTTGCGGAACGGGTCGAAGCCGAGCTCCGTCCATAGCGCTACTTGCGCGTCGTAGCTGAGCTTGGCGAACTCGAGGAACTGCTTGGCCGCGTCAAGCTTGTCGTCGTCGATCTGCTTGGTGATCGCCGTACCGGTGCCGCCACCCATGGTGCTGATGAATCCGCCGGGCTCGAACTCGGGAAGCGGGCGGATGAGGATGTGCCCCTCGGTTTCGGGCATGAAGTCCCAGAAGCGGGTGACGAACCATTGTGGCATCCACACCGAGGCATACTCACCGGCGTTCATCGCCTGGTAGAAGGCCTCGTCATGAACCTGACCGCCGGCCGACACCGTGGCGATCTCGTGCTCATGGACCATGTCGGCGATCAGCTGCAACGCGTCGATGTTCTCCTGGCTGTCGAGAATCAGCTCGTTGTTCTCGTCGTAGGTGCCGCCGCCGTTCTGCAGCATCAGCCCGATCACCGAGAACCGGTCCGTCGTCTCCACCGGCGCCATCCACGCGTCGGTGTTCGCCACCACCTGTTTACCGGCCTCGATGTAGTCGTCCCAGCTCACGATGTCGTCGACATCGACGCCGGCTTCCTCGAGGATCTCGTTGTTGTAGTACATCACCCAGGTGCCGAGGTGATAGTCGATGCCGTACTCGACGCCGTCGGCCCGGTACGGCGCGGTGCGCTCCTCCACCAGCTGGTCCCGGTGGTTGTCGACGATGTCGGTGAGCGGGTGTAGTGGCACCTCGCCGCGCAGGAACGTCGCGAAGCGCTGGATTTCGATGTCGACGATATCCGGCGCGCCGGCGCCGGTCTGCATCGCGACGAGGAGCCGGTCGTGCATCTCCTCGAAGTCGGCTACGGATGCGTCCAGGACGATGTTGTACTCGTCGTTCTGCGCGTTGAACTCGTCCGCGCGGGCCTGCATGAAGTCGGTGTGCGCGTCGACGAACGTCCAGAACTCGAGCTCGATGTCCTGGCCCTCACCGCCGCCTTGGCCGGAATCGCCGCTGGGGTTGCCGCCGTCGTCGCCACCACACGCGGTGGCGAACGCCAGACCGAGGATCAGGACCGAACTGAGCCCCAATCTCCGACCAGCTCTTGTTAACGTTAACATCCTCGACCTGCCCTCTCGCCTTCGAGATCTCCCGTGAACGTGTGGACGAAGTATGGCGTCCGAAATATCAGACGCTGTTCGTCATATCAGACAGCTGCAACGTAGCTCCGAGCGGCGGCAGCGGTCAAGGTGTCAGATGAGTTTAGTTATGAGTTGGTAATCTGGCCGCCACCTGATTCAGCGACTCTGCGGAGTATTAGGCGAAACGCCAACTTTGACTTACGCTCCTTACCACCTACTCATCTGATGAGTTGGATCAGAACGACGAAGCTGGCGGTCACACTGTCGAGACGGAGGCAGAACTGAACACGCATGAGCGAGTCGTCAGCCGGCTCGAAGAGCTGGTTTTCCGCGAACTCGAGCCCGGCTCGGAGCTGCCGTCCGAGTCCGAACTCTCCGCTGACCTGAGCGTCAGCCGGCTCACCGTCCGCGAGGCGGTGCGCTCCCTGCAAGCCCGCGGCCTGATCGAAGTGCGGCATGGAAAGCGCCCGATTGTCGCCCGGTTGTCGTCGGCGGCTGTTCAGGATTTCTTCGCCGCCAGCCTCCGGCAGGGTCCCCGCACCATGCTCGAGCTGCTCGAAGTCCGCCGCGCGCTCGAAGTTCAGATCACCGCGCTCGCCGCCGGCCGGGTCAACCGCACCGCCGCGTCCGCCATGAGCCAGGCGCTCGATGACATGCGCGCCAACACCGGCGATCCAGACGCGTTCGACCTCGCCGACGTCCGCTTCCACGAGGCCCTGGCTGCCGCCAGCGGGAACCAGATCATGACGTTCCTGATCGAGGCGATGGCCCATCCCATGCGAGCCAGCAGGATGCAGAGCCGCCGCGGGCACGTCGCCCGCAACCGGCCGCTCGTGCAGGTCATCGATGAGCACACGCGGATCTACGACCTCGTCATCAGCGGCGACGCCACGGGCGCCGCCGCGGCGATGCGCGACCACCTGGACCAGACCGAACACTCGCTGTGGACGGCGATCGACCTGCCGCCCGACGACGACGCCACCCCCTGACTTGCGTCCTGCAGACCGTGGCCTGGGACGCACGCCTTGCAGGACGCAAGACGTCACCCGCCGCCGCGATCCGAACCGACCCACAAGGAGGCCCCATGGGAACCACGAAGAACACCGAGTTGCGCAGCACGGGCTGGTTCGGCCAAGAGGGAAAGCTCGGGTTCATCCACCGGTCCTGGCTGAAGAACCAGGGCACCCCGCATGAGATGTTCGACGGCCGGCCGGTGATCGGCATCGCCAACTCCTGGTCGGACCTCACACCGTGCAACGCACACCTGCGCCGTGTCGCCGAACACGTCAAACGGGGCGTCTACCGGGCCGGCGGCTATCCGCTGGAGTTCCCCACCATGTCGCTCGGCGAGACCATCATGCGCCCGTCGACCATGCTGTTCCGCAACCTCATGAGCATGGACGTCGAAGAGACCCTGCGGGCTAATCCGATCGACGGTGTGGTCCTGCTGGCGGGCTGCGACAAGACCACTCCGGCGCAGCTCATGGGTGCCGCGAGTGTCGACCTCCCCACGATCATGGTCACTGGCGGGCCGATGCTGTCCGGGCGCTGGCAGGGCAAGGCCATCGGCTCGGGCACCGACGTGTGGCGGTTCAGCGAAGAGGTCCGCGCCGGCAAGATGAGCGGCACCGACTTCACCGCCGCCGAAGCGTGTATGTCCCGCAGCCAGGGCCACTGCATGACCATGGGCACCGCCTCCACCATGGCCTGCATCACCGAGGCGCTCGGGCTGGCCCCCAGTGGCAGCGCCGCGATCCCCGCTACCGACGCGCGTCGTTTCACCGTCGCCGAGCACGCGGGCCAGCAGATCGTCGACCTCGTCCGGGACGATCTCCGCTTCTCGCAGATCGCCACTCGTGCGGCGTTCGAGAACGCGATCCGCGCCAACGCAGCCATCGGCGGATCGACCAACGCGGTGCTTCATCTGCTGGCCCTGGCCGGACGGCTGGAGGTGCCGCTCGAACTCGAGGACTTCGACCGTCTCGCGCGCGACGTGCCGACGCTGGTCAACCTGATGCCCAGCGGCCAGTACCTGATGGAGGACTTCTACTACGCCGGCGGCCTGCCCGCCGTCATGCGCCAGATCGATCATCTTCTCAATCAGGACGTCATCACCGTCGACCAGCACAGTCTGGCCGAGAACCTCGCTCGCGCCGAGCACTGGAACGCCGACGTCATCCGGCCGGCCACCGACCCTCTCCTCCCCGCCGGTACCGGCACCGCGGTACTGCGCGGCAACCTCTGCCCGAGTGGTGCCGTGGTCAAACAGTCCGCCGCGTCCCCCGACCTGATGCGGCATCGCGGACGCGCACTCGTCTTCGACTCCATCGAGGAGTACGACGAGGCGGTGGACGATCCATCGCTGGAGGTCGACGCGTCGACGGTGCTCGTCGTCCGCTACGCCGGTCCGAGCGGATATCCGGGCATGCCCGAGATCGGGAACCTGGCGCTGCCGCGCAAGCTGCTCGAGCAGGGCGTCACCGACATGGTGCGGATCTCCGACGCCCGCATGAGCGGCACGTCATACGGCACCGTCATTCTGCATGCGGCGCCCGAGGCAGCCGTCGGTGGCCCGATCTCGCTGGTGCGCACCGGGGATTGGATCGAACTCGACGTCCCAGCCCGCACCCTCACCCTCGACGTCGACGAGGCTGAGCTAGACCGGCGCCGGGCCGCCTGGTCGCCACCACGGCCCGCCGCTGAGCGCGGTTACGTCCGGATGTACATCGACCACGTCCAGCAGGCCGACCGCGGCTGCGACCTCGACTTCCTGCTCGGCGGCAGCGGCGCCCCCGTGCCCCGCCGCCCCTTCTGACACGCCCACCCGAATGATCATGTTTGGTGGGTTTCCTCGTGCGTCACCATGCCTACCGGCCTGTCGACGCACGAGGAAACCCACCAAACATGATCATCTAGGCGGCTCAGTCCGGGACGTCGCGGCGCTGGAAGATGATCAGAGCGACGACGACAGTGGCCGCCACCCACCCGACGGCGCCGAGCAGCGCGGCCGCCCGGCTCACCGCCTCCGTGCCGCCCTGCGCCAGCGCCTGGAACAGCTGACCCGGCAGCCAGCGGGTGACGTCCTCGGCGGCGACCGTCAGCAGGATCTCGAACGGCAGCGCGTACGCGACGCCCACTCCGATCGTCGCCGGAGCCGAACGCAACACCACCGCGAGCAGGACGCCGAGGCACGCCCATCCCCAGGTCGCCACGATGATGTTGCCGACTCCACCCGCCGTGGCCAGCAGGCCGCTGGCAGACCACCAGTCGACGGCGCCGACATCATCGGGGACCAGCACGGGCGCGACTGCGATACCCACAGCCGACGCTGCGACCACGGCCGCAGCCAGGAAACCCAGGATCGCGGCCAGCTTGCCGAGAAAGAGCCGGGCCCGATGTGGTTGGCGCACCAGCATGTTCCGGATGGTGCCTTGGCCGTACTCGGTACCGATGTTGACCGCGACGAGCGTCAGGGCCACCACCCCGATGAACGTGATCGAGTTGCCGAGACTGCGGGCCAGCCCGTCGGCTTCGGCCAGTTGGTCAGCTGACAGCACCACGCCCGCCGGGCCACGGTCACTCGCCTCGTCGCCCGCGCCGCTGACGGAGATCACCATGGCGATGACCATGAAGGCGGCCATTCCGGCCAGGCCGATCCAGTAGGCCGGCTGCCGGAGCTTGACCAGCTCGCTGCGCAACGACGCGATCATGCTCCTCCCTCCCCTTCGGTCAGATCGAAGAAAATCTCTTCCAGGGTCGGCGGCCGGGTATGTAGCTCGGCCAACGTGATCCCGTGCTGGTGTGCGAGGCGATTGAGCGTGCCCGCCGCGTCGGCCGGCGCGCTGATGATCACCTGGTTGTCCTCGGCCCGGACCGTCCAGCCATGCCGCTCGATGATGCCGGCGAGGGCCCCGACGTCGCCTGCTTCCTCCGGACGCGCCGTGGTCTGGGCGGATTGACCGGCCAGTAGGTCGGTGAGCGCACCCTGGTATACGAGCTCCCCGGTGCGCAGCAGCACAACCCGGTCGCTGACTTGTTCAAGCTCGGACAGCTGATGGCTGGAGACGAACACGGTGATGTCCTGGTCGGCGAGGGCCCGCAGCAGTTTCCGGATCTCCCGGATACCGGCGGGGTCCAGACCGTTCGCGGGCTCGTCGAGAATCAGCAGCTCAGGGTTGGGCAACATGGCCGCGGCGATCGCCAGCCGTTGGCGCATTCCCATCGAGTAGGTGGCCACGGGGTCGTCGGCGCGCCCACGTAGCCCAGTGGCGTCCAGCACGTATTCGATCCGGTCCACCGTCTCCGCGAGCCGGGCCAGCACCAGCAAGTTTTTCCGCGCACTCAAAGCCGGGTAGAACGCCGGGCCGTCCACCAGCGAGCCGACGCGCTGCAGGTACGCCGCAGCTGAGGTCAACGGCTCGCCCAGCACCCAGGCCGCGCCCGATGTGGGCCGGATCAGGCCTAACAGCATACGGATCGTGGTGGTCTTCCCGGCGCCGTTGGGTCCGACGAAGCCGGTGACCTGCCCGGTGGGGACGGCCATGTCCAAGTGGTTCACCGCCACCAGGGCACCATGGCGCTTGGTCAGCCGTTCGGTGACGATCGCCTCCGGCATTCAGCGCTCCTTCCTATAAGTAGCATTCCTATATATAGCTTCGCTACCTTAGCGGTTCGGACTGTAGGATTGCTACCTATGAAGTCCGCGCTGCTGAAGGGTCATCTCGACGCCATGCTGCTGGCCACGCTCGAGCCGGGACCGCTGCACGGTTACGGAGTGGTCGAGGAGCTTCGAGCCCGCAGCGAAGGCACACTCGACCTGCCGTCGGGCACCATCTACCCCGCCCTGCACCGGCTGGAGCGCTCCGGGCTCATCCACGGCGACTGGTCGGTGCACAACGGCCGCCGGCGCCGCACTTACACGATCACCACAGCCGGACGCGCCGCGTTGGCTGCCCAGCGAACGGAGTGGCGCGGTTTCGCGAATGTCGTCGAGCGAGTCATCGGGGCCTAGCGATGAGCCATAGCGACGCCGTCGAGACCTACGTCGCCCAGGTCGAGGCCCGGCTGCCGGACGCACCTGGCGCCCGTGCGGACATCATCGACGAACTCCGCGACGGGCTGCTCGAGATGCTCGAACACCACGAGGCTTCCACCCGCGACGAGACCATGTGCGCAATCGTCCAAGAATTCGGCGATCCTCGCGAATTCGGAACGGCGCTCGCCAAGGAGCTGCGCCCACGATTGGCCCGCCGCAAGGCGTTTCTGGTGTTTCTGCTACTGGGCGCTGGTGGACTCTGCTGGCAGCTCTACGATGTCCTGTTCGGAGTGCCCGATACGATCATCGCCGACGGCCGGATGGGAACCGCCTTCTCTGCCAGCATCGATCTGCTGCAGGTCTCGGCAACCATCGCTCAGGTGACTGCACTGCTCCTGATGATCGCTAGCTCATTTCCCGCTGGCCGGGGGTGCACGGCAGCCGCGCGGCGCTGGCTGGCAAGGCTGATGCTGGCCGCGCTGGTCACCTTCGCCGCCGCGGCCCTGTTATCCGTGGTGACTGCCGCGCCGGGGCATTGGGCGCATCTCGGGCTGGGCGGAGCCGCCGCGATCATCGTGGTGCTCGCCACCAGGTTTGCCCGTCAGTCCGTACGGTTCAGCACCTAATCCCTATGATCATGAACACTTCGTGACCATATCGGTCAACTAATGTTCATGATCATAGGAAAGGGGCTCGCGAGCATGTATGTACCTCGCCGGTTGAGTAGCCCTGCCGGTCCGGCATCCGGCCGCGCTGCCCGGCATGGCCGAGCGCACCGTCACCCTTGGCTCGGTCTCGAAAGAGTTCCGCATGATCGGCTGGCGGATCGGGTGGGCCGTGGGGCCGACGGATATCAGCGCTCGCATCGTCTGGACGCATACGTACAACGTCGTCACGCCACCCGGGCTGACACAGTCCGGTGCCGAAGCAGCGCTTCGTGCCGGGGACGGCGCAGGCGTGGCCGAGACCACGGCCGAGTTGCAGCGGCGCCGCGACGAAGTGGTGCATCAGCTCAGTCACCTCCCTCTCGTCATCCCTGAAGGCGGGTGGTCGCTCCTGGTCGACGCCGACGCCATGGGCACGACGGCCGGTGCGCTATCGGAGGCTCTGCTCACACACGGCAAGGTGGCGGCCACGGCCATGCAGGGCTGGGGCGACGTCGTCGCACCCAGGTACGTGCGGCTGGTATTCGCCCGCGAGCCGGTCGCGCGCCTCGCCGAGCTACGGCACCGGTTCGGCGCCGCGGGCTTCTGATCGGGTGCTCCCGGGCGGCCTGGGCCCTTGGACCCTACCGGCTCGCCGCTGCCGAGATTCACTATGGAACCCATGCCAGCACCAGCGTGTGCTCGGCCTCGAGCCTCAGGGGGAGCCATGTGGACCGCCGTAATCGGGCAGCGATTCCGCGTGTGTGTGCCGCTGGCCGACGACGGGTTTCCGGCCGACGCAGAAATCAACCGTGCGTTGGGGCGTCCAGAATGCGCTCTGGTGAACGACATATGGGTACTCCACCAAAGAAGCGCCGTTGTGTACCAGACCGGCCTGCTGACCTCGGGAGGCGAGCCAGCCGCTCTAGTCGGACTCCGTTTGCCCACTGACAACGGTTCTCTTCACATCCAGCTCCTGCCCACGAGCTGGCTCAAGGCTGACCCCGGCCAGGGCCGGTGATCGAATCAGGAACCACCGCCACCGCTGGTAGGAAAGACCGTGCCGGAAAAACCAGTTCCGGCGCAAGACCACATCCATCAAACTGTGATGTCATGACTCTCCATATCCAGTGTCTGTGCATCGACTCCCACGACCCTGACCGCGCGGCCCGCTTCTGGGAAGAAGCGCTCGGCTGGCGCCGAACCTACAACTCCGACGACGAGGTCGCACTCGAACCACCCGCCGGAAGCCGCGAAGACTCCGTCGTGCCCGACCTGCTATTTCTCCGCGTGCCGGAATCGAAGAGCGTCAAGAACCGCCTGCATCTCGATCTGCGTCCGGAGGACCAGAACGCCGAGGTCGAGCGGCTCATCGGGCTCGGAGCCTCCCGCGTCGACGTCGGCCAGACATCGAAGGACTCGTGGGTGGTACTCGCCGATCCCGAAGGCAACGAGTTCTGCGTCCTGGCGCCGCTCTCCCCCGAGAATCGCGCGGAATGGCTTGCCGCCTACGAGGCATACCAGCCGGCCGGCGAGCGGCACTGAGCACCGCCACCCACCGAAGGCCGGCACACTCGCTGGTGAGGTCGGTGCCGTAGATGCCAACAGTTGGCGTTTCCGTCACCCACTTCATGAACGTGCAAGACCTTGTTCCTCAGCGCTGGATAACTACAGGGGCCGGCGGTCGCGGGAGTCATCCACCGATCCGGCGAGGCGGACGCCGAGTGCATCCAGAACGGCACCGATGGGATTGCAATACGTCAGCCCAAAACCGCCCGGGCCGCCCTGCTCGCTGCCCGCGAAAAGCAAACCGAGCGCGTCGAGCTGTGCGGGCTGATAGACAAGCGAGCCGCTGTCGCCGCCGGCCGAGAACGGCCCGGAGGCGTCACCGGCCACCTCGATCTGGCCGTGGAATTCGAGCGGCCCGTCGGGGAATTGGATCACCAGTCCGTCCACCTCGAACGCGCTCACCCGTCCTGCGGTCCGGCCAGTGGTGCGGCCCACCTTCTCGACCTCACTGCTCGCGACGATGTCGCTCCAGGTGATGATCGCTCCGGACGGATACACGTCGTCGATCTCGACGCCGTCGTCCAGCCGGGCGGTGGCCGCATCGACGACGTTGCTCGCGTCCCGTTGCAAGGGCGCGATTCGGTCCAGCACACCCACGCGGTCGGCGGGGTCGGTGCCGTCGTCGGCCGGACCCGGTTGGAGGACGACGTCGCCGGCCAGGCCGTGATCGGAGTTCGCCAGCACGTGATTGTTGGAGAGCACCTGGATCCGGTCGTCGTCGGGATCGTCACGGGGGACGACGAACGCACCCAGCGTTCCGGCCGTGACGTCGTGGTGAGCGATCGATACACCGGGACGTAGCGGACGAGCCCGCTTCTGCAGGTCGTCCGCATTCCACGACAAGGAGTAGATCCCACCTACGTAGCGCACATCGCATGCGCCACCAGCCAACTCACGAGCCCGGTCGAGGAAAGGCCGGACCGCGGCGGACTCCGCCGAGTGTCGCACCGCGAGGCCATACTCGTCGCCGCCGAGCGGGCAGATCCCGACCGCGACAGCCACCGGGCGGACGTCAGCCGGCACGAGCTCCGTGCGGGCCTCGACGAGCAACTGATCCTTGAGCACACGGGCGTCGTCGATTCGCATGTGCGACAGCGTACGCGGGGCGACGAACGACCGGCGCCGGAGTGATCATTGTCCCGTTTCAAGTGTTGTCACGCCGAAAAATTGACAATGCCTGCGTCGACAATGACCGCGGCCCACTCGGCGACTCACTTCACGGCGACGAACCCTTCGAAGCACAGGTGCTTCAGGACGCTGGCGACGCTCGGGAAGCCGGCCGCGCGCAGCATGGCCAGATTGTCCTCGACGGTGATCGGTTGGAGCACGCCGAGCAAGCTCTCCTTCTTGTTGAGGATCTCTTCGGGGCTGAGTCCCGCCCGCCGCTTCCAGCGATAGTGCAATGTCGTCACTACGTCTTCCAGCCGGGCGTCGGCGGCCAGCACCTTGTCGAACACGAAGAGCGCGCCGCCGGGCCGTAGTGCCTCGTATACCCGCCGCACCACGTCACGGCGGCGGTCCAGCGGCACGAAGTGCAGGGTCAGGTACGCCACCACGAAGTCGCAGCGCTCGAACGACATAGTCGTGACGTCGCCCTGGAACACATCGACATTGCTGAGCCCCGCACAGTGCTCGCGGGCGGCGATCGTCATACCGGCCTCGAGATCAAGTCCGATCCACCGGGTGGCGGCGTTGGAAGGGCCGTGGGTGGCCAGCCGGCGGAGGAGCTCACCGGTAGACGACCCGAGTTCATAGGCGAGGCCCCGCCCGTTCCGGCCCACGAAACACGTCGACAGGTCACACACGAGATCATGGCCGACGTCGTATAGCGGCACCGAACGACGTGCGTGGTCGACGAACACCCGCGGCACGTCGCCGGAGAAGTCCCACGATCCGGTGTCAGCACGTAGCCCGTCACCGACTCCGGCCGCACCGGCACCATTGGCGGCAGCAACATCGGTGGCGGCACCAATGGAGACCGGCACAGCACCGGCCTTTGCCACTTCGGTGGCGGGCAAGTCGGTGGCGGGCAAGCTGGTGGTCATGGGCCTCACGTCCGTTCGTAGACAGAGACGTGCAAGGTGGACTGCGCGGTGAACGGACGCTGATCCCAGCCGCCCCAGCGGTCTCGCAGCCGCATGCCCGCTATCCGTGCCATGAGATCGAGCTCCGCCGGCCAGGCATATCGGGAGGCCGCCGGGCGCAACCGGGCCGTCCCATCACCGTTGATGGTGAAGTGACACATACGCATCTGCTGGCTGACGTGGTCCGCGGTCGAGACGAACATGGTCAGTGAGTCGGCGCCGACACTCGTCGTCCAGCACCGCCCGTTCTCCAGCGCACCGCTCTGGGGAGACATCACCTCGATCGCGAAAACCCCTCCGGGCACCAGGTGCGCGGCTGCGTTCTCGAAACACCGCACCTGCTCCTCCTGGGAGGTGAGAGCGAACAATGCGTGGCTTGAGATGAACGCCAGCCCGTATTCGCCCGGCACCGTGACAGTGGCGAAGTCGCCTTCGACGACATCGATCTCCTGGCCGAGTGGCTTGGCTTTCAGCTGCTCGATCATCCACGGTGAGTTATCCACGCCGCTGACCGTCAGCCCTTTCTCGACCAGCGGTAGTGCAAGCCGGCCGGTACCGATGCCGAGTTCGAGCACAGGGCGTCCGTCAGCGAGATCAGCCAGGGTCCGCACAGCGTCGTGGGTATCGGGCCGGGTACCGAATTCCTGGTCCCAGATCGCGGCCCATTCCGGGCCATAGCTGGCGGCGTTCAGCGTATTCGCGTCGGTCATTGTCTCCTCCTAGGCGTGTGGCAGTGGGAACTGGTTGAGTTCGTGCTCCGGCATCGGCTCGTCTCGCCACCCGAGATCCACCGGGGCGTCCTGCAAGCGGCGGTGGCCGGTGAACGGGAAGGCCGCGGGGAAGTTGGACACCAGCCCGGGAACGACGACACGCACCACCCGTAGCCCGCTGGCTGCGACGTCGGGGGTGGTGAGGTCGACGACGAGAATCTCGTAGCCGGCCCGTTCCACCAGGTGCTGATAGGTGCCGAGACTACGATCGGGCAGGGAGTGCACCGCGTCCAACGGCCGCCGGGGCCCAGCCAGCGTCCATGGCCGGACCGTCTCCCGGGCGCGAGGATCGAGATGCAACTGCATCTGACATTCGAGATCGCCGACGTCGCGGAAGTCCGGCCGGAAATCATCGAGGTAGGCGCGGTCGGCCCGCCAGGGCTTCATGAAGCCCTGGCGTTTCATCCCGCCTCGGACCGCCTTCCAGAAGCGTCCGTCGGGCTCTTGCAGATCGCGGGCGATCTCCTGCAAGGTCAACGCCTCGGCCCAGGCTTTGAGAGCGGCCTGTTCGGGATTGTCGCGCGCACCGAAGCCGATGGCGAGGATCTCGTCCTGTTCGTTGTCGACGACGCCCGCGATCACCGGGACACCGAACTCGTTGTCCAGCGACACCAGCCACGCCCGCTGCCCGTGCGCCGCCGGCGCTCCGTCGAAGAGAGCGGCGAGCCTGCGTGGCGGTTCCAGGACGGGCAGCGGCTCCCGGTTCGCCCACCAGATCATCGTGATGTCGCGTTCGATGATCTCTTCGAGGCCGGAGCGGACCGCGTCGTCGTAACTCGCGCCGCCGGCCAGCCCGGCATACATCGGGTAGTTCGTCTTCGGTGCGTCAGCGTACGGTCCGACGTACCAGTTGACATAGACCAGGCTGGCCGGCACCCACGTCGCCCGTCCAGTGGTGAGCGACGATCCTCGCACCCAGTGAACCCGCAAGTCCGGGCCGAACGGCACGAACGGAAACCCTGGCGCGTTGTACAGGTCGGCCGAATACAGCACCAGCTTCGCGGGGTCCAGGGCGTGCTCGCCGGAGCTGGTCAGTTCGTCGTACGACGCCAGTCGCAGCCGGTCCGGCCGGACCCAGTTTCCGCAGTACCGCTCCACGCTCTCCCCGATGGCCGCCGCCTCGGCCGCCGCCGCGTCACCGAAGAGGCTGCCGCCGCAGACGACGTTCGGCGCCCACGGATACACGCGGCCCATGTCGGCGACGTCCGCCTGCACCGTCGCCAGTTCCTTCGGGATCGACGGGTGGTGGGTGATCCGCCGCACGGATGTCACGATGCCCAGGCGGTCGTCGCGCAGCAGATCCACGCCGCTCACGAGGTGGTTCACCGACACGTCGGCAGGATCGAACTCGGCGTCGGGCGGTGGAAGCACCGGGTGCGGCCGGATGATCGGCCCGGCGGGATCGGCCTCGATCTCGTTGCCCACCAGCGACGACGCTCCACCGGTCAGCCAGCGCCGGACTTCGGCCAGGAACAGTGCGACCAGCCACGACAGGCTCGCCTCGTCCGGCGGGCGCAAAGCCCCGTTCAACGGCGGCTGCAGCAGGGCCGCGGCGAGGTCGGCCCGCTGGGCCGCGCACCGGCGGCGCATCAGCAGGTCACGGTAGGTGGCGCCGTGCCCCGGTTGAATGGCCGGGCCCAGCCACGCCCTGCCCCTGTCCAGGTGGAAGGGCGCCCAGCGCGCGCCGGAAGCCGCGCACAACTCGTCGACCGCGACCAACAGTTCCGGATCGAAACGATCGCGCATCAGCAGTAGCTCGCCGTCGCCGGCGGCGTCGATCACGGCGTTCAGCTCGGCGCCGGCGGCGGGCAACGGCTGAACCGTGGCGTTCGGTGCGAGCCGCTCGACGACGGCGAAGAGCGTCGAGTCGGCCAGCACCACTGGCTCGGTTCGCCTCGAGTCTTCCAGCGCCGGACGTTCCAGCGCTCCGGCTTCACGCAGCACGGCCGCGAGCTCCGGCCAGGGCGGTTGGTCGAGGTTCGCGGCCAGCGCATCCAGATCCGCAAGCAGTTGATCCGGCTGCCGGTCCAGCTCGAACAGCCGGCCGGACGAGGTCACCAGCAGCGACCGGGCCTCGCCCAGCGGACGGACGTCGACGTCCATGGCTGTCCGGACGCCGTCCTTCGCGGTGTTCTCGGCGTACAGTGTCATGACCCGGTCCCTTCACATGATTCAGTGGTAGGTGGTGGGGCCCGTGAGGCCGGGTTCGGGCCGGCCTCACGGGTGTGCACCAGAATCAGCTCCAGTGGAAGCTGGCCGCGGTCACGGCGTGGTTGTGCGGCGCGATGGTTTCTTCCCGCGCTTCGTTGACCTCACGAATCATGGCTCATCACCTCCTTGTCCTGATCTGGTACGTGAGACACACGGGTGTGTGCCCCGGCTTGGTGGGCGACGAGCCGGCTGTAGGCACCACCGGCGGCGAGCAACTGGGTGTGGGTGCCCGATTCGGCGACCCTGCCTCGCTCCAGCACGACGAGCCGATCGGCGCTGCGGATCGTCGACATCCGGTGCGCGACGAGCACCGTCGTACGCCCAGCGCGGACGCGCGACATCGCGAGCCGCAGTGCGCGCTCGCTCTCTCCGTCGAGATTGGATACCGGCTCGTCCATGACGAGGATCGGGGCGTCACGCAGGAGGGCGCGAGCGATCGCGATACGTTGCCGCTGCCCTCCGGAAAGCCGGCCGCCCCACTCCCCCACCATCGTGTCGTAGCCTTCCGGCAGTTCGTCGACGATGAACTCGTGCGCGTGCGCGGCGCGGGCCGCGTTCTCGATCTCGGCACGGCTGGCACCAGGCCGGGCAAGCGCGATGTTGTCCGCGACGCTGCAGGTCAGCAGGTGAACATCCTGAGGCACGAAGGAGACTAGGCGACGGAGCGTGTGCTGCGGCAGCTCGCGCACGTCGATGCCGGCGATGCACACCGAACCGTTCGTCACGTCCCAGAACCGCACTAGTAGGTGCGCCAGCGTGGACTTTCCAGCCCCGGAGTGGCCGACAAGCGCGACTGTCTCACCTGGCGCGACGTCGAACGTGACGTCGTTGACCGCGAGCGGCAGGTCGGGAGCGTAACGGAAGGAAACCTGCCGGAAAGCTAGCCCCGTCGCGGTGCCGTCCAGCGCGGGCGCGGGCAGCTCTCGCGTGCCTTCGTCCGGTACCGTCGCGGGCGCGTCGATGACCGAGAAGACGCGCGCGCTAGCCGCTGTGACGATCCCGAGCTCGCGGCCGGCATCGCCCAGCTTGCCAACCGGAGCCAGCGCCGCACCAGCCAGCACAACAGCGGTCGGGTACAGCGCGGCTGCCATCGAGCCGGCTGTGACCAGGGCTGCCGCCGTGCCCAGAGTGATGATCACGCCAAGCGCGATCAGTCCGTCAGCTGCCGCCCGTTCGGCACCGGTGCGGCTCCCGTGAGCGAGCTGGGCCTTGTGCAGATCGCGGGTTCGTTCGTCGAGCTGGTCGAGGAAGTCCTGCTGGGCGTTGAACGCGACGATCTCGCGCAGCCCTTGGACGCCGTCCACAGCCTCGGCATTGACCACGCCGAGTGTGGTGCGCAGCGCCCGGCCCTGTCGCTCGGCCCGCCGGCGCAGCCAGGCCGGTACCGACGCCACGAGCACCGCGATCGGCAACAGCGCCAGCGCCAGGCCCGGATGAATGAACCACAGCGCCGCCAGCGAGCCCGTGGGGACAACCACCGCCACCACCAGCGGGCTCAGCGTGTGCGCGAAGAACACCTCAAGGCGTTCGACGTCGTCCATCGCCGTCGAGACGAGATCACCGGAGCGCTGCCCCCGCTGGGCCGACGGCGCCTGTCGCTCGAAGCCGAGATACAGCTCTTCGCGGATATCCACCAGTACCCGGAACGCCATGTCGTGCGCGAGGTACGATTCGAGCCAGCCCATGGCGGCCCTCGGCAGCACCAGCATCGCCAGCGCGATCAGTCCAGGGCGCAGCTCCGAAACCGGCGTCCCGGTGATGGCCGCGCCTACCAGCCACGCCCCGACGGCCGCGCTGGCGACGGCCAGTGCTTGGTCGACGACGCCGCTGCCGACGGCGCCGAGCAGATGCCGGCGATAGCCCCGCACGATCCGGAACAACGGACGCAGCGATACGGCGAGGCTCATCGCGCGATCCCCTCGCTCTCGTCGTTGCGTCGAGACGGAGCGTCGTCACCAAAGTGAGCGTCGTCGTCGGATGGATCGTCGGTTCCTTGGGCCGCGACCAGCCGGGCGTAGGCCGCGGAACTCTCGAGCAGTTCCTGGTGCGTGCCGGTGGCCGCGAGGCGACCGCGCTCCAGCAACACGATCCGGTCCGCGGCCCGCACGGAGGACAGCCGGTGCGCGATCACCAGAGTGGTGCGCCCGGCGCTCAGCCGGTCAAGCGCTTGCTGTATCTCGGCCTCATTGGCAGCGTCGATGCTGGAAGTGGCCTCGTCGAGCACCAGGATCGGCGCATCCTTCAGCAGCGCCCGGGCGATGGCGATACGTTGTCGCTCGCCACCCGAGAGCGTCAGCCCGCGTTCCCCCACGAGGGTTTCGTATCCGTGCGGCAGCCGGCTGATGAACTCGTACGCGCCGGCGGACCGGGCCGCGTCGTCGATCTGCTCATCGCTGACGTGCGGGGCGCCGAGCGCCAGGTTGGCCCGGACAGTGCCGTGGAAGAGGTACGTGCTCTGGGATACAAGCGCGATGCGTTGTCGTAGGTCTGCCAACGGCAGTGTGCTGAGGTCGGCGTCGCCGAGGCAGATCCGCCCTGTTTGGGGGTCGAAGAACCGAAGCAGCAGCGCGACCACGGTGCTCTTGCCCGCGCCGGATCGGCCGACGAGGGCGACGGTCTCGCCCGCGTCGATCCGCAGTGAGACGTTGGTCAGGACCGCGGGCTTCGATGGCCGGTAGGCGAACGTGACGTCGTCGAACGTGATCGCGCCGCTGCCGGCAGACACGCCATTCTCGGCCGGATCGGTGACCACCGGCTCGGACTCCAGGAGCCGGAACACCCCCCGGGCGGCGGATATCGCCGGATAGGCGGAGTGATATGCCTTCTGCAGATCTTCCAGCGGCCGGAATGCTTCACGAGCCAGTAGCAGGACCAGCAGCAGCTGAAAGGCGGTCAAGGCGCCGGTGGACAGGCGGACTGCCCCCAACCCGACGGCCAGCGCCACACCACCCGCGGACAGCAGGCCCATAGCACCGGTTCGCAGGTTGGCGACGCTGACGAACCGGATCGACGCGCGGTAGAAGTCCCAGGACCGCTCGGACAACTGCCGGCCGCGCCGCCCACTGGCGTCGAAGACTTTCAGCGTCGTCATTCCCTGCAGCGCGTCCAGATACTCTCCGCCGAGCTGCCGCCAGGAGTCCCAGAACCAAGCTGAGCGCTCGGCCTGCAATCGGCGCGCGATCAGCGGCGTCGCGGAGATGGCGACCGCCGCGCCGGCGAGAACCGCCCCGATCATCGGGTCGACGACGGCCATGCCGGCCAGGATCGCCGCCGAACCCACCACGGCGGCGATCAGCTGGACGAGGAACTTGCTGAAGTACGTTTCCAGCTTTTCAACGCCGTCCACCACTGTCGCCTGCACTGTCCCGGTGCGCACGCCCGTGGTGTAGCCGGGCCCAAGGACGAACAGTTGCTCATAGAGCCGCCGCCGGAGGCGCGCCTTGATGGCGACACCGGTGGAGACGGCGACGAGCTCACCGGCCCACAACAGCACTGTCCGGACCGCGAGCAGGAGGAGAGTTCCGAGCAGCAGTGGGACGATCTCCTGCCACTCGGCGCCGTCGAAGATCCGCACCAGGGCCGAAGCGATCAGCACCCCCTGAGCGACATACGTGGCCGTGATGGTCAGCGACACCAGCACACCCAGAGCCATCCAGCGGCGCGCTCCGGCCGACAGGCGCAGGAGCCGGGCACCGACCGGCATCACGCCGGGCCGCTTCGTCCGTTCATCCTCGGATGATGCGGCTCCAGAGGTCCCGAGCGAGCCAGATTTCTTGCTTCGCTGCTGGTCAGCGACTTCCTGCTCGGCCGCGCCGTGGTAGCTGCCAGCCGCCGCGGCGGCCTCCGCTGAAGCACCGCCGGTACGCCGCTTATTGATAATCGCTCTCATTAGTTACCAAGTAGAGCCCACCTGCCGCGAATGCGCAACCCCCATTCGCCTTCCCCCATCTCGGTGATCGACAGTGCGCCGTGGTCGTTACGAGGTGATCGAGAGTGGGCCGTGGTCGCGGCCTCACAACCACAACCCACTGACGATCACCGGATAGGGGGCGGAGCGCCAGGGCCCATAGATCCGGCGGGGTCCACGGATCCGCCCGGGCCCACGGATCCGCCAGATGAGGCGTCGTTGCCAAGACCGCCGGTTCCGGCTAACCTCCACACAAATGAAAATGGGACTAATTCTCATATAACCTGCACTAGAAGGACGATCGAGGGGCACTTGTGCGAAACCTGCAGCGAAACGCCTGTGCAAGCGCGGCGGCGCTCTGCGTACTGATCGTGACCGCATGCGGCGGCGACGACACCGCGGAGGACTCTGCCGCAGATCCCACGACCCACCCGGACGGTGATGTCGCGGCCGTCGGCCTCGGCAGCGACGGCTGCGTCGAAGAGTTCCAGGAAGGAGTCGACTACTTCCCCGACAAGGTCGAGGCGGTCTACGCCCAGGGGTGGAATGTCCGGTACGAAGACTCCTACAAGGTACTCAGCACCCGGGTGGACGCGGCCGGAGGGCACGCCGCGGCCGGCAGCCGGGAGGTCGAGAACACCTATGTGCTGGTTCCGTGCGGCGTGCCAGAGCCTGAGCTCGAGGGCGACCTCGCCGACGCAACCGTCCTGGAGATCCCCACCGCCACCTTCGTGGACGGCGGCAGCGTCCTGTACGCGGCCGTCGAACGGCTGGGCGTCGCTGACGCGCTGGTCGGCCAGGCGGAAGTGTTCTTCGGCGAGGTAGAGGCCCCGTACCTGCCCGACATCGCCGCTCGCGTCGACAGCGGCGCCGTCGCCGAGATCGGCTACGAGGTGAACTACGAGGCTCTCGCCGAATCCGACCCGGATTTCTACACGAACTACGCCGGCGACGACGCCATGTTCGGCCAGATCGCCGAGCTCGGCATCCCCGTCGTCTTCTACTTCCCCTACACGGAGTCGCCGCTGGGTGCAGCTGAACAAATCAAGTTCCTGTCGCTGTTCTTCAACCTCGAAGCCGAGGCAAATGCCGAGTTCGAGGCCATCGAGCAGCGCTACCTAGAGCTGCGAGAGCTCGTGGACAACCATGTCGCCACGATCGACGATCCGCCGACCATGCTGCTCGGTGTCACCGGCGACGGCAGCGACGTGACCACGCGCGAAAACCAGCGGTTCGAACCGCAGCTGGTCCGCGAAGCAGGCGGCGTGCCGATCCCAGACATCGACGGCGGCGGGATCGCGACCATCTCGCTCGAGCGATTCATCGACGAGGGCGCCTCCGCCGACGCCTGGCTCGACCTCACCTTCTTCCCGTCGCACGAAACGCAGCAGGACTACCGCGACGCTGAACCACAGCTGGCCGGCCTGCGTCCGCTCAACGAGGGCAGCACCTACCACCGCATGGGCAAGCGGGGCGTCGACTACTTCCTCAACGGCTCGCTGGACGTTGACCTCATGCTCGCCGACGCCGTCAGCATCCTGCATCCCGACCTGCTCCCCGAGCATGAGCTCGAGTTCATCGGCCCCGTGGCCAGCAGCGACTGATTGCTCGCTCAGTGACAGAAACGGTAGCGCGACGCAGGCCGGCCGGCACGGGCAAGCTGCCCGGAGCCGGCCGGCCGGCGGCCGGGACCACTGACGGGCAGCGGCTTGTCGGCCCCCGGCAGGTCGTCGTCTTCGGGTGCCTCGCCGCCGGATGCGTCGGCGCCTTTCTCGCGACGCTGGCGTGGGGCTCGGTTTCCATTCCGCTCGGTGAAGTAGTCGGGATCTTGTCCGGGCAGGACGCCGGCCGGGACACCTGGACCTCGATCGTCATGGACCTCAGGCTGCCCCGGGCCATCACCGCGGTGCTGGCCGGAGCTGCGATGGCGCTGGCCGGGCTGGCCATGCAGACCCTGTTCCGCAACGCCCTCGCCGAACCCTATGTCCTTGGGGTCACCGCCGGCGCCAGTGTCGGCGTCGGCCTGGTGCTTCTGCCCCAGGGAGCTACCGCCGGGCTCAGCGCCACGCTCCTCGCCGCCGTCGCCCCGCTCCAAGGCCTCGGCGTGGTCGGCGCCGCGGCCGCCGGAGCGTTCAGTGTGCTTCTCGTGATGTCGGCAATCGCCGCGCGGGTGCAGAACACCGTCATCGTGCTCGTCGCCGGGATGATGTTCGGTGCGTTCCTCACCGCCATCACCAACGTGCTTGTCTACTTCGCCCGCCCCGAAGCGGTGGTCGCGTTCACCGCCTGGCAGTTCGGAAGTTTCCAGGGCGTGCGGACCGCGCAGCTGCCGATCCTCGGCGGGCTGGTGGTGCTCGGCGTGCTGATCCTGGTGGTCAGCACCAAACAGCTGAACGCGTCACTGCTCGGTGAGCGGTATGCCCAGAGCATGGGTATGTCGGTGCGCCGGTTCCGGCTGACAGCCATGGCAAGCACCGCACTGCTCGCTGGCGCGGTGACCGCATACGCCGGGCCGATCGCGTTTCTCGGGATCGCCGCTCCGCATCTGGCCAGGGGGTTGTTCGGCACCACGGACCACCGGCTACTCATCCCGGGATCTGCCCTGGTCGGTGCCGTCATCGCCTTGATAGCCGGGATCTTCGCGCAGCTTCCCGGCACCGACACCGTCCTGCCGCTCAATGCCGCGTTGGCGCTGATCGGGGCGCCTGTGGTGCTGCGCGTTCTGCTGCGCATCAACCGCAACGGAGGCGGGTTCTCGGTATGACGACGGCACCCTCCGATCCCGTGCTGCATGCCCGCGGCGTGAGCGTCGGGTACGGCCGCCCGCCCAGGCGAGGCCGCGTCGTTCTCTCCGGCGTCGATGCGGGCCTGTCAGCCGGTGAGCTCACCTGCCTGGTCGGACCGAACGGGTCCGGCAAGTCGACACTCCTGCGCAGCCTGGTGCGCTCGCAGCCGTTGATGAGCGGCGAGGTGCTGGTGGGCGGGCGTTCAATCCATCAGATGTCCGCGGCGGAACTCGCCCGCCAAGTCGCCGTCGTCCTGACCGACCGGGTAGCGGTGGGTGCCCTCCTGGCCTGGCACGTTGTCGCCCTGGGCCGGTATCCCCATACCGGGTGGTCCGGTCACCTGGACGACCACGACCGCGCGGTCGTGGACGAGGCGCTTGCCGCGGCCGGCGCGACATCGCTCGCGGGCCGTTCGGTGTCAGAGATGAGCGACGGCGAACGCCAGCGCATCATGATCGCTCGTGCGCTGGCCCAGGAGCCACGCGTGCTGCTGCTCGACGAGCCGAGCGCGTTTCTCGACGTCCGCGCCCGCCTGGAGCTCACCAATCTGCTGCGCTCGTTGACTCAAGAGCACGGGCTCGCGGTGCTCATGTCGACGCACGACGTCGAGCACATGCTGCGCCACGCGGACAACGTCTGGCTGGTCACCGAGGACGGCCGGCTGGAAATCGGCACCCCGGCCGAGCTGGGCATAGACGTGGGAACGGCCGACGACGATCCGCTGCGCGCACTGGTGGACCGCCTTGCCCGATGATCATGAACACTTAGTGACCGTATTGGTCGTTAAGTGTTCATGATCACGGGAACGGACGCCGGGTGGACGTGGATCACCACGTGTTCAAGATGGCCGACGCCGCTGGTCAAAGCGTTGTGCACGGCACGAGCGACGGCGTGGCCCGCCTCAACACTCAACTGCCGGTCCACTGCGACGATGATGTCCGCTTCGAGCCGATGCCCCGTCCAGCGCGCCCGGACCCGCTCGACGTCCAGCACACCCGGAACATCCGCCGCGACGGCCTCGATCTCGTCCACGGTGCCGTCGTCGACACCATCCATCAGGCGACGGAAGATCGTCTTGCACGAACTGATCAAAATCCACAGGATCGCCACCGCCACCAGGAAACCGGCCGCCGCATCCGCCTGCGGGAAGCCCGCCCACACACCGATGACGCCGACGACCACCACCATCGAGGTCAATCCGTCGGAACGGGCGTGATACCCCTCGGCGACCAGAGCGGCCGAGCCGATCCGGCGCCCGATCCGGATCCGGTAGACCGCGACGATCTCGTTGCCGATCACGCCGACGGTTGCTGCCGCGAACACCCAGCCGAGATTGGTCAGCTCGCGCGGGTCGAGCAGGGCGTCCACCGATTCGACAATGATCAAGACCGCCGAAAGCGCGATGACCAACGCGATCAGCACTCCCGCAAGGTCTTCGGCACGCCGGTATCCGTACGGGTAACGCTTGGTCGGGCGGCGGCGCCCGATGCGGAACGCGATCAGTAGTGGAATGGTCGTGACCGCGTGTCCCAGGCTGTGCACGGCGTCGGCAAGCAGCCCGATGGAACCGCTGATCGCCACGATTCCCAGTTGCAGCGCCGCGGTCGCCATCATGCCCGCCAGGCCGATCCACGCAGCGCGGATACCGGCGCCGCTGGCGTCTTCCGCTGTGCTGATCGCGTCGGTCATGTCGTGCGAGTGCGGTTTGATCGCGTGCACCAGACGGCGGCCCCACGATTGGCCCCCTCCGCCGTGCTCGTGGCCATGCCCATGCCCGTGGCCGTGGCCGTGGCCGTGCTCATTGGCGTCCTCGCGACCAAGGCCGCCTCGTCGATCGTTGCTCATAATATGCAAGCATAAATATATGCATGACTACTTAAATACTTATCTCGCAATGTAAGATTGCCCCATGCATGAGAGCGTCGCGGCCTTCAACATGCCCACTACCGACCAGGTCGACGGTGCGGCGCGTGCATTGCGAATGCTCGCCGACCCCACCCGCATCAAGCTCATGTGGGCGCTGCTGCAGGGTGAATCGTCAGTCAACTGCCTGGCAGAGTTGGTCGACGCCACCCCAAGCGCGGTCAGTCAGCATCTGGCCAAGCTCAGGCTGTCCGGCTTGGTGGAAAGCCGCCGGGAAGGCACCTTCATCTACTACCACGCGGCCGACACCCACGTCCGCCAGCTTCTCCAGCAGGCACTGTTCCACGCCGACCACGCCAAAGGCGCACACCCGGATGAGCACAACCCCCACCACGTACACGAGATCGGCTGACGCACCACATCGGTGACCTCGCCGGAGCCAAACCCGGCGCGCTCATTCAGCTACCCTCGACCCCATGTCTGGATCCTTCTCCGCCAGCTCGCCCGGCGGGCAGCGCCAGCCCACTGATCGCACGAACAACGGCAATCGCTTCGTTCGAGCAATCGGCCAGGTCGTGTGGATCGCGCTACCTGTATTCAGTCTCGGGCTGCTGGCCTGGGTTCCGGCAGGTCAGGTCTGGTACCGCGCACGCACCGTCGCTTGGTTCCTGACCGCGGCGGTGCTGCTGCTCGCCTCCGCGGGCATCCTCGTCGCCATGGCAGCCAGCGCCGCCGGCGCGGGTTACGGCATGCTGCTGATTGCCACCATGGCCGGCGGAGCCGTCGCGGCCGCCACCGGCCGCAACGTCGTCTTCGGCCGCCGCGGACCGGACGTCGACCCCGCCCTGCAGAAGGCGCTCGACAACCGGGCCCGCCGCAGCGAAGCCCGCGCCCTCAGCGAGCGCGACCCTCAACTTGCCCTTGACCTGCACATTGGCCGCCCGGACCGCCCTCGCGACTACGACGACGGCGGACTCGTCGATCTCAACAACGCCTCGGCCGACAGCATTGTCTACGTGCTCGGATGGGACGCCACGGTTGCCCGCGCGTTCGTCGAGGAGCGTGACGCTCGCCTCGGATACCGGTCACTCGCCGAGATCGGCGCGCTCTCGTCAGTCGATCCACAGCTCCTGGAAGCCAGCACCGAACGCATCGTCGTCCTCCCCTACCGCCCATGATCATGAACACTTCGTGACCATATTGGTCAAGAAGTGTTCATGATCATGGGCGACGGGGGTGAGGGCGGGGCGGGCGCCGTCGACTCTCCTGGTTCCAGCTCGCACGGCAGCAGCCGCGACCCTGGCGGTTCGTTTCCTTCCAACTGCGCGATCACCAACTCGACGCCCAGGCGCCCCAGCTCCTTGCCCGGCGAGCGCATGATCGACAACACCGGGTCGGAAGTCGCGCCCATGTCCGACGAGGTGCTGATCGACAACAGCGAGAGGTCAGTGGGCACCCGGACACCGCGCCGCGCCAGCCCGGACACGACACCGAAGGCGGCGTGCTCGTTCATGATCATGATCGCCGTGGTTCGCGGCCGCGCCTCGATCAGTTCGTGTGCCAGCTCGCGGCCACCGGCGGCATTCTGCGCACACTCCACGATCACCGGCTCCAGGCCGCGCTCAGCACAGCTGCGCCGGAATGCCGCCTCGGCACGCACCTTGGCGCCATAGGCGCGAAATGCCTCCGACGGCGGACGCTCCGACACGAAGACAATCTCACGATGCCCGAGCCCTTGCAGGTGATCCAGCCCCTTCTCGACTGTCACCTCGAAGTCGATGTCCACGAAAGCAAGCCCGGTGGGATCGGCGGTGCGGCCGATCATCGCGAACGGCATGCGAGCCGAGAGCAGTGTGTCCACCCGCGGGTCGTGGAGTAGCACCTCCATCAGCACGATGCCGTCGACGAGCCCTTCGCGCATCAGCTCGGACAGCTCCCCGCCGTCGTTGTCCACCGGCCAGAGCACCAGGTGGTAATCGTGCTCGCTGGCCGCGCTCGCGGCACTGGTGATGAAACCCATCGCCGTACTGCCGAGCCGGTGCTGCAACGCCGGATAGGCCACGGCGAGGATATGCGTCCGCCTACTGGCCAGCGCTCGGGCGACGACGTTACGCCGGAAACCCAGCTCGGCCATGGCAGCTTCGATGCGCTCCCGCGTGGCCGGAGCGACCCGCTTGGTGTTGTTCACGACGAAAGACACCGTGGCGATGGACACACCGGCGCGTTCGGCGACGTCGCGCATGGTTGCCAAGGTACGTCCCGGTCGTCAGGTCGGCCGCGAAAGCGGAGTCCATGGCGTGCGGCCTCGCGGCCGAGCCTTTTCACCAGCAGTCTAATCCCGGTTAAGCGTTTTGACGATGAGTCTTGACACGCCCACGTAAAGATGCGAACAATCAAAAGCCAGCGGCGGTTAACCGCTTAGCTGCCTGATCCAGACGCCGCACAGAAACGGACTCTGATGACCATCACACCCACCACTGGCGCGACCCGCGTCGTCGTCTGGGGCGAGAACCGCCACGAGCAGCTCGAGCCGGAGGTAGCCAAGATCTACCCGCGCGGCATGCACACCACCATCAGAGAAGGCATCGAGGAGAACCTCGCCGATCAGGCCGTTGTCCGCACCGCCACCCTCGACGACCCCGAGCACGGCCTCACCGAAGACGTGCTGGCCGCTACCGACGTCCTGGTCTGGTGGGGCCATGCCGCACACGACGAGGTCAGCGACGTCGTCGTCGACCGCGTTCACCAGCATGTGCTGGCCGGGATGGGACTCGTCGTTCTCCACTCCGGCCACTGGTCGAAGATATTCCGCAAGCTCATGGGCACCAGCTGCACGCTGCGCTGGCGCAGCGAAAACGACCGCGAGCTGATCTGGACGGTAGATCCGACCCATCCGATCGCCCAGGGCGTGCCCCACCCGATCATCGTCGATGCACAGGAAATGTATGGCGAACAGTTCGACATCCCCGCACCGGACGAACTGATCTTCATCAGCTCGTTCAGCGGTGGCGAAGTGTTCCGCAGCGGCTGCACGTTCCGCCGCGGCCACGGCCGGATCTTCTACTTCTCCCCCGGCGACCAGGACTACCCCGTCTATCACCACAAAGACATCCGGAAGGTCATCGCCAACGGGGTGGCATGGGCCCGCTCGGACCGCCCCGAACGCTCCGACCCGACGCTGCTGCGCTACGAAACCGGGGACTTCTTCAACGGTCACGGTTACGAAGGCGCACTCGAGCGCTGACGCCGACGACGATGACCCCACCTGACCCAGCACACGTCCCTTCGACCAGCCCTCTGCGCATCATCCAGGTCGGCGCCGGGGCCATGGGGCTCGGCTGGCTGCGCACCATCAACGAGTCCATCGACACTGAGCTCGCCGGCATCGTCGACATCGATCTCGACGCGGCGCGGCGTGCGGCCGCGTCGATCGGACATCCCAGGTTACCGCTGGGAACCTCGCTGTCCGAGCTGGCCGAGGAGGTCGGCGCTGACGCCGTGGTCGACGTGACGATCCCGGAGGCGCACTATGCGGTCAACCTCGAAGCGCTGCGCCGCGGGCTGCCGGTGCTGTGTGAGAAGCCGATCGCGCCGAGCGTGGATCAGGCGCTCTCGATGGTTGCCGCGGCCGCCGCGGCCGGACAGCTACTGATGATCAGTCAGTCCCGGCGCTACTTCAAAACCTTCGCCGAGTTCTGCCGGCTGACCGGCGGACTTGGTGCCGTGGGCACGGTGAGCTGCGAGTTCTTCAAGGCGCCACGATTCGGCGGGTTCCGCGAACGGATGCCGCATCCCCTCCTGGTGGACATGGCGATTCACCACTTCGACGCGGCCAGGTATCTGGTCGGACAGGATCCGGTAGCGGTGTACTGCCACGCGTACAACCCACCGTGGAGCTGGTACGACGGAGACGCCGCCGCCACGGCGGTGTTCGAGTTCAGCGGCGGCGCACGCTTCGTCTACAACGGCAGCTGGTGCAGCCCAGGGCGCGAGACGTCGTGGAACGGCAACTGGCGCGTCAGCGGCGAGAAAGGTACCGCTGCGTGGGACGGCGACTCTCCGCCGACCGTCGACACTCCCAACCACGCGCCTGAGGTCCGGGAGGAACTCCCTCCGGCGGCCGCGGCGGCAGGCTCGGCGGAGGAGATCGCCGGTGCGCTCGCGGAGTTCGTCCATGCCCTGCGCACCGGCAGCACCCCGTCCGGCGCCGCGCACCGCAATGTCCTGAGCCTGGTGATGGTCGAGGCCGCCGTGCAGTCGGCCGCGTCGGGGCGGCGGGTCGTCGTCGACGACGTCCTCAACGCCGCCCACCGCGCGGCCATCGAGTCCGAGCGGCATGACGACGTCCGAGCCGTCCTGCGGAGCTGGGCGTCAGTCCGAGACGTGGTCGGC
Organism: Phytoactinopolyspora mesophila; assembly: GCF_010122465.1. NCBI lineage: Bacteria > Bacillati > Actinomycetota > Actinomycetes > Jiangellales > Jiangellaceae > Phytoactinopolyspora > Phytoactinopolyspora mesophila. The sequence continues at coordinate 490,555 of NZ_WLZY01000002.1, read as the reverse complement.
ACCCCCACCTGACCCACCCGAGCTCACCCCGCCCCAGCCTCACCCACCCCACCCGCCTCACCCCGCCCCGGCCTCACCCGCCTCACCCCGCCCCGGCCTCACCCACCCCACCCGGTGATCGTCAGTGGGTTGTGGTCGCTAAGAGGTGATCGTCAGGGCGCTGTGGTCATGTTGTAGCGACCACAACCCACTGACGATCACCGGGGGGCGAAGCCCTCTATTACTGGCCGAGGGCGGTGTCCAGCGCGGACCAATTGATGGTCCGCGGGCTGTGCTCCAGAATGGTCGCCAGCAGACCGAGGCGGGCAGCTCGCACATCCGGATCCTCGGCCATCACCAGGATGTCGTCGAAGAACGTGTTCACCGGCTCGACGATTGCCGCCGCCGTGTCGGAGAACGCGCCGGCAGAGCCCTGAGACCAATCCCCCAAGCCTTGAACTGCTTCGGCCAGGCGGGCCTCGGCCGGCTCCCGAAGCCGCGCCGCGTCGAACTCGGCCGCCGTGCCCTCCGGCACGATCCTGGCAATGCGCTGCAAAGCTGTGACCAGCTCACGGAACTTGGCGTCGTCGGCGCGCCCACGCAACACGGCGAGCTCGTCGGCAGCCTTGCCGGGAGCGTTTGCCCCGGGCAGCACAGCTTCGACGAAGTCAGCAGGCACGGACTCGTCACGCAACTGCTGAGCGAACCGGCCGACAACGAACTCGTGCGCGGCACGCGCGGCATCGTCGGACACCGGCACCCCGTGAGCGCGCAGGCGCTCAGCCGCGGCGGCGAGGCCACGGTCGACGGTCACTTCGGTCAGCTCCGGTCGCTCTCGCAGAATGCGAATGACGCCGAGAGCGGCGCGGCGCAGACCGAACGGGTCGGAGCTGCCGGTCGGCTTCGCGCCGAGGGCGAACATCGCCATCAGCAGATCGAAGCGGTCGCCGAGTGCCAGCAGGGCGCCGGGCAACGTGGCCGGAAGCGCGTCGCTGGTGTGCCGTGGCAGTTCCATGTCGTATAACGCCTGGGCGACGGCTTGTGTCTCCCCTGCCCGGATGGCGTACTCACGGGCCATCACACCAGCCAGGCTCGAGAGTTCGACCACCATCTGCGACGCGAGGTCGAATTTCGCCAAGGTCGCGGCCCGGCTCAAGGTGGCGTCGTCGTCGGAGGGCAGGGAGACGAACCCACCCAGGTCGGTGGCGACGGCGGCGATCCGGTCGGCGCGCTCGGCCATGGATCCGATGCGTTCTTCGAACGTCAGCTGCGTGAGCCGGGCCCGGAAGTCGGCCGGAGCGACGTCGAGGTCCGCGCGCCAGAAGAATGCGGCGTCCTCGTAGCGGGCCCGTAGCACCGCCTCGTTCCCGGCCCGGACCACAGCGCCGTCGCACTCGCCATTGGCCACCGCGACGAAGTTCGGCAGCAACGAGCCGCCGGCGCTTCGGACCGGCAGGTAACGCTGATGCTTGCGCATCACTGTGGTCAGGATCTGTTCCGGCAGCTCGAGATACTTCGGATCGAAGTTGCCGAGGAGCGCGTTGGGCTGCTCCACCAGGTTGGTGATCTCGTCGATGAGGGACGACTCGGCCTCGACGTCCACCTGGCCGCCCACCTTCTCCGCCAGGCTCTGGGCGGTCTCCACGATCTCGGCCCGACGCCGCGCGGCGTCGGCCACCACACCGTGCCCGGCGAGGAACTCCAGGTAGCCTGCGGCCGACGGCACCTGAACAACGGGTTCGGCGGCTGTCCGGTGCACGCGGGTGGTGCGCCCGCTGTTCAACGCCGAGACCCGCACGGGCACGATCGCCTCGCCGAGCAGCGCGGTCAGCCAGCGAATTGGCCGGGTGAACGAGAGCGTCGGGTCGCTCCAGCGCATGTTCTTGTCGGAGCGCAGGCCGGAAACCACCTCACCCAGCAGCGCGGACAGCACATCCGGAGCGGGTCGGCCGACGTCGGTGACCGAGACCGCCACATGCTCGTGGCCACCGAACTCGGCTGTGGTCAGGTCTTCGACGTCGACACCCTGCCCGCGGGCGAAACCGAGCAGCGCCTTGGTGGGCTGACCTGATTCGTCGTATGCGGCGCTGACCTTCGGCCCCTTGACGGTGCGCTGGGCATCCGGCTCCCGCGGTTCGACGTCGGCGATGGTGACCACGATGCGGCGCGGGGTGCCGTACACCTCGATGGACCCGTGTCCCAAGCGGGTGGCGGCAAGCTTGTCCGCGACGGCAGCGCGCACGGCGTCGACCGTCTTGGGCACCTCGCCTGGGGGCATCTCCTCGGTACCGATCTCGAAGAGGAACGCCGCGGGCGCGCTCGGCACGGCGGGCGCTGCGCCGGTCATGTCGGGCAGCAGCAAAGGCTCCGCGGGTGCACTGGCGGCACCGGTGCCCAGCGGGTGGCCCAGCTCTTCCCGGCGCGCGGTCCACAGCGCGGCGACCTCGCGGGCCAGACCTCGCATGCGCGCGAATGCCTGCGCCCGTTCCGTGGTGCTGATGGCGCCACGCGAGTCGAGCACGTTGAACGTGTGCGAGCACTTCAGCACGTACGTGTGCGCCGGAACTGGCAGCCGGTCCGCGATGAGCCGCTCGGCCTCGGCGGCGTAGGTCTCGAACAGCGCCCGGTTGGCCTCGACGTCGGCGGTGTCGAGGTAGTAGCGCGACATCTCGTACTCGGACTGACCGAACACTTCGCCATAGGAGATGCCCGGTGCGTAAGCGATGTCCTTGAAGTGGGTGACGCCTTGCAGCGCCATCAGGATGCGCTCGATGCCGTAGGTGATCTCCACCGACACCGGATCGAGGCTCATCCCGCCGGCCTGCTGGAAGTAGGTGAACTGGGTGATTTCCAGACCATCCAGCCAGACTTCCCAGCCCAGCCCCCAGGCGCCGAGCGCCGGAGAGGCCCAGTTGTCCTCGACGAACCGGATGTCGTGCGCGCGCACATCGATACCCAGCGCCTCGAGGCTGGCCAGGTAGATCTCCTGCGGGTTGCCGGGATCCGGCTTGAGGATCACCTGGAACTGGGTGTGTGTCTGCAGCCGGTTGGGGTTCTCGCCATACCGGGCATCGTCCGGGCGGACGCTCGGCTCGACGTACGCGACCCGCCACGGCTCGGGGCCGAGGACCCTGAGGATGGTCGCCGGGTTCATCGTCCCAGCACCAACCTCGGTGTTGAATGGCTGCGCGATCATACAGCCGCGGTCGGTCCAGTACTTGGTCAGCGCTATGAGTGCATCCTGCATCGTCACCACAGCGGATTAGCCTATTGCCGGTGAGGCCCTGAGCACGAATCGGACTCCTTCGTGTCGCCCCCGAATACCTCCCAGCGCCCCGCCGCCCCGTTGATCATGGGCACGTGGCGCCTTTTCGGCGCCGAATAGGCGTCATCTGCCCATGATCAACACGGTCGCGGGCGGGGTGCGTGGGGTGGGGGTGGTCAGGTTTGGTTGGATGAGGTGAACCGCTGCAGGCGTAGGCTGTTGGCGACGACGCTGACGCTCGAAAACGCCATGGCCGCACCGGCCAGCATCGGGTTGAGCAGCCCCGCGGCGGCGATCGGAATCGCTGAGGTGTTGTAGGCGAACGCCCAGACCAGGTTGGTTTTGATGGTGCTCAGCGTCCTGCGTGAGAGCCGGATGGCGTCGACCGCTGCCCGCAGATCGCCACGCACCAGCGTCAGGTCGCTGGCCTCGATCGCGACGTCGGTCCCGGTGCCCATGGCCAGCCCGAGGTCGGCCTGGGCCAGCGCGGCAGCGTCGTTGATGCCGTCGCCGACCATCGCCACCACCTTGCCGTCGGCCTGCAACCGTTTGACCACATCGACCTTGTCCTTCGGCAGCACCTCGGCGATCACCTGATCGATGCCGACCTCGGCCGCCACGGTCCGCGCGACGGTCTCGTTGTCACCGGTCAGCAGGATGGGCGTCAAACCCAGCTCGCGCAGCTGAGCGATCGCCTCCGCACTGGTCGGTTTGACGGCATCAGCGACGACGAGCACAGCTCGGGCCGCTCCGTCCCAGCCGACGGCCACCACGGTTTTACCCTCCAGCTCGGCGACCGTCTTGGCTTCGGCCAGCTCCGCACTGAGCGGCTGCGACCAATCAGCGAGCAAGCTCTCGCGCCCGGCGACAACGGCGTGCCCGGCGACGACGCCCTGCACCCCCAGGCCTTCGATGTTCTCGAACGACTCCACGGCCGGCAGCTCACCCACCTTCTGGTTGGCGCCCTTGGCGATGGCCTGGGCAATCGGATGCTCGGAAGCATCTTCCAGCGCTCCGGCCAGCCGAAGCACCTCGTCCTCGCTGACACCATCCGCCGTGACGACATCCACCAGCGTCATCTGCCCCGTGGTGACCGTGCCCGTCTTGTCCAACACGATGGTGTCGACCTTGCGGGTGGACTCCAGCACCTCCGGGCCTTTGATCAGCACACCCATCTGCGCGCCGCGGCCGGTCCCGACCAGAAGCGCCAGCGGCGTGGCCAACCCCAACGCGCACGGGCACGCGATAATCAGCACCGCCACCGCCGCGGTGAACGCCGCAGCCGGCGGGTCACCAGTGCCCAACCAGAACCCCAGCGCGGCGAAAGCGACCGCGATCGCGACCGGCACGAACACCCCGGAGACCCGGTCCGCCAGCCGCTGCACCGCCGCCTTCCCCGTCTGGGCCTCTTCGACCAGCTTGGCCATCTGCGCCAACTGGGTGTCACCACCGACTCGCGTCGCGCGGACGACGAGCCGGCCGCCCGCGTTGACGGTGGCACCCACGACCCGGTCCCCGGGACCGACCTCGACCGGCACGGACTCGCCGGTGAGCATGCTCTCATCAACAGCCGACGAGCCTTCCACGACGACGCCGTCCGTGGCGACCTTCTCCCCGGGCCGCACCACGAACACATCGCCCACGCCCAACTCACCGGCAGGCACCCGCACCTCACGCCCGTCGCGCAGGATGGATACCTCCTTCGCACCCAGCTCCAGCAGCGCCCGCAACGCCGCACCGGCTCGCCGCTTCGAACGCACCTCGAAGTAGCGGCCCAACAGGATGAACGTGATCACCCCGGCGCCGACCTCGAGATAAATATTCGACGAACCATCCACCCGCGCGATCGTCAACTCGAACGGGTGTGTCATCCCCGGCTCGCCCGCCGTACCCAGAAACAGCGCGTACACCGACCACAACAACGCAGCACTGGTACCCATCGAAATCAACGTGTCCATCGTCGCCGTCGCGTGCTTCAGATTCGCCCACGCCGCACGGTGAAACGGCAAACCACCCCACACCACCACCGGGGCAGCCAGGGTCAGGCTCAACCACTGCCAGTAATCGACCTGCAACACCGGTGCCATCGCCATCGCGATCACCGGCACCGACAACACCACACTCACGATCAACCGGGTCCGCAGCGAGTTCAGCTCACGATCGGGCTCCTCCTCACCACCGGCGCCAGCACCAGTGTCATCGCCGGCCCGGCCCGCCGCGTCCGGCTCCGGCGGCAAACTCGCCTGATAACCGGCCTTCTCCACCACGGCGACGAGGTCCTCCGCCGACACGGTGCCCGCATACTCGACTTTCGCCTTCTCCGTAGCGAAGTTCACCGACGCAGTCACACCCTCGAGCTTGTTCAGGTGCCGTTCGATCCGGTTCGCACACGACGCGCACGTCATACCACCGATCGAGATCTCCACCTGCCCCAGCCCGGCCGGGACGGCCCCGGTAGCCGCGGTCGAGTCCTTGGCCATCTCTGCAGTCACGAAGGTGCTCCTTCTCATCTATCAGTGATCGGCGTGGCCGTCGTCGGCGTCGGTATCCGAACCGTTGTCGGCATCCGCGGGCACTGGCGCAGCGGCGGTGAGAGTGAAATCGGCGGTACGGACTTCTCCGTCCACCTGGAAGTCCAAGAACAGCCGGTACGTGCCGCTGCTCGGCGCCTCAACATGGAACGCGACGTCAGGCCCTGGCCCGGTGACACCGTCACCAGGCTCACCGTCCGGATGAACGTGGATATAGGCCAGGTCACCATCGCGCAATGCGACCAGGTGCCCGTACGCGCCGAGATACGGCTCAAGGTCGGTCACGAGCACCCCGTCGCGCTCGAACGTCGCCGTCACCCGCGAGCCCTGGCCGGCGACGAGGTCACCAGTCAGTGTGACGGTGTAGCCATCCACGTCGGCCACCACCGCATCCACCGTGGCGGGCGCCGGCTCGTGCGTTCCTGCCACCTCCACCGTGCGAGCCAATGTCATTTCTTCACCGAGCTCCGACGGCAAGAAATCGGCGAACACCTTGTACGTCCCGCCGGAGGTCCATTCCCAGTCGATCGACCAGGTGCCCTCAGCATCAATCACCGGGTGCACATGCCGGAAGTCCGCGGTATCGGCCCGCACAACAATCAGATGCAAATCCTTCTCGTGCGACTCCTCAAACTCCGTCACCGGCTCACCGTCAGGCCCGAGGATCTCGAAGCTGAGCACACCTGTTTCACCGGCCACTTCCGGGCCGCGAATCGGACCCAGCATGTAACCAGCCTCAGAAACCTGAAGGCCCGCCGGGACAGACGCCTCACCCGCCGACGCCTGGCCGCCCGAGCTGTGATCGCCATGACCGTCCGCGCCGTGGGCGTGGCCGTCTGACTGGTGCTCACCGTGCCCCTCCGCCCGGTCGATAGGGCTTCCGGTCAGGCTGCCCACACCGAACGCCCCGGCAACCGCCACCGCAAGACTGCCAGCATAGATAGCGAGTTTTGCCGGAGTCCTCATCACGTGCCTCTTCCGGTACTGACGCTGTCCGTGCGCTTCATGGACACCTCCAAATATGGTGAACGTGTCCGACTATAACAGGTACGGGGTAGGGGTATATTCCGTGGACCTACCGACATTGTGGTGGCGATCGCCACCGAAGTGTCGGTACTTCTGGCTGCCTGCGCACGTTGTCACCCAGCCAGGGGCCCGCCTGCAACCGCGCGTCGTCCACAGGACAACTACCGCTGCCGGACATAGTTATCCACAATCCCTTTTTGGCGCCCCCGTCGTGGCAGCGCGCCCGGCCAAGCTGGCTCCATGGCCCTCGCCGCTCCGATTCACATCTACCCCCCGTGCGTCGATCGTCGTGGATTCGACGCCGTCATCCAGGCCCAGGCCGGCGTGTTCCGCCTCGACCACGTGGCGCCGTTCGTCAGCCGGGAACAGGCCCGCCACGCCGTCCGGACCGGAAAGTGGCAACGGCCATACAGAGGAGTGTTCGTCGCACACAATGGCGAACTGACGCGTGAACAAGAGCTATGGGTGTGCGCCTTGGCCGCGCCCGCGGGATCAGCGCTGGGCGGGCTCACCGCCGCCGAACTGGGCGGCTTTCAGCAGTTCGCCGACCAAGACACGTACATCATCATTCCGCTCAAGTCGCGGCCCCCGAAGCGGCCCGGTCTCATCGTGAAAAGATCCAGCGAACTGACCAGTGCCGACGTGCATCCGTCCCGTTGGCCGCCCCGTACCCGAATGCCGCGAAGCCTGGTGGACGGCGCGTCGTGGCAGCGCCTCAAGGAACGTGCCCGCGGCATCATCCTCGCCGGCGTACAGCAGCGAGTCGTCCGCCCGGCCCACCTGCGGGACGCGCTCAGCCGGAGAGGACCGTGCCGGCACCGGACGTTGATCCGGCAATCGATCGATGATGCTGAAGGCGGCATCGCTTCGATCCCCGAACACGACTTCGAAAGGATCCGGCGGATGTTCGGTCTTCCGGAACCGCAACGGCAGGCGATTGTCATGCGATCGGATGGCAGGTACTACCTCGACGCTGACTGGCACCCGTTTGGGGTGAGCGCCGAGGTCCACGGCTCCCAGCACATGGAGATCCGCACGTGGGACAGCGACCTGGATCGGCAGGCGATGCTGGCCGCCCAGGGCCGGCGTGTGCTCCAGTTCAGCTCGTATGCGGTTCGGCACCGCAAGCAGCAGGTCGGCACACTGCTGGTGGCTGCGCTGCGCAACGCCGGGTGGCCGGGCTGACGGCCACAACATCTACCGACATTGTGGTGGCGATAGCCACCGAAGGGTCGGTAGATCCGGCGCCAAGCCGGACGGCTCTACCGGGATCTCGCCAGCGGGAGTGCGAGCCCGGCCTTCACCACCTCGAAGGCCGGCAACGTGTCGTATCGCCGCACCGTGCCACGATCCACGAACAGCCGGGCCGACACCTCGCGGTTCTCGGCGATGTCGCCTGTCACCAGCACAACGACGTAGTCCCACTGCCCGACAATGGTGTAGCACTGCTGAACAGCCGGTTCGGCCCGCATCAGCTCCCGGAATGCGGCGTGTTTCTCCGGATCGTCGTCGAACAACGCCACGAGAACCACCGCCAGTAGGCCGGCACCCACGGCTTGCGGATCCAGCACAGCCACCTCGGACCGGATCACGCCCTCGCTACGCAACCGGTTCAACCGCCGTTGCACAGCACTCGGCGAGAGGCCGACCTCGTCACCGAGTTCGTGTAATGGCCGCCGCGCGTCGGCCTGGACCAGGTCAAGCAGGTGATAGTCGAGCTCGTCGAGTGCACGGGATGCCTTCACGCAAAAATATTGCGTCATCCAGGGAAAACTTTCAATCGGGGCCCGCCCGCCTTCCCCTACCGTCGAGGCCATGACCAACCCGACCCCTCAGCCCATCAGCGCGCTCGCTACTTTCACGGGCGCTGACACCGATACCGACACCGGCCTCAGCCTCGAGCGCATCGCGGAAGCGACGGACGCCATCGACCCGGTCTTCCTCAACAGCCCGCAATACGTCGACGAGCACCTTTCGGCGATCCTGGGCCGCGACGTGCTGGTCAAGGTCGAGACACTGAACCCGCTGCGCAGTTTCAAGGGCCGCGGCGCCGATACCCTCATGCACACCATGCCGCCCGGCGCAGTGGTTGTCTGCGCGTCCGGCGGTGGCAACTTCGGCCAGGCGATCGGCTACGCGGCGCGCCGGCGTGGCTTGCAGGCGCACGTGTTCGTTCCGCCCAGCATGTCCGCGATCAAGCTGAACCGGATGGAGGGTTTCGGCGCCCGTCTGCACGTCGTCGACGACGACCTCCACGCCGCGTCCGCGACCTTCGCCGCCGAGGGCGATAGCCGGATCCTCATCACCGACGGCAACCAGCCGGCCATCGCCGAAGGAGCTGGGACCATCGGCGTCGAACTGCTCCAGGCCGCGACTCGTTTCGACACCGTCGCGCTCCCCGTGGGTGATGGCGCCCTGATCACCGGCGTCGCCCGCTGGCTGAAAGCACACGCCCCGCAGATCCGCGTCATCGGTGTCGGAGCAGCTGACGCGCCCGCCATGATGCGCAGCTGGCGCACCGGCGACGTCGTCACCACCGCACCACGCTCCACCTTCGCCGCCGGTATCTCCATCACCCGTCCGCACCCGGAAGCCGTGCGGCGGTGCCGGGCATTGGTCGACGACATGCTTCTCGTCGACCGAGACGACCTGGTCCACGCCATGCACATCGTCCGGGAGACGCTCGGAGTGCTGGCCGAACCGGCCGGCGTAGCGGGCATCGCCGCACTCGCTCGCCACGACGTTCCGGGAGGCACTGCCGCGACCGTCATCACCGGGGCCAACGCCGACCCGGACCACCTGGCCGCCTGAATGCCCTCATTGGCCATAGGGTGGTGTCTCGTGCTGATCCTGTTGCCACCGTCGGAGGGTAAGTCCACGCCCAAAACCGGCAAATCCCTCAACCTCGACGCGCTCTCGTTCCCCGAGCTGACCGCCGCTCGCGCCGAGATCATGGACACCTTGATGCGATTGTGCGCGGATCAGCCCGACGTCGCGGCCAAGACTCTCGGGCTCGGGCCCACCCAGGCCGACGAGGTGAAACGCAACGCCACCCTCACCGACGTTCCCGCCGCACCGGCCCGGAAGGTGTACGCGGGCGTGTTGTACGACGCGCTGGGCTTGGACTCGCTGTCGTCCGCGGCCGCGGCTCGGGCCCGGCGGCAGTTGCTCGTCATCAGCGGACTCTGGGGCGCGCTCCGCCCGTCGGATCGCATCCCCGCGTACCGGCTCGGCGGCGCGGTGACGCTGCCCGGCATCGGCTCACTCGCCTCGCGCTGGAAGGCGCTGCTCGCCACGACCGTTCCCGAGGCCGCCGGCCGGGGACTCGTCGTCGACCTACGATCCGGGACCTACGACGCGTTCTGGCGCCCCGCCGCGGACGTCGCCACGCGCACGGTCAAGGTCCGGGTACTGCACGAGCACAACGGCAAACGCACCGTGGTCAGCCATCACAACAAAGCCACCAAGGGACACCTCGTGCGGACGCTTCTCGAGAGCGGGGAGGCGCCACGAACCCCGGCCGCTTTCGCTGCCGCGCTCAACAACCTCGGCTGGCGGACCGAGCTGGCTGAGTCCGACCGGGGTGGGCGCCCGTGGACGCTGGACGTCATCGTTGCCGAGGTGGCCACCCGCGCCTAGCGTGGTGAGGAGCCCCATGACAGCGGAATGTCGACCACCAGGAGAACAACCGATGGCTGTCGAACTCAACCACACCATCGTCGCGTCGCGAGACAAACGAGCCGCCGCAGAGTTCGTTGCCGAGATTCTGGGGCTGGAGGTCGGCCCTCAGTTCGGGCCGTTTCTACCAGTCGAGACCAGCAACGGCGTAACGCTGGACTTCATGGACACCGATGCCGCCGAGATCACACCCCAGCACTACGCCTTCCTGGTCTCCGAATCGGAGTTCGATGAGATCTTCGGCCGCATCCAACAGGCCGGCATCACGTACTACGCCGATCCTGGCCACAGCCAGCCTGGCCAGATCAACCGGAACGACGGCGGCCGCGGCGCGTACTTCGACGACCCGAACGGGCACAACCTGGAGATCATCACCCGCCCCTACGGCAGCGGCGGTTAGCCCGTCTGCGCCGTGAGCTTCGTGGCCTGCCGTAACGTTGACAACGGCGCACGCCCGCCTAGGCGTTACGTAAGGCCACGAAGCTGTGTCCTTACGGTTTCGTCGCATCGATGAACCGCCCGTCGACCAGCATCGGGACGCAATCGCTCTGGTCGAGTTCGGCCGCCACGGCTATCTCGGCGCCGAAGGTCGCCTCGTCCAGCTCCCGGCCGCTGCTGCACCGCATGAGCTTCTCAGCCAGCACGGATTGCACGCTACGGAAGCTTGCCGCCGCGGTTTGTGCTTCAGGGCTGAGATCGTCGAGCCCACGGCCATGCAGAGCGTCGATGACTGCCCCGGCTCCCCACAGATCCTCGACGGCGGGCCGCAGTGAACCGTCCGGCCACCGCTCCCCTGCGGCAATGACCGTCACGGCGGCATCGTGGCGGGTGCCCAACTGCGCTGCGAGCCATTCCGCCACCGCCGTGCGATTACGCAGGGACGCACCCAGCACCCGGACGCCGGCATCGGCCAGACCAAAACTGATGGTGGAGCCGTTCGGCGACGGCAGCACCAGCCGCGTCAGCTCCCCGGCCTGACGAATCGAGTCCGGGGACAGGCTGACACTCCGCCTCCCGTGCTGGTGGTCCGAGCGACGTGCTTCAAGCCGACCCACAGCCAAGGTCGCATCTTGAGACGCGGCGTACACCGCGGCCGACTCGTCTCGCCACCGGTATGGAAAGACCTCAACCCGGCGGTCCAGGGCCACGCTCAGAGTGGTCGTGAAACTCAACACGTCGACGACGACGGCGAACTCCGCGCTGGGCGCGGTGTGCGCGGCTCCGACCGGTCCCCACTCCATCCGGATCCGCGCCCTGTCCTGGCTGTACGGGCTCCCCATCGGTGAACTCTCTCACAGCGCGGCTGATGTGCGTCACGTAGACCTCCGGCGCCCTCCTTCCACCGACTTCAATACCGCCAGGTGGCATAAAAGGCCCTGCGACGGCGACAACGCGACCTGGCGGTATTGAAGTCGCGAAAGCTGGCGGCGGCCGCCCGGTAGATCTACCGACATCGCGGGGGTTATGGCCACCGAATCGTCGGTAGATCCCGGCGCGGACGGCCCCAGTGGCGCCAAAAGTTTGAAAGTACGTACTATCGACGTATGGATAAAGCTGATCCGTCCAAGGCCGAGCTGCACCAGGCCCTCACCAGGCTCACCGCCCGAGTCGAGGCCCTCGAAGCGATGATGCGTCCCCAACCACCCGGGCCTTCATCCGACGACGCGGTGGACAGCCCGTTCTGGGCGCTCGACAGCCTCAAACGTCGCCGCGCCGATCACCCGGCCACGGTCGACGGTGCTGTCCTCTTCGCCGGGACCGTGACCCTGCCCACGGGCGAACCGGTCGAATGGCAGGAAGCCGCCGGGTCCGCGGGTCTACTGGAATCCGACTGGTCCAGCCAGGTACCGGCCCTCAGCGCACTCGCGCACCCGGTCCGCTTGGAGCTCCTCCGCCAGGTGCTGATAGGTGTGCGCACAACCGCGGAACTTGCCGCCGTGGAGTCGCTCGGCAGCACCGGTCAGCTCCATCACCACCTGCGCCAGCTGGTTGCCGCGGGCTGGCTGAGGCATAGCGGGCGCGGCAGCTACGAGGTGCCCGCGCCGCGTATCGTCCCTCTACTCGTCACTCTGACGGCGGTGCAGCGATGAAGCGAATAGCTCAAGAACTCCAACGCTTCGGAATGCGGCTCGTGCTGACCGGCATGGCCTGCGCCTTCCTGTCGATACTGGCCCCCCGATGGCTGCCCGACGCCGGCCCGCTCCTCGCAGCATTCGGCGCCGGCGGAATCCTGCTTATCCTCGTCGGGGTCGGCGCGCTCTTTGTGCCAGGCACTGACCACACCGGCGAGCCGCTTGTGATCCAACCACCGGTACAGGGCCGTTGGCTCGCGCTGAACTCACCCGCCACGAAGGTGCCGAGCCACGGCGTTCGCGCCTACGGGCAGGCCTATGCGGTGGACCTGGTGTTCGAACCGCAGGAATCAGAACGGCCGCAGTTCGGCTCCGGGCCGGGGATGCGCCGTCCCACCGACTTCCCCGCGTTCGGTGAGCCAGTGCTCTCCCCGGTGCCCGGGACCGTGGTCCGGGTCCAGGACAGCGCCCGGGATCATCGCAGCCGGAGCCGGCTCTGGGCGGTGGGCTACATGATGATCGAAGGCATGTTGCGTGAGCTCGGCGGCGTCCGCAACATCGTCGGCAACCACGTCGTCATCGATGCGGGCGACGGCTGTTTCGCGCTCGTCGCCCACCTACAGCGCGGTTCAGCCCAGGTTGGCGCCGGCGACCAGGTCGAGGCCGGTCAGGCGCTCGGCCGATGCGGCAATTCCGGGAACTCCAGCGAGCCCCACGTCCACGTCCAGCTGATGGACCGGGCCAATCCTTCAACCGCCCAGGGGTTGCCCATGACGTTCACCGGCATCGCGATCGGCGACGGACAGCCCACAACTGGTATGCCCGCCAACGGCGAGTACATGACCGTCAGCTGATCGAGTTCAGGGGCGGTGGTTGAACCCTGCCAGCGTGCTGGTGCCGTCGTCGTACAGCTGGATCTCGGTCACCGAACCCGGCGCGGGCTGCAGGCGGAGGACCGACGACGGCGGCGCCTCTAGCGTGCTGCTCGCCAGCACCCGAATGGGCATCGAATGCGTGACGACGACGACGGTCCGCCCGGTGTAACGCGCCACGGTACGGTCGCGCGCCCCGGTGATGCGGCCGAACAGGTCGTCCAGTGATTCCCCGCCGGGTGGGGCCGCCGTCGTCGTCGAGAACCATGCCGCGAGCTCGTCGGGGTACCGCTCGGTGATCTCAGCCAGCGTCAACCCTTCCCATGCGCCGAACTCGCATTCACGCCATTGCTCGTCCACCGCGATGTCGGCCACCCCGAGCCGGGCGGCTATCACCCCGGCGGTCTCGCGGGTGCGCTGCATCGGCGACGCGACGACGATCGGTGAAGCGGCTGCCGCCCCTGACTCCGCCGTGCCGGAGAGTGTGGCCGCCAGCACATCGGATTCAGCCAGGAATTCAGCCGCGCGTTTGGCTTGCTGCTGCCCGACGTCGTCCAGCGACGGCCCGACGGCGCCCCCGCCGCTGAAGACACGGGCTTTCGTCATCGGTGTCTGGCCGTGCCGGACCAGGACAAGCGTGGTCGGAGGGCCCAGCTCAGACGACCACACGGCCATGAGGCCGCCGGTCTGTTCCGGCTTCTCAGCGGCAGGTTCTGCCGGCCCCGGCTCCACCGGGAAAGTCTCCGGCGGCGCCGTCTCGACAAACAGCTGCTGCGTCTCCGCGGTGGCGGAGCCAAGCTGGGCGGGCGGCTCGGGCGGCTCGGGCGCGGCAGGCGCCGCTCGCGGTTTGCCGTCCAGCGCGTCATTGAGCAGCCGGTCCGCGGCTGCGTTCTTGGCCCGCGGCACCCAGGTGTAGGTCACCTGCCCGGGCGGGAAGATCCGCTGCGCTTCCAGCGCCAACGGCCGGAGCCCGGCATGTTTGATCTTCCAGCGGCCCGACATCTGTTCCACGACGAGTTTGGAATCCAGACGTGCTTCGACGGTCGCGTCCGGATCGATCGCGTGCGCGAGCCGCAGCCCGGCGATCAGCCCTCGGTATTCAGCGACGTTGTTGGTCGTGTCGCCGATGGTTTCGCCTATCTCGGCCAATACTTCGCCAGAGGCGGCCGCCCGCACCAGCGCCCCGAACGCCGCCGGGCCTGGGTTGCCGCGCGAGCCTCCGTCGGCTTCGACAATCAGTTGAGTCATATCAGCGCCGGCCGTCTACAGGCCGGAGTCAGGGACGCGGACCAGGATGCGGCGGCATTCGTCATGCCGGATGACCACCTCTGGAGCGAAGCTGCTGATCCGCTTGAGCTCAGCGGCGTCCAGCTGCATCTGGCAACCCTCACACGTCCGCCGGCGAAGCGCCGCGGCTCCGATGCCGTTCTGCGAGGCCCGGATCTTCTCGTACAGGGCCAGCAGCTCTTCGGGAAGCTGCCCGGCCAGCTCGGATCGCCGGACGCGGGCGGCTTCGGCTTCCTGGTCGATCTCGGCCCACTTGGCGTCACGCGACTGTTGAACCTCACGTACCCGCTGTCCGAGCTTCTCCCGCTCTGCCTTGAGCGTTTCGGCCTCGTTCTGGGCCTGCTCGAGGCGCTCCATGATCTCGAGCTCGGCGTCTTCGAGGTCGGACTGCCGCCGGTTCAGTGACTCGATTTCTCGCTGCAGGCTTTCCAGCTCTTTGGGCGAGGTGACCTGGCCCGCGTCGAGCCGTTTCTGGTCGCGCGACTTGCGGGTGCGCACTTTCTCGACGTCGGCGTCAGCGCGCTTCTGCTCACGCTCGAGGTCGGCGACGGTGGTCTGCGCCACCACTTCAGCGTCGCCGAGCCGCGTGTGCTCGGCGGCCAGCGACTCGACCTCGGCCACTTCCGGCAGCGTCCGCCGCCGATGTGCCAGCTGGTCCAGTTTCAGGTCCAGCGCCTGCACATCGAGGAGCCGGAGCTGGGTTTCAGGGTCAGCGTTCAGGGGTGGTCCCTCCCTCGAGCACGGACGCCCCGGACGGGCGGGACGGTACGTGCAGCGTCCACGGATCGGTGGGTATCGCGGATACGCGAGTCTCCACCGTAGTACCTCCGGAGGCGAGGTCGTCTCGCAGCCGGTCAGCGGCATGCGCCAGCCACGGCCATTCGCCGGCCCAATGGGCGACGTCCACCAGCGCCGGCCCGCCACCGGCCAGCGAGTCCGACGCCGGGTGGTGGCGGAGATCGCCGGTCACGTAGACGTCGACGCCGGCCCGTCGGGCGGCGTCGAGCAGTGAGTCACCCGCACCGCCGCAGACGGCCACCGTGTGTACGTGCGCCTCGGGATCGCCTGCGGCCCGGACGCCGGAGGTGGTCGCCGGCAGCGCCGCGGCGACCCGCTCGGTGAACGAGCGCAGCGTCTCGGGTTGATCGAGGACGCCGATGCGGCCCAGGCCGGTCGCGGCCGGCAGCGCGGCCAGATCGTAGAGGTCGTAGGCCGGTTCCTCGTACGGGTGGGCCGCTTTCAGAGCCGTCAGGACGTCGCTGCGCAGTCGCCGGGGCACGACCATCTCCAGGCGGTACTCGGCGACCTCTTCGACCGCGCCCACCGAGCCGATGGTGGGGTTGGCTCCGGCGCCGGGACGGAACGTGCCCGTGCCCGTCGTCATCCAGGCGCAACGTTCGTAGTTGCCGATCACCCCCGCGCCGGCGGCGGTCAGGGCGTCCAGCACTCCCCCAGCGTCGGGTTCGGGCACGAAGACGATCAGCTTGTCGTGGGGCTCGCTGAGATGCGGGCTGAGCGGGCGCAGCTCGCGCAGCCCCAGCGCGGCGGCCAGTGCGTCGTTGACGCCGGACTCCGCGCTGTCGGCGTTGGTGTGCGCGGTGAACAACGCGATGCCGTTGGAGATGAGGCGATGTACGAGGCGGCCTTTCGGCGTCGTCGCCGGGAATCCGTGAACAGGCCGCAGAAACAGCGGATGGTGGGTGACGACGAGGTCGGCGCCCCACTCGATCGCTTCGTCGGCCACATCGGCCACAGGGTCGACGGCGAACAGCACGCGACGCACTTCCGCGCCAGGGTCACCGCAGACCAGGCCGACAGCATCCCAGGATTCGGCCGTTGATGATGGGTAGTGGCGTTCGAGTACGGCCAGGACGTCAGCTAACTGTGGCACAGTCGATCAGCCTAGTGGTCCGGTGTTCGCACGGTCGAGTCCACCTGGTTTGTGGACGGCGCCGCCGCGCGCAATCAACCGGCGACGAGCGACGCCGGGACCACGGTGACCGGAAACGGGTTGGCCAAAGCCACGGACGTGTCCCGATCGCCGTAGCCCACCTGCACGTACTCACCGTCCCGGAGATCGTAGGCGACGATCGACGGCTTCGACGGATCGACGATCCAGTAGGACTCGACACCACCTTCGGCATACTTGGCGAACTTCAGCGTTGTGTCGCGTAGACGACTGCTCGCCGACATCACCTCCACCGCCAGCCGCAGCGGAGCGGTGATCAGTTTCTCGCCGATGTCTTTCTTGGCGACCACCAGGAGGTCGGGTTCGAGGGAGTTGCGCTGGTCTGGTTGCCAGTCAAGCGGCGCGAAGAAGACCTCGAGGTGTGATGGGCAGGCGGCCTCGAGGGCAAGCGTCAGCTGCCGAACCGCTCGCTGGTGGATCGGCGTGGGTGCAGGGCTCACCAGCAGCATCCCGTCGACGAGCTCGTACCGCAGCCCATCGTCCGGTAGCTGGGTGAGGTCGTCGACCGTCCAGTCGTCAGTGGCACGCGGCATCACCGCCATAAGAGTCATGGTGCCCCCTCCCGGGCCGGAATTGCCAGTGATCATGACCCACTTGGCAGCCGTTGCCAAGTCCGTTGTCCACAACCCCGCCAGGCACGGTCACTGGCCGTCATCGCGGCGCCCCATTCCCGGTGATCGTGAGCGGATTCTGGTCGTAATTCGGAGGTAAAACCCCAGGTGAGCTCCCTGACCAACGACCAGAATCCGCTCACGATCACCGGGGAATGGGGAGCCTGCTCTAGCGGGACCGGAGCACCTGCAGCGCCCACTCACACCACTCCAGGGTGTCCTGCTGGAACCGGATGCCGCGCCGGCAGTTCAGGTACGGGCCGAGATGCCGGCTGGTACGCACGAACGTCGCCTCGTCCCGCCCACCTAGGATCTGGCGCTCGAGCTCCTGCAAGGTAGCAAGCTTCTGCTTCGCCTGCTCGGCACGGCGTTCGATGCCGTCACGAACCACCTCAGCGTCGAGGGTGTCGATCGCCTGGACAGCAATCATCAGGTCGTCACGGCCGACCGGGAGCCCTTTCGGCGCGGCGGCGAACTCCGCCAGCACGGCGAGGCCGTCGTCGGTGATCGCAAACATCCGTTTGTTCGGGCGGGACTCTTGGATCACCTCTCGGCCCTGAACCAACCCGGCCTCGCTCAACCGCGCCAGCTCCGCATAGACCTGCTGCGGCTTGGCATGCCAGAAGTTCGCCACACCCAGCTCGAACCGCTTGGCCAATTCGTAACCACTCGCCTCGCCGTGCACCAGAGCCGCGAGAACCGCATGTCGGAGAGCCATGAATACACCCTAGCCAACAAGATGATTAGTCACTAGATTGATTACTCATGAATCTGACTATCACTCGACTCGTCGTCTGCGGCGACAGCCTCTCCGTCGGCGTCGGAGATCCGGCCCCCCGCGGCGCACGTCAGCCAGGCGATCTCTACGGATGGGTCCACCACCTCGTGGAGCGCCAACCCACACTCGAACTCGTGGCCAACCTCGCACGGGTCGGTGCGACGGCGAGCCGCGTCCGCCGGACCCAGTTGCCGCTCGTCGCCCAGCACACTCCCGACATCGTCTCGTGCATCATCGGCGTCAACGACGTCATGTCCTCCGGGTTCGACGCCGACGCCTTCGAGGAGAACTACGACGCCGTCATCAGCGGGCTGGCCGGCATCGCCACCCGCGGAGTGTTCACGGCGACCTTGCACGACGTCGCGGCGGGCCTGCCCATCAGCGGCCGTCGCCGCGCTGCTCTGAGGTCCCGGACGGCCGCGGCGAACGCGGTGATCGAACGGGTCGGTGAAAGATACTCGACCTGGCTGTTCGACGTCCGTATCGGCGCGACGATGGGTGAGCTAAACATGCTCAGTGCCGACAGGCTGCACCCGAACGGTCGAGGCCACCAATACCTTGCCGCCCACGTCGCCGAGGTGTTGGGCCGCCACGGCGCCTGCCCGCCCGGCATGGCGGCCACCATTCCGCCGCCCTGGCCTGCCCATCGGCGAATCGCCCACGGCGTCAGGCACGCGCGCTGGCTGATCACGAATGTGTTGTGGCCCCGGTGGAACCGTTCATCTCCCCGTGGTGATGGCGAGCGGATCACCAGAGACAGCGCGCCCGCTCCGGATCGACGATGCGGTGCGCGATGAAACGATGAGAGACCGGATGCCGCGAAACCAGCTCTGGGTTCTCCAACGCCTGCGCGTGCTCGACCACTTCACCGGCGCGCTCGTAGCGGATGCTGGCCTCCGGATCGCCGGCCAGCTCCCGGCGGAGCTCGTGCCAGGTCACCAGCCGCCCGCCCGCGCCGATCCGGTTCAACCGTGCGTTGGAGGATTCCATCACCAGCACGAGGTCGTCCTGTCCCGTCGCCATCGGCAGCCGGGGAAACAGCAAGTGGTTCGACGTCATCTGCTCGGTCTGCAGGTTGCTGTACATGGTGAAGACCGATCTCGTCTTCCCACCCATGTACGGCGAGGCTGCCGTCGCCACCAGAAGCACGACGCACGACAGGTATCCCAGCCGGGACACGGACAGTACCGGTCCTGGCGGCCAGATAGGAGCCGCGCGGGGCCACCGGTTCTTGACGGCCCGCCAGGCGGCGTCAAGCAGCAGTGCCCCCAGACCGACGGCCACCGGCGCGAGAACCAGCCAATTGCGGTTACCCGACCAGGTCGCGACGTCGGTGCCGACGCCGGCCACCAACGATCCGGCGAGCACCGCCACCGCGATCAGGCCCATCGGACGTGCGCCCTTGATGCGCGTGAGGCGTTGCGGGAGGAGACCCAGAGCTCGGCCGGTCAGGTGCACACCGGCCGGCGCGGGCAGGAACAGGAAGACGAGCGCGAAGAGCACGATCGTGAAGTCGATGGCCGTCGAGCTCGGGCTGAGCGACATGCCGAGATGGAACAGCACCACGACGCCTACCCCAAATGCCCTCGTCGCCGGAATCAGCAACAGCACCGGAATCAGCAGCTCCGTCCCGGCGATCACGAACGGCAACGCGGCCTCGATCGCCTGCGGGATGTCCGGCACCCGCACCCGGCCGTCGAGCACGGCGGTCGCGTCGTAGAACATCGACACCGCACAGCTCTCGACGACGTCGAAGAAGCCGTGGTTGAGCTTCGCGAGCGCGGCGGCACCGTAGGCGATCACTATGGTCAGCCGGATGTAGGCGACCGCGGCGCCCGGCAACACCCCCGAGTCGGCGGCACGCCGTCCGCCCATCAGCACCGCTACAAGCACACCGAGGTTGACGAACCCCATGATGATCATGTGGTTGTCCGTCACCGGCAGCTTCGTGAACAGGTAGACGAGCTGGATACCGGCGAGCATCCCGAGCCGCAGCCGGGAGCGTGGGTTGCCGAGCACCAGGATCGCCGCGATCAACAGCAGCCAGACGAAGACGCTGCCCGGGTCAGCCTTACGGAGCAGGTGCGCCAGGTGAGCAACGCTCCAGAGAACGCTGAAGACCACGACTTGCTGGGATGCCGGGTTCGTCATGGCACCAGCCCCAGCGGGCGGGGCGGCCGGCAAGGTGTCACCGGCCGCTGTCCGCGTCATGGCCCGGCATATTACGGCATGCCGGGCGATTCGGAATAAACGCCCGCAACGGACAGTCCGGCCCCTGTGACGCCCGCCGTCAGCGGACGGCTCGCGCGTCGCCGGTCAGCTCGGGCAACAGCCGCGCCGTGCGGGCCTGGTCCGCCGCCGCCCCCACCGGCACCGCCATGAACTCGGAGACTCCCGCCTCGGCATAACGGCGGATGGCCTTCGCGACCACCAACTCGTCGCCCGCGATCACCAAGTCGCCGGGCCCACTGACGCCTTCACGCTCGAAGGCCGCACGGTAACTCGGCAGATCCCGCGTCATCCCCAGCCGCGCGTTCAGCAGCTCTCGGGTGCCGTCGGGGTCATCGGTCACAGCGACGGGCATCTGCGCGATGATCTCTGGCACAGCACGCCCGGCGCCCTCCGCGGCACGCCGCAACGCAGGCACGACCTGCTCGATCACCGTGTCCGGTGTGACCCATGTCGTGATCACACCGTCAGCGAGTTCACCGGTCAGTTGCAGCAACTTAGGACCCATCGCTGCCACCACCACCGGCGGCGGCTCGGCGCCGGCCAGCTCAAGCTGGCCGACGGCCGTCCAGTCCGTGCCGTGATACGACACCGGCTCACCGCGCAACAGCGGAATCAGCACGGACAGGTACTCACGCAGGTTCCGCGCCGGTGCGGTGAACGGTATGCCGTACTGCCCTTCGACGATCGGCGCATGGCTGGGCCCCAGCCCCAGAACGAGCCGGTTGCCCGTCATCGCCTGGATGGTCAGCGCTTGGGCCGCCAGGGCGAGCGGGTGCCGGGGATAGCTGCGGACAACCGCGGAGCCCAGCCGCGGCGACGCGGCTTCCCGGGCGGCGACGGTCAGCAGGGTGAGCGGATCCCAGTTTCCCACCTCACCGAACCACAACGTCGAATAACCCGCGCCGTCCGCCGCCCGCACGGCCGTCTCGATCTCGTCCGCCGGCAGCCCGGACACCTCGAGCCACATTCCGATCCGCATCGTCCAACCTTTCCTTTGTGACCGACCTTCTTCCTCGAGTGAGGACGAAGGAATGTGCCCGACCAAGACGCAGTTGACCTACACAGCGATCACGAATCCTGATCGTTCGACGTCAGAGGGGTGAACATGGAGCTGCGGCAACTTCGTTACTTCGTCACGGTCGCCGAGCACCTACATTTCGGCCGGGCGGCACAACAGCTACACATCGTGCAACCCGCCGTCAGCCAGCAGGTACGCCGGCTGGAACGTGAGCTCGGAGTCACCCTGTTCGACCGGTCACCACGCCAGGTCCGCTTGACGCGAGCGGGTGAGCGGCTGCTTCCGGAGGCACACGCCGTCCTCGCCGCCGCTGACCGCACGGCGGCCGTTGCTGCTGGGCTCACCGCCGCCCAGCAGGGCACGCTCCGGATTGGCACAAGCCCCGGGCTGAGTTCACGCCTGGCCGGCGGCCTGGATGTGCTCGCCAACCAATGCCCGGACATCGACGTCCAGCTCGATAGCCGGCCCGTCGGGCAGCAGCTGGAATCCGTGCGCAACGGCGACCTCGACGTGGCGTTTCTCCGGGGCATGCCTGGGAAGCTGGCCGAGGACTCCACAATCAACGCGGTGCCCTTGCTCGAGGAGCCGGTGCGGATCGCGCTGACCGCCACCCATCAACTTGCGACACGCCGCCGGCTACGCCTTCAGGAACTCGCCGAGCTCCCGCTCCGGCTGCCCAGCCAGAAATGTGATCCGCTGCTGCACGCCTTCGTGCTCGACGCCTGCCGCCGGGCCGGCTTCGAACCGCGGCGCGGGCGGCCGTCGGGCAGCACACCGGACACCCTCGTGGAAGTCGGTGCGGGCAGCCCGGCCTGGACGCCGCTCTACGGCGACGCCGATCAGTTCGCCACCAGCGACAAGATCACGGTCCTGGAGCTCGATCCGGCGCTCACCGTCACGGTCTCGCTCGTCACCTCGGCGACGCGGGCGCCCACCTGCGTCGAGGCACTGCACGACGCGTTCACCTCGCCCGCGCCCGCCCCCACCTCCCCTGGTGGTCACCGCCACGCACTCGCCGCACTGCGGTGATCGACAGAATGGCCGCGCGGGATTCAGTGTCAGGGTGAGACGTCAGGAGACCTCGACGTCGGCGGTCAGGTGGCGGTCGAATCCAACCACTCGTTCCGGGCCGGTCAGCGTCACCTTGACGACGTGGGTGGTGTCGAGGCTGGAACGCGCTAGCCGGAACTCCAGATCACCTGGTTCCACGACGCGGTCACCGCGCACCCCAGTGAACGCGGCGAGATCGGCGTGCAACCCGAAGGTGACCCGGCGCGCCTCACCAGGTTGCAAGAACACCCGCGAGTAACCGACCAGCTTGGCCTGCGGGCGAGTGACCTGCGCGACGGGGTCATGCAGATACACCTGAACGACTTCGGCACCGGCGAACTCGCCGGTATTGCAGATCCGCACGGACACCGTGACCGATCCGTGGGTCGGGACCTCGATCGGTCCGGCGTCCGGCAATGGCTCATCGGCCCCGCCCACGTGCACGTCGTCCCATGTGAAGGTCATATAGCTGAGGCCGTGACCGAACGGATACAGCGGTGTGGGGTCGATATTGCTGACCTCCGAGCGGTGCCCGAGGGGCGGCGCCAGATAGGTGAACGGCTGCCCGCCTGGGCGCCGGGGCACACTCACCGGCAACCGGCCAGACGGACATACCCGCCCGGACAGCACACCGGCCACTGCCGCACCGCCTTCCTCCCCCGGGAAGAACGCCTGAACGACGGCGCTCACCCGATCGGCGACCGCTCCCAGCGCGTACGGACGACCCGCCAACAACACCAGCACCACCGGGGTACCCGTGTCGGCCATCGCCTGGATGAACTCTTCCTGGACCCCGGGCAGGCGCATGTCCTCGGCGTCACAGCCCTCACCGGACGTGCCGCGACCGAACAGTCCCGCGCGGTCACCGACCACAACTACGCAGACGTCGGCCGAACCGGCCGCCTCGGCCGCGGGGGCAAAACCGCTGCGGTCGTCTCCCGCGACGTCGCACCCGGCAACGTGCACGATGCCGGCGTCCGGAAGCTCAGCGCGGATGCCGGAAAGCAGCGTGGCGATTGGGGGCCCCTCCGGCTCGCCGGTCTCGGCTACAGCGTGCCCGAGGTGACTGGCGAAGGTGTAGCAGCCGAGCATGCCCGCGGTGTCGTCGGCGAGTGGGCCGACGACGGCGACCCGGGCGGCGGGCGACAGCGGGAGTGAGCCGTCATTGTCCAGCAACACGACTGAGGCTTCAGCGATCTCACGGGCCAGCCCTCGCGCCTCCGGCGGGTCGAGGTCGATCCCCTGTTCCGGTGCGGACGCCGGGCCCGGCTCCGGTGTCCAATCCGGATCGAGCAGCCCGATCTCGATCTTCTGCGTGAGCACCCGCCGGACGGCACGCTCGACCAACGCCTCGGGAACGGTCCCCGCGCGCACCGCCTCGAGCAGTGGCGTGCCGTAACAACGCACGCCCGGCAACTCCACGTCGATGCCCGCGGCAAGGGCCAGTGCGGCTGAGTCCACCGGGGAGCCCGCCACACCGTGCTCGATCTCCAGGAAGGAGATGCCGAAGTAGTCGGAAACGACGGTGCCGGCGAAACCCAGGCGGTCCCGCAATAGGTCCGTGAGCAGTGACACGTCCGCGGCCGACGGCACGCCGTCGGTCTCGGTGTACGAGGCCATCACCGAGCCGGCGCCGGCTCGCAGCGCCATCTCGAACGGTGGGAGGAAGACGTCGGCGAATTCCCTCGGCCCTATCCGCACCGGTGCGTGGTTCCGGCCCGCCTCGGAGCCCGAATACCCGACGAAGTGTTTGAGAGTGGCGACAATGCCGGCCGACTGCAAACCTCGCACATACGCCGTGCTCACGGTGCCGACCAGGTAAGGGTCCTCCCCGATGCTCTCCTCGACGCGCCCCCACCGCGCGTCACGGACCACGTCGAGCACCGGAGCAAGCCCTTGATGCACCCCGACCTCGCGCATCGACCTGCCGATCTGCCCGGCCATCCGCTCCACGAGGACGGGGTCGAAGGTGGCCCCCCAGGCCAGCGGCGTCGGGTAGATGGTGGCGCCGAACGTCATGAACCCGGTGAGGCACTCTTCATGCACCAGCGCCGGGATACCGAACCGGCCGGCTTCGACGACGTCACGCTGCATACGCGCAAGAGCCTTGGCGCCGTCACCGGGTTCGACCTTGGCCGTGCCGAACGGCCGGGTGAACTGTCCGAGCCCGTACCGGATCAAGGCCTGGAAGTCGAGGTCGGCCTCGATCAGCGCATGCTGGTGTGGCGCGACGTCGTCCCCGGCGGGGTCGCCCCCGACCCACACGCTGTAGAGCTGTGCGACCTTCTCTTCCAGGGTCATCGCCGCAAGCAACGCGTTCACCCGGTCAGACACCGGCAACGACGCATCACTCCAGGAGCCGTGTTCGGCTGTTGCCGTCGGTGGGTCGCCGATGGGCTCGCCAGCGCCTTGAATCTGCATGAGTCTCGCTCCGTCATCCTGTTATCGATAATTTTCCGGTCAGTATGTCAGATGTCTCGTCGACGCAGAGGCATTCGCACTCTCCACATCGCCCGGGCTTGCCAGTGTATTGCCATGTCAGCAGCACCTTAGCAGTTGATCCTGGCGCCTCCGGAACTTTCGGAATGCCACCGAAACGTTTGGCTCCGCTGCGCATGCTCCCCCGCGAACCCACGCGCGTTTCAATGGGTCCGGTCGAGGCGACGCGCCTGGAACCCGCACCACCACCTGGCTCAGCAGCCACGGGGGCGATAATGGAACGATGAACGCCACGGGCGAGCGCAAGGTCACCATCAGCGCCATTGCTGACGAAGCCGGCGTCTCGATACCCACCGTGTCCCGCGTGCTCAACGGACGCTCCGATGTCGCCCCCGGCACCCGAAAACGTGTCGAGGAACTTCTTCGCCGCCACGGATACCAGCGCCGATCCGCCCGCTCCCCCGTCAACACCCGGTTGATCGATCTGGTCTTCAACGATCTCGACAGCCCGTGGGCCGTCGAGATCATCCGCGGCGTCGAGGAGGTCGCGCACAACGCCGGGGTAGGCACGGTGATATCGGCCATCCACCGAAAGTCCGAGCCGGCCCGGACCTGGCTCGAGAACCTGCGCATGCGGGCCTCCGGCGGTGTCATCCTCGTGAACTCCACTCTCGACTCATCGATGCACCAGGAACTACGCCGCCTCGATGTGCCACTCGTCGTCGTCGACCCGGTCGGCGGGCCCGTGCTCGACGCCCCCACCATCGGTGCCACCAACTGGGCCGGCGGCCTGTCGGCCGTCGATCACCTGATCTCTCTCGGACACCGTCGTATAGGCGTCATCTCCGGCCCACGGAATCTGATGTGCAGCCGGGCCCGCCTCGACGGCTACCGCACCGGCATGGAGACCGCCGGGATCACGCTGGCCGACGACCTCATCTGGGAGGGCGACTTCTACCACGAGTCCGGGTTCAAGGGAGCCCAGGCATTTCTCGCCCTCGCTGACGCCCCGACGGCCATCGCGGCCTCGAGCGACCAGATGGCCGCCGGAGCCTACGAAGCCGTGCGCCGGCATGGCCTTCGAATACCCGACGACGTCAGCGTCATCGGATTCGACGATCTGCCCGAGGTGCGCTGGGCGTCCCCGCCACTGTCCACAGTCCGCCAACCGCTGGCTGAAATGGGTGCGCTGGCCGCCCGGACGGTGCTCCGGCTGGCTGCCGGTGAGCCCGTCGAAAGCCCGCGGCTCGAGCTTGCCACCAGCCTGATCATCCGGGACAGCACCGCCGCTCCATCCCGGTGATCACCCGGGATGGGTGGGCCCCGGACCGGGCCCTGGGGTTGGGCGGAGTGGGCCCGGTCCGGGGTGGGCTGCCCACAGGTGGAGCCGCGGCAGCCCAGGGCGGGCCGGGTTCAACGAGGTCAGTCGCTGAACTCGGCGTAATCCAGGTTGAACATCCGCAGGTTGTGCCTCGGATGGTTCTCGAACACCAGATACATGTCGTGGACCCCGTAAGCGCCGCCGTCGGAGCTGGTGTCGATATCGGTGGACACCGTGATCCACTCGTCAGGACACAGGCCCGTCCACGGGCGACGACATGCATCGGGATCGTCGGCGGCAGGCACTTCCAACTCGCCCACGACCGGTCCGGAACGCGGGTCACCGAGCCGGACCGAGATGGTCCCGCCGGCCATCGGCGCCACTCGGGCGTGCATCCGGAGTTCACCCATCTGCTCGACGAACCCTGCCGCGGAGCCGTCGGCGAAGTTCACGTTGGAGTACTCCAGATGGGTCCCGTGCCGGATGTTGGTGATCATCGACCCGCCATCCGGGTTGTCGGTCACTTTCAGCCCCGGCGACTGACCGTCGTTCTCCTCGGCCGGGTAGGTCGAGAAGACGTCCCGCATCGCGGGCAGCGCCGGCAGCTCGAAATTCTCCGGAATGAACGTCGTCACGCTGGATCCGCGCAGCGCCACGGTGAATTCTGCGTCACTCACCGCGACCGGATCGAGCTTCTTGAGATTCTCACTGGCCGACGTGCGGTACGGCACCACGGCGTCGACATCGGCCGGGAAGCCGTCCAGGTCGAACCGGATCGTGTGGTCGTCGGTGCCGTTGTTGACCGCGACGACCGTGAAGTTCTCCGTCTCCGGGTCCTTGTACGCCGTGACCAGCACGTCGTCCACGGGCCGGGCGTCCGCGCCGATCATCACGTATCCAGGCTCGAGGAAGCGGCTGTAGTTGCCGAACGCGTAGTACCTCTTGAAGACCCGGATCTCACCGGTCTCAGTGGGGTTGCCACCCTGCGGGGACCCGTCGTTCTGCAGCCTGATCAGGTTCGACCCGTCGGCACCGCTGTTCGACGCCGGCCACCACCAGAAGTACGCATTCAGGCTGACCTGGTCGAACATGTTGCCGATCAGGTTCGCGTACCGTAGACCGTCGGTGATCGTGTTGTTCACGAACAGCCGGTCCCGAGGTGCGCCATTGTTCATGTACTCGGTCTGCCAGATCCGCTTGCCCAGTTCATTCGACGTGGTCCACCGATCGGGGTTCGGGGCCGTCTCGCCATCCACCAGACCGGTGTAGGCGTGGGCGGCGACGACGTCGACGAAGTCCACGGTCTGCGGGTCGTTCAACGCCGGGCGCACCCATTCCTCCCCGAAGCCGACGGCCTCACCGACGACGATCTGCGCCGGCACGTCGCGTTCGGCGAACGTCGGCCCCAGGTAGTCACGCACGAACACGTTGAGCTCTTCCGGGGTCCATTCACTGCTGGAATAGCCCGTGCTCAAGTCCGGCTCGTTGGTGGGCGAGATGTAGCCGATGTCGATGTCGAAGTGTTCCTTGTACCCGAGCACGTATTCGGACAGGTAGTCGGCAAACTCCTGGTACATGTCGTCACGCAGCCGGTTGGGCCCGCCACCGGTTGCGCTCTCGTTTTCCTTCATCCAGGCCGGCGGGCTCCATACGCTGGCCAGGACCGTGTCGACGCCGCGCTCCTTCGCCTCCTTCATCAACCAGATCTGATAGGCGTCGAAGTCGTCCTTCACGTCCTCCCAGTCCGGGTCGTCCCAGACGAAAACACCCGGTTCGGGCATGATCGTCTCGGTCGGGCCGTCGTAGATGTCGTCGCCCCATTCGTCGATGCTGCCGTCGCCGACCATCACGCGGACGATGTCCAGCCCGATCCCGTCTTCCTGGTTGAAGATCATGTCCAGGATCTGCCCACTGAGCGGGTCGCCGAGCCGCTGAATCGAACCGGCCTTGTGAAAGGCGAATGCGCCGCCGAAGCCGTCCACCTCCTGCCGTACGTCGTTCCAGTCGATGACAGCCGACGATGTTGAACCGCCGGTGTCCACGGCGTTCAAGTCGTCGGTTGGTGAAGCGCTTGCCGCGACCTCAGGTCCTTGCGACAGCGCACCACCGAGTACCAGCGCCAGCCCTGAGCCGACGGCAAGGGCACGAGCGAACGTCGATGTCACGTCGTTGACCTCCCTTAGCGATGTACCGAGAAGTTTCCGGAACAGTCTGCAGCAATCCGGTCCCGGTGACTAGGGTTGATTACGAGATTGTCTCGTTCTCCATGCTGCCTATCTAGGGGTTGACCTGGACAGAAAGCCGCCTGTAACGTACCCGAAACTATCGGAACTTTCGCTGCTGCATGGCAGCTGAGTGCAGGTACTTGGACATCGGCCGCAAGCAACGCGGCCACTTGAGCCTCATCAGGAGGACAGACAGATGACAGCACCCAGGACCATCCGCCGCCGGACGTTTCTGGCCGGACTCGGCGCGGCCGGCGCGGCAGCGCTGACCACCAGCGCCTGCGGCGGCGACGACGCCGGCAACGAGACCACCGTCGACCCCGCCGATGCAAGCGGCGAGATCGACGTATGGGTCTTGCACGAGGATGCGCTGAACCCCGTCAGCCAGGAGTCCCTGGACCGCTTCTTCGGTGCGGAAGACTCGAACGTGCAGGCCGAGCTGATCACCGAGCCCAACGACAGCTACCGCGATGTACTCCAGACCATCATCGACAGCAACCAGCGGCCCGATGTCTTCTTCAACTGGGGAGGCGGCAGTATCCGCTCGTACGCCCGGGCCGGCCTGCTCGAAGACCTCACGCCATATCTCGAAGCGGATCCGGAGTTCAAAGACTCGTTCCTGCCGGCCGTGCTCGACGCCGGCCAGATCGACGGCGCGTACTACGGCATCCCGATGCGCACCGTGCAGCCCAAGCTCATGTTCTACAACACCGCCGTGTTCGACGACGCCGGCATCACGGTGCCAACCAACTGGCAGCAGTTCCTCGATGCCATCGACACCTTCAGCAGCGCGGGGATCACACCAGTCGCCCTGGCCGGCGCTGATGCCTGGACCCTGCTGATGTGGGTCGAGTACCTCACCGACCGGATCGGCGGCGAGCAGGTATTCCTGGACATCGCTGAGGGCACCGGCGAGGGCTGGCGGCACCCGGCCATCACCCAGATGGTCGACACCATCCGCGACCTCGTGGACCGGGGCGCCTTCGGCACGGCTTTCGCATCGGTCCAGTACGACGGCGGGCCGGAGCCGATGCTCGAGGACGGCCTGGCGGCGATGCACCTGATGGGCGCCTGGGCCTATACCAACCACCTGAACGACGACCCCGAGTTCACCCGGAACAGCCTGGCCTGGGGTCAGTTCCCGGCCATCGAGGGCGGCGAGGGACACCCGGACAACATCGCCGGCAACCCCACCAACTACTTCTCGGTCCACGCCGACTCCCCGCTCAAAGAGGTCGCCATCGAGTACCTGAAACAGGAGATGGCCTCCGACGCATACGTGGAGGACCTGCTCAACATCGGCGACATCCCCGCGGTCGCCGACATCGAGTCGCTCATCGAAGGCCACGAGCACGAGGATTACTTCAGCTTCATCTACAACATGGTCGCCAACGCACCCAGCTTCCAGCTGTCCTGGGACCAGGCGATCGAACGTCCGCTGTCCCAGCCGATGCTCGAAGCCATCGAGAACGTCTTCCTCGGAAATCTCGATGCGGAAGGTTTCATCAAGGCCAATGAAGACGCAGCTGGATAGTTCCAAGGGCGGGCCACCCGAAGCGCCCTCGCCGCCGCGAACCGACCGGTCGCGGCGGCGAGCGGCGCCGGACAACGGACCGCGCCCTGGCCCCCTCTACATCCTTCCCGCCGTGCTGTTCTTCGGCCTTTTCGCCGTCGTGCCGCTCATCCTCGTCGTGGTGCTCTCGTTCTCCTCGTGGCCGGGATTCGGCAGCATCGAATGGACCGGGTGGGACAACTGGCAACGGTTGATCAACGACGGCCGGGTCCTGGAGTCGACCCGGATCACCCTGATGCTGACCGCGCTCACCTGGATCACCCAGACGCCCATGGCGATCGGTATCGGGGTCTGGGCTGCCGGTCAGCAGCGGAATCGGGCCATCCTCTCGTCCATATTCTTCCTGCCGCTGCTGCTGTCCTCCGCCGCGATCGCCGTGCTGTTCCACCGGTTCCTCGATCCGAACTTCGGGATGGCCCGCGACTTGGGTCCGCTGATCGGCTTCCCGGACGGGAACATTCTCGGCACGTCGCACGGAGCGTTCCTGACGGTGCTGTTCGTCAGCGCATGGCAGTGGGTGCCGTTCCATTCGCTGCTGTACCAGGCCGGTGCCCGCAACATCCCCACCACGCTGTACGACGCCGCCATCATCGACGGCGCCAACCGCTGGGACATGTTCTGGCGCATCAGCTTGCCACAGTTGCGGCACACCATCGTGACGTCGTCGGTGATCATGATCGTAGGCTCGCTGATCACCTTCGAGACGGTCCTGCTGCTGACCGGCGGCGGTCCCGGCGGTGCCACTCGAATCTTGCCCTACCTGATGTACACGGCGGGGTTCGAGCAGTTCGAGATGGGCTACGCCTCCGCTATCGCGACGGTGCTGGTGGTCGTGGCCACGGCGATCTCGCTCGTCATCGTCCGGTTCTCCGGGTTCACCAAGATGCGTTCGACGCTGGAAGGTATGTAGCCGATGCTTCGCCGATCCACTACCAGGCCCAACTGGCTCGCCGGCGCGCTCGCCACCATCTGGCTGGTCATCATCGGTGTGCCGATCCTCAGCATGATCGTCTGGAGCCTGACCACCGAGCGAGCCTTCCGGGACGCCGGGCCGCTGGCGCTGCCGAGTGTCTTCACGTTCGACAACGTCGCCAATGTGATCGACCGTGGTTTCCCGCTGTTCTACTGGAACACCGCGATCATCACGGTGGGCAGCATTGTCTTGGCGCTGGCGCTGGCGCTGCCCGCCGCGTACGCGATCGTGCGTTCCAACAACTGGCTGGCCAGCGCGTCGTTCCGGATGTTCCTGCTCGGCCTCGCGATCCCCGCCCAGGCAGTGATCATCCCGCTCTATCTGATCGTGACCGAGATGGGGCTCTACGACACCCTGATCGCGGTCATCCTTCCCACCGTCGCGTTCAGCCTGCCACTGGTCATCCTGATCCTCTCGGGCGCCCTGCGGGACGTGCCCCGGGACATGTACGAGGCGATGGCGCTCGACGGCGCGGGCTCATTCCGGATGCTCATCAGCGCGGTCATACCGGTAGCACGCGGCGCCATCTCCGCGGTGGGCATCTTCATCGGGCTTCAGGCGTGGAACAGCTTCATCTTCCCGCTGATCTTCATTCGCAGCCAGGAGAACCGCGTGGTCACGCTGGGCCTGCGGACCTTCCAGCAGGAATTCGGCATCGACATCCCCGGGCTGATGATGGCCGTCCTGTTGTCCGCCGTGCCGGTGTTCCTGCTGTACTTGTTCGCACGCCGGTGGCTCATCGCCGGGCTGGCCGGGGTGGGAGGAAAGTAGAGATGGGGGCGTTACCGCCGCGAGACCCGTCGGACAATGCAGTCCTGTCGCCGGACGGCAACACCGACGGCCGCAAGGTCACCATCAGTGTGATCGCCCAGGAAGCCGGGGTCTCGGTCCCGACCGTGTCCCGCGTGGTCAATGGCCGCTCCGACGTCGCCCCCGACACCCGCCGCCGCGTCGAGCAGCTGCTCAACCGTTACGGCTACAACCGCCGTGCGCTCCGCACTCAGGCCAAGCCGAGCGCTCGGCTGATCGACCTCGTCTTCAACGATCTCGACAGCCCTTGGGCCGTGGAGATCATCCGCGGAATCGAGGACGTCGCCCACAACGCCGGACTCGGCACCGTCGTCTCGGCTACCCACCGGGAGCCGGTGGCCGCGCGGCAGTGGCTGCAGAACCTGCGTGCCCGCGCCTCTGACGGCGTCATCCTCGTGAACTCCGACCTCGACTCCCCGGTGCAGGAGGAACTTCGCCGGCTCAACGTGCCGATGGTGGTGGTCGATCCGGTAGGCGGTTCCCCGCGCAACACCCCGACCATCGGTGCCACCAACTGGGCCGGCGGGCTGTCCGCTGTCGAACACCTCACGGAGCTCGGTCACCGCCGGATCGGATTCATCTCCGGTCTGCGACAGATGCTGTGCAGCCGGGCCCGAATGGACGGCTATCGGGCGGGGCTGGAGGCAGCGGGCATCACACCCGACGATGCCCTGATCCGCGAGGGGGACTTCTACCACGAGTCCGGCTTCCATGGCGGGCGTGCACTGCTGGAGCTGGACGATCCGCCCACGGCGATCTTCGCCTCGAGCGACACGATGGCCTTCGGTGTGTATGAGGCGGTTCGGCAGCGCGGCTGGCGGGTTCCCGACGACGTCAGCGTCGTCGGCTTCGACGATCTGCCGGAGACGCGATGGTCTTCCCCGCCGCTGACGACGGTGCGCCAGCCGCTCGCCGAGATGGGCGCCCTCGCCGCTCGCAGTCTGCTCCGGCTCGCCGCAGGCGACACCATCGAGAGCCCTCGGGTTGAACTAGCCACCGACCTCACTGTCCGGGAGAGCACAGTCCCTCCTCGCCGCTCGTCCGGCTGACCGGAACGTTTCGGTGATCGTTGCCTACGAGGCGATTCTGGCGCATCTACGCGTCGTGGCGAGCCTGCCCATCTAGTGTCGTGTGATCACAAACACGGGGGGAAGTCTGGAGCGTCATACAGCCGACACCGACGACACCCTGATCCTGCTGTTCATGTGCTGCCATCCGGCGTTGTCGCTGTCGTCGCAGATCGCGCTGACGTTGCGCGCGGTCGGAGGCTTGACCACGGCGGAGATCGCTCGTGGTTTCCTGGTGCCGGAGGCCACGATGACGCGGCGGATCAGCCGCGCCAAGCAGCGCATCAGGAACAGCGGCTTCCCGTTCGCGATCCCCCGAGGCCCGGAGCGCACCGAACGACTCGCGGCCGTCCTTCATGTGCTGTACCTGACGTTCACCGAGGGCTACGCCAGCACGTCCGGGCCGAGCCTGCAGCGCGTCGAACTATCGACCGAAGCCATCCGGTTGACCCGGCTGGTTCACCGGCTGCTACCGGAGGAGCCCGAAGTCACTGGCCTGCTGGCCCTGATGGTACTCACCGACGCCCGCCGCGAGGCCCGAACCGGGCCGGATGGCGCGCTGATCCCGATGGCCGAACAGGACCGCAGCCGCTGGAACACCGACTACATCGATGAGGGCATAGCGCTGATCAGCGCGGCGTTGCCGCACGGACCGACCGGCCCTTACCAACTCCAAGCGGCCATCGCCGCCCTGCACGATGAAGCCTCGAGCTTCGAGACCACCGACTGGCCACAGATCCTGGCGTTGTACGAGCTTCTCCTGCAAGTCTCCGCTAATCCGGTAGTCGCGCTGAACCATGCCGTAGCGGTGGCCATGGTGCAGGGCCACGAGGCTGGACTACAACTATTGTCCGGGCTGGCACAGGAAGAGCGGATCGCCGAGGACCATCGGTTCCATGCGGTGCGGGCACACCTGCTGGAGATGGCCGGCCAGCCAGACGCCGCTCGGGCCGGCTACCTGGACGCGGCAGCCCGCACGTCGAGTCTCCCCCAGCAGCGCTACCTCCATGCCCGGGCAGCCCGCCTCGACGCCCCTCCCCCGTGTTCATGATCACGTTCATGACGACGAGGGACTTCGGGGCCACGCCCCGCCCTCCCTCCGCTCGTCCGGTAGAACAGAGGCATGAACCAAACTGCGGTCGACACGCACGAGAACTGGCTTGAACCAGAGGATCTCGAGCTGGCCAGGCGCCGGCTCCCCATTCTCTACATCAACGCGGTCCCGGTCCGCGTGGACGATACGGGGGTTGTAACCTCGATCGGGCTTCTGTTGCGCGCCACGCCCGATGGCGACATCCACCGCGAACTGGTCGCCGGGCGGGTGCTGTTCCACGAGCGCGTTCGCGATGCGATCGTCCGCCATTTCGAGAAGGATCTCGGACCGATGTGCCTGCCTCGGATCCCGATCTCGCCCGTGCCGTACACGGTGGCCGAGTACTTTCCCACCGCCGGCGCGTCGGCCTATCACGATCCGCGCCAGCACGCCGTCGCACTCGCCTTCGTCGTCCCCGTAGCTGGAGACTGCGCTCCCCAGCACGATGCACTGGACCTCGCTTGGCTCTCACCGACGGAGGCCGCCGACGACGCGCTCCAGAACGAGATGCGGGGTGGCCACGGCTTGGTTCTGCGGCAGGCGCTGGCCCACCTCGGGCTCCCTCCGGCACAGTCCGCCTGATGTACCTGGATCTCCGCCGGCGCTGGGGAGGCTTCATGGCCTCACGTAACGGTTTGGAGTGCGTACGGGCGCCGAAACGTTACGTGAGGCCATGAAACTTCGGCCAGGTGCGTAACCGATCGCTTACCCGAGCGAAACGGTCGAGATCACTCAGCCTCTGATGATGGGCATGCCCGAAGCCAGGCATTTCGGGACGATTCATGACCATCATGGGAGGCCGCGTGGAAATCGCTCCAGGAACGCCGCAGGGACTGAGCAGACGACGATTCTTGACCCGCGTGGGTATGGCCGGTGGCGCCGCGACGCTATACGGCTCCATGGCGGCGCTCGGGCTGACCGCAGGCCCGGCCGCGGCCGACGAGTTCCGCCCGCCTCGTCAGAACGAACTGCCCACGAACGCGCGCGGCCGAACGAGCGTCGTCATCCTCGGAGCCGGGATCGCCGGCCTGACCGCAGCCTACGAGCTGCAGAAAGCCGGCTACGACTGTCACATCCTGGAAACCAGAGACCGTCCCGGCGGCCGCATCCGCACCATCCGCGGCGGCGACACGCTGACCGACACCGACGGCGTCACCCAGACCGCCGAGTTCGACGACGGCCAGTACTTCAACGCCGGTCCGGCCCGTATCCCGAACCACCACGTCACCCTCGACTATTGCCGTGAACTCGGTGTTTCGATCGAAGCTCTGGTCAACGCCAACGCCGAGAGCCTCTACTACCACGAGAACACCGGCAGCACCGACTACGGCCCGCTGGCCAACACCCCGATCACACACCGCCAGGCCAAGGCCGACTACTACGGCTACGTCTCCGAACTACTGGCTACCGCCGTCGATCAGGGCGCTCTCGACGACGTCTTGAGCACCGACGACGCCGAGAGACTGATCTCGTTCGCCAACAGCTTCGGTGACCTTCGGGGAGGCAAGTACGTCGGCAGCGGCCGGCGCGGCTACACCGAGGCACCCGGCGCCGGGCACACCTCCGGTGTCTTCGACGAGCCACCGCCGATGTCCGCCGTGTTGCACAGCCAGATGGGCAACCGGTTCTCCTTCGAGTTCGGGTTCAACCAGGCGATGATGATGTGGCAGCCGGTGGGCGGGATGGACCGGATTCCGTTCGCCATGGCCGACGCCGTCGGCAAGAAGAACATCACCTACAACGCCACAGTCACCGAGATCCGCAACACGTCGTCGGGGGTCGTCGTCGCCTACACTTCCGGACGGCCCGGCCGGACGCGCACCATCCAGGCCGATCACTGCATCGCCACCATCCCGCCGATGGTGCTGCGCGACATCTCGTCCAACCTGTCCAACGAGACCAAGACCGCACTGGCGGTTCCGACAGGCGCGAACACCGGAAAGATCGGACTGCAGTACAAGCGCCGCTTCTGGGAGGAAGACGAGAAGATCTTCGGCGGCATCACCGCCACGAACATGGACGTGGCCGGGATCTGGTATCCGTCGTCCGGCTTCCTCGGCCAGAAGGGCGTCATCGTCGGCTACTACTCCGGCGCCTACACCGACCTGTCCATTGCTGAGCGGGAGGAACGCGCCGTCGCGCAAGGGGTGAAGATTCACGGCGACGCCTACCGCGACGAGCTCGAGACGTCGTTCTCCATCGCCTGGACCAAGGTCCCGGAGGCACTCGGTGGGTGGGCCAACTGGCCGAACCCGCGCGGGGACGCCTACGAGCACTTGCTGAAGCCGGACGGCCACATCTACTTCGCCGGAGACCACCTCAGTCACAACATCGGTTGGCAGGCCGGCGCGATCGATTCCGCCCGCATGGCCGTCATGAACCTCCACGAACGCCTCGTCGCCACCGCGGCATGAAAGGGATCCCTATGCGTACCCGTCTACGCTCCGGCCGAGTCCGGTTGCTTGTCGTCGCCCTGTTGTCCAGCCTGGTCACCCTGGGAGTCGCCGGCGTGGTCTCAGCCGAT
This sequence comes from Phytoactinopolyspora mesophila, assembly GCF_010122465.1. NCBI lineage: Bacteria > Bacillati > Actinomycetota > Actinomycetes > Jiangellales > Jiangellaceae > Phytoactinopolyspora > Phytoactinopolyspora mesophila. Next base: position 454,162 of record NZ_WLZY01000002.1, on the reverse strand, counting down.
CTGCGGTTCAAGCCGCCCAACCCGAACGAAGTGCGGTTCAACCTCCCCGAACCCGTGGAAGCGCCTGACCCGTTCCTGGCCGGCGGCGTCTCGATCGGCAGCGGCGTGCCGATCTACTTCTCCAGCGGAATCGGGCCGGCCGCGCGCAACACCGACGCCCCCGCCGGAACCCCAGAGCGCTACATCGACCCGGCCCAGTTCCCTGGCGGCGAGTTGCCCGACGGCGTCACGGTCACCGAGGCCCAAGGCATGAACGCGATGGCCCGGATCCAGGAGAACCTGCAGTCGCAGGGGCTGAGCCTCGCCGACGTCACCAGCATGCGGATCTACCTGGAAGCACCGCCCGGCGCGGACCGGGCCGACTACAACGGCTGGAACCGCGCCTACCGGAAATGGATGGCGAACGTCGACCGGGTGACCGGCGAGGTGATCGACGCCTACGCTCCGGTCGAGTTCGCCAACGAGGTCCGTCCGTCGCGGACCAACCTCGAAGTGGCGACGCTGCCCGTCGCCGGCTGGCTGGTAGAGATCGAAGTGGTGGCTACTTACCCACACGGGCGCCGCCGCTAGAGCGCGGCTCTCATGGACCGGCGGCGTCGGCGAATCCCTCCAGAGCCGGCGCCGCTGCTGCTCGCGTAGCATCCAGTTTCGTCACCTGATCGTCGTTTCTCACCTGATCACACCCCCCTTCCGCGTTGATCATGGGCACCTGACGCCTATTGGGCGTCGAATAGGCGTCAGGTGCCCATGATCAACGCGGAGGGGGACCCACGGCTTGTGCGTCTGATCATCAAGTGTCCGCCTGCCTCGGAGTTGGTCGGCGACGATTGGGTAAGCTCCCGGCGTCCCGTTCTGTCGGCCGAACTACTCCCTGGAAGAACCTTGATCTCACCCAAACAACTCGGTGTGCTCGGCATCGGCGTCTTGGCACTCGCCGCCTGCACCAGCGACGACGCAGCCAACGTCGAGGTCAATCCCCCGTCGACGGCGGCCGCGACTACCGCACCGACACCCACAGCCGGGCCCACCGAGGCGGACCCCACCCCGGACACGTTCGGCTCGCTCGCCGATCTTGTACCCGAAGACCTCCAGGGCAGTGTCCTCGCGTTGGGCATCCCGCCGGAGGAGATGCGCTCCACCGTGTACCTCGAAGTCGAGGACGGGGTCGCAACCGGCGTCTTGCCCGAGCTGCTACAGGCGGCGGGCAACCTGCTCGGCCTCGAGACCGAGCAGCGTGAATTCAACAACGGGGACGAACTAGAGGAGGCGTATCTGGACGGCGACCCGGCCGCATACATGGTCGTGGCCTCGCCGAGAGGTTTCCCCACGTCATACGCCGACATTGTCGCCTTCGTCGAGTACGACGAGCTTTTCCTGCTCGGGCCCGGCGTCGAGATCGGCGACGAGCCCACTGACCTATGTGGGCTGCGGATCGGCCAGTACGAACCCGAGCACAGCGAGCCGAGGCTGGCCGGCTACTTCGCCGAGATCTCCGCCCTCTGCGAGGCCATGGGCGAGTCGATAGAACTCGTTTCGTACACCCCCGACGACATCTCCACCAGCGAGGCCGTCGCGGCAGGCGATATCGACGCCGCGCCCACTGACGAGGTCATGGGCGCACGTGCGCTGAGCGATTTCCCAGAACTCAGCCTTGGCGGCCACGTCACCGGCCGGGGCACGTCGACGTTCATCGTCGGCCAGGAACACGGTCTCGCCGAACCGCTGGCCGAAGCTCTACACGAGCTAGCGGCCAACGGCACGTACGAGGAGATCATGGCCAGCCATGGGATGCCCAACGTAGCTCCGAGCGAACCCATGGTGAACGTGGTCGAAGACTAGTCCTGCCCGTTGAGGAAGTCGTCCCGGGCCATCATCGCGGTGTCGGGGTTGTCTGCCCACACACCTTCGACGCCGGCCTCGAAGAACGCCTGGAACTCGGCGAAGGCGTCGCCGTAGTCACCTGGATCGTCGCCCCAGCGCAGATCGGTCGGCAAATACTGGTTCTCGTTGCGGAACGTCCACGCCATCACATCGAGGCCGGCGGCTTTGGCGTCGGCCACCAGCGAGGAAGGTTCGCCGAGCGAGCCGTCGGACTCCCTGGGAATGACCAGGTTCTTGTTGGGGCCGATCCAGTCCGCGTAGGTAGCGATCTCCTCCAGGCCCTCGGGGGTCACCATGTCGGCGTAGGTCGGCCCTTCACCGTTGGCGATCGTGTCGTACGGGGCGCCTGATGTGGTGATCGCCTGGACAACCGGCACCTTCAGGGCGTCGTCGAGCTTGCGCAGGCTGGTCGGTTCGAACGACTGCACCAGCACAGGGCCGTTCACGCGGTTGAGGCCGTTGCGCTTGATGATGTCGATGAGCGGCTCTTCGAGCGGCAAGCCGATCGACCTGAAGTATGTCGGATGCTTGGTTTCCGGGAACAGCCCAATCTGACGACCGCCGCGGCTCGCCTTCTTCGCGAGGTCGATGATCTCCTGGAACGTCGCGATCTCGAAGCGGCCGTCGTAGATGGTGTTGTGCTGGCGGATGTCCTGCAGCGGCTCTACCGCACGCAGCGTCTTCAGCTCGGCGAGGGTGAAGTCCTCTGCGAACCACTCGTCCTCGATGAGCCGTCCACTCACGGTCTTCGTGGTCTGCCGGTCGGCGAACTCCGGACGGTCGGCGACGTCCGTGGTGTGACCGAGCCAGGGCTCGTGCCGGGCCACGAGCACGCCGTCCTTGGTGGCGACCAGGTCGGGCTCCAGGGCATCGGAGCCCATCTGGATCGCGAACTCGTAGGCCTCGATGGTGTGCTCAGGCCGGTAGCCCGAGGCACCCCGGTGGGCGAAGACGATCGGTCGTTGATCCATTGCCTGCCCGCTGGCCGAGGCTTGCTTCGGTGCTGCCGACGTGCTGATCGGTTCGGGGTTGCTGCCCGCCGGGGGTACGGCGATGGCCACGGCCGCGGCGCTGGCGATGACGGCATGGAGTGGTCGACGGAAGGGCATCGGTGCTCCTCTCCGGCGGCGCCATTCAGGGGGTTCACTTGCGGAGCCGCCGCTGCTCGTGAACGTACTCAATCGATTTAGGAACCGTCAATGGATTGCGGTCGTCGAATCGCCGAACGGTTGGTGACGAACTAGGGCAAGCCCGCCCCGGCGAGAACGTCGCCGCGTGAGATCCTCACCGTATGGTCATCATGTTCGACGCCGAGCTCTGGATATGGGATGCCCGGCAGACTGACAGCTGGACGTTCGTGAGCCTGCCGGTCGATGCGTCGGAGGACATTCGCCAGATGACCGCCGGCGACCGCCGCGGCTTCGGCTCGGTTCGGGTCCGCGTCACGATCGGTGGCAGCACGTGGAAGACGTCCATCTTCCCGGACAGCACCCAGGGCCGCTACGTGCTCCCCGTCAAGCGGGCCGTTCGCACGGCCGAAGACATCGAGGCGGGTGACTCCGCGACCGTGACGGTCGAACTCGTCGATCTTTGATTCGGCAAGGTCGTGGTGGGGCGCGCAACGGATTTGGCGCACCCCACCATGGTGGCTGTCTACTCGCTCACGCTGAAGTCGCTGAACCCGAACCTTCCGGTCACCCCCGCAGCGTGGGACGTCGCGATCAGACCGGCATCCTGCGTCGCCGAGATGCCGGCAAGCTCGACGGTCGAGCCGACCTGCGTCCACGAGTTGCCGTCTGTGGAGTAGTAGCCACTGACCTGTGACCCGGAGCGAACCAGCCGGACCCAGGCCGGCGCCTGGACTCCGCCGGCCCCACCGAAGGAGTCCAGGTATCCGTTACCGTCGGAGTCCCATTGGAACGAGACTCCGTTGCCCGGTGTCACCACCATCACCGCGTATCCGGGCGACGAGCCATCGGCGGTGACATCGTTGCGGATGACCACTCCGGCTTTGGCCCAGGGGTGGGTGTTGTCCATGTGGGTGACCCGGGCAGTGACGGTGGTGTTCTCACCGACCGCGCCCGGCTGGTAGATGGCGCCGTACTCGTCGAACGCACCTCCAGCGTCCTCCCAGATGTCCGCGCCCTCGGTGAGGATGGCGAACTCCGGTCCTGCCTCGGCGAACTGGCTAGGCACCGAGCCATAACTGTCCAGCGAGGTCAGCGGGTTGAGCGCGGTAAGCGTCAGGGAACGGTCCGCTACGTAGGTGTCCCGTTGGATCCGGAAGCTCAGCTCCGCGCTGACCGTCCGTTGGCTGAACGGGACGTCGAATGCCCCGGGTGCGGTGACTTCCCAGGACACGGTGGCCGCCGCCCCCGGCGCGAGGGCGCCGCGCAGACCCTCTCCGATCTGCACGGCCTGCCAGCCGTCAGGGATCGCGATCGAGGCGTCCTGACGGACGAGAGGGCGATCGCCCCGGTTCACCACCGTCATGGCGACGGTCGTCGACTCCCCGGCGTACACGCTCGTCCGGTCTGCGGCCAGCATCACGCCGACCGGACCGTATTGGTCGAACTCCCCGGTGGGGCCGGCTCCATCGATCACTTGTTGCGCCCCCGCCGGGATGTCGTCAGCGGAGAAGGTGACGTTGTCCGCCACGACGTTTCCGCGTTCGCCGTCGACGATGCCAGTGATGGCCGGATTGGTCGAGAAGTTCCCGGTCAGTGCGAGGTCGCCGGTGTTGTGGCCGCCCTGAATGTTCGCGTGGGCCCACTGGTCGTTGGTGTTCATCAGGACGTTTCGGGTCACGTCGATGTAGCGGGATCCCTCGTCGAAGTACAGGCCGAGCTGGCCGGTGCCGTCGCAGAAGTTCCCCTCGATCGTGCTGTTCGGCTGTGCCGAAAGCAGATAGATACAGCCCGCGTCCCACATCGTGTTCACCGTGTCGACCAGGTGGTTGCCGACGATGCGGACGTCAGTGAGAGTCGTGGGTGTGTCGTAGATCGGCTGAAAGTCGTACAGGCCACGGTCGATGTATTCCTGGCTGCCGCCCGGATCGTTGGCGCCCCAGCCGTATCCGACGCCGATACCGCTGTAAGGCATGTGGGCGATGTAATTGTGCTCGATCGAGAGCCGGGTGGCGTATGTGGCAAGGATCGCGTCGTTGTCCAGATAGTCCAGCGCCGTGGAATAGATGCGGTTCTCGCTGAGCAGGATGTCGCGGTTGACCATGCGATCGTCGGACGGATGGTGCGCGTCGGCTTGGATCCCACCCACGGCGATGCCGCCGCCGGCGCTCTCGGTGAAGGTGTTGCCGAGCACGGCGATATCGTGGGCGCCCAACCCGACGCCGGTGGCGTGGGCGTTGGCGTCTTGGCCTATGCCCAGTGCGACCGACCCGAGGTTCACGAAGGTGTTGGCCACGAACGTGATGTCCTTGGCCGCCGAGACCTGCAGCGCCCCAGGCATCTGCTCCCAGTCGTTGCGAGAGCCCTCGAATCCGTAGCAGCCGCGCGAGCACGTCTCGAACGCGTCAGCGGGCCGATCTGGCTGGACGCCCGTGATGATGGCGCCAGTCTGTTGGTTCGCGTAGCCGTCGGGCGAGTTGGGGCCGAGCCAGGTGGTGCCGGTGAAGGTCAGTCCCTCGAACCGCAGGTTGCTGGCCGGTTCGTCGTAGGTGCCACCGACCTCCACCAGAGTCTCCAGCCGCGGCAACTCGACACGCGTGTTGTCGAGGTCTTGGCCCGGCAGCGGCTTGTAGTAAAGCGTTCCGGCATCCGTGTCCAGGTACCACTCGCCGGGCTGGTCGAGAAAGGCATGCGAGTTGACCAGGGAGAACCGTGGGCCGATGTACGGGTTCTGGATCGTGTCGTATCCGTAGGTGTTGTTGTCCCAGCCGGGCTGCTGCATGGTGACCGTCGAACCAGAGATGCTGTCCACCCGGGTGATCCGCGTGGTCCAGGTCAGATGCGCGACGAGTTCGATGCGCTGCTGGTCCGGCAGGTCGGACAGGTAGCTGAGGTTCTCGTTGTTGATGGTGAACCCGTCCGGGTCGAGCGTGAGGTCCGACGAAGCCAGGCTGATCTGGGCGCGCCGGGCAAAGGCACCGTCGACATAAAGTTGCCTGCTGTCGAGGCCATGGCCGACATCCGCCTTGTAGATACCCGCCTCGGCGTCGTCGAGCTCCCAGCCGGTCACCTGCTGAGCGCCACTGACCTCGGGGTTCGCGCCGGGTGCCGCCTTCCACGTGACAGTGTGCCCGTCACGACCCGAGTCCGTGGCGTCGAAGCGCAACGGAGCGTCCAGCCGGTGGGTGCCGTCGAGCAGCACGACGGTGACATCACCGCGTGCTTGGGCCGCTTGGTCGCGAGCCCGCCGCTGGGCCTCCTCGAGAGTCGCCAGCGGCCTATTCGTCGTTCCCGGGCCTTCGTCGTCGGCGTTCACCGCTCCGGTCGGGGCGACGACGATGGTACGACCCGGCGCGGCGGCAGTCGCTCCACCTGAAGGTCCGGTGAGAAGTCCGGCGGTCAGCGCGGCCGTCGCGCAGGCTGCGAGGAATGTTCGTACGTGGCGTGAATGGGGAGGACGCACGTTACTTCCTTTCTTCGGGGACGACGGTTCTCGGGTGATCACCAATAGGGCGTGGAGGACGCCTCATCGGGGCGCGGGGGTGCAGGGTCCGCCAGAGAAGGGGCAGGGGTTGGTGGTGCGGCATTACCGTCGGTGACGGCCAGTAATCGCTTCCCGGCACGCTCCGGCCGGACATGGGGGCCATCATTGGTCAGCGCCACCATCCGACGTGTAGCGGCCGCGATCACGTCCTCGTCGATCTCGATGCCCAAGCCCGCTGAGTCTCCGAGGACGAACGCCCCATCCTCCACATGCAGATCGACCGAAACCCCCGCAGGCGGCCGCAAGTCTTGGAGCTCGCTGGCGAGGTGGTTGGGTACCGACGTCGCGGCGTGCAGAAGCCCGATCGGGCTGTTCCCGATCGGGCTGACGGGGAGGTCATGAGCGTGGGCGAGGGCTGATACCCGCAAGAAGTGGGTCACTCCCCAGACGGCGGCTGACTGGACGATGTCGATCGCGCCTGCGGCAAGCAACGGACGGTATTGTTCGAGACCAGTGAGGTTCTCGCCACTGGCTATTGAGGCCCGGATTCCTCTACCAACGACGGCCAGCCCTTCGGCGTCCCAGCGTCGGACCGGCTCTTCCACCCAGGTGAGGTCCAGGATCCGTTCTAGCTCACAGACATGACGAACTGCCTGCTTGCGCGTCCATGCCTCGTTCGCGTCCAGCATCAGGGCGGGCCGCAGGCCGTGTGCTGCCTCAGTCAGGACCTCTCGCACCAAGCTCAGCCGGCGCACGTCCCGTTGCACATCGAGGCCGCCCTTGAGTTTGGCCGATTTGAGCCCGTGCTCGGCGTATACCTGGTAGGTCGATACGAGCTCAGTATCGGTGAGGCCGATGTCGAGGCCCGATGCGTACGCGGGGACGGTTCGGTCGCGACCACCGAGGAGCCTCCAGAGTGGTTCCCCCGCGGCTCGGGCTTTGATGTCCCACAACGCGGTGTCGAAGGCTCCGATGGTCCCGAACACCGCGCCCGCGTGACCGGCCTTGAACGTCTGCCGAAGCATGCGGTCGTAGAGCGCGGTGACACCACGTGGATCCTCACCGTCGATCGCGGCAAAGATCAACTCAGCTTCCACGGCAGGTCCCAGGCCGATACCGGAGATTCCTTCGTCGGTGTCGACAACGATGATCGGCACCGTGACGACCCCGTCACCGAAGACGCCGTTGGCGTCACCGACCGGGCGGCCCCACTCCTGGACTGTTGTCAGGCTGCGAAACCCAGTTATCTTCATGTCAGCCTTTCGTGGCACCGGCGGTGATTCCGTCGGCGATTTGCCGCTGGAAAAACAGGTAGATGAGCAACACCGGCAGCGCCGCGATCAGCACGCCGGCCGCGAATGTCGGGATGTTGTCGGAGTACTGGCCCCGGAGTGCGGTGACCCCGACCATCAGCGTCCGGTTCTCCGCAGACGGCATCATCACCAGCGAGATGAGCACGTCGTTCCAGCAGAACAGCGTGTTGAGGATGCCGACCGATAGCAACGCCGGCGTGCCCATGGGAATCATGATTCGCCGGTAGACCCCGTAGAGCGTGTTGCCGTCGATTCTGGCCGCGTCGATGATCTCGTCCGGGATGCCCGAGTAGAAGCTCGTCATCAGGAAGATCGTGAATGGGAGGAACTGCGCGACGTATGCCAGGATCAGGCCGGGGTAGGTGTCGATGAGCCCGGCGTCGGCCATCGTCCGGGCGAGCGGCACCATGATGACCTGAAACGGGATGAACAGCGCCGCGAGGATACCCAGGAACAGGATGCGCGAGCCGCGGAAGCGGAGCTTGCTCATCGCGAAGCCGGCCATGGATCCGAACAGGAGCAGCAGAGCCACCGCGCAGCTCACCACGATGAGCGAGTTGACGAAGTAGCCGGCCATCCCGGCGTTGCTCCACGCGGAGGCGACGTTCTCCCACCGAAGGGCGCTGGTCGGAGAGAAGCGGTCGAGGATGTACTCGTGCCGCGTTTTCATCGCGACGTTCGTGGTGAAAACCAGCGGGTAGATCGTCGCCAGCGCGAGGACCGCCATCGGGATGGCGATCAGCCACCTGCCCGCCCGGACGCCGGGCATCAGTCTTCCCTCCCCGAACGCCGCAGCACACTGATCTGCAGCAGCCCTACCACGAGCATGACCAGGAAAAGCACCGTAGACGCGGCCGAGGCCAGCGCCGGGCGGTTCATCTGACCCTGCTGAATCCAGATGTAGTACTCCGGCAGGTAGGTCGAGCCTTCCGGACCACCGCTGGTCATGACGAAGAGCAGGCCGAACATCGCGGTGAGCATCCCGATCATCGTCGTAACGAAGACGAATTGAATGGTGCGGGCCAGCCCCGGGATAATGACGTGCCAGATCTCCTGCACGAGCGACGCCCCGTCCACCCGGGCGGCGTCGAGGAGCGACGAGTTCAACGTCGCGAATCCGGCGAGGAAGACCACGAGCGCCATGCCGAAGGTCGCCCACACATGTACGCCGACGACGGTCAACATGGCTACTCGCCGATCCCCAAGCCAGTCGACCGGGCCTAGGCCGATTGCCCCGAGCAACCCGTTGAACGGGCCGCCGTACGCCAGCAGGAGGTTGAAGATCGCGCCGACGATCACCGGTGACAGCACGGCGGGAAAGAAGTAGACGACCCGGTAGAACCGGTGCCCGGGAACACGCAGATAGATGAAGGTGGCCAGCAGGCCCGGAATGGCGACCGCCACCGGTAGCAGCAGGACCAGCAGCGCCACGTTCCGCATGGCCTGCCGGAACAGTGGATCACCAAACAACGTCATGTAGTTGTCGAGACCGACCGGCTGCCCGTTGAGCACGCCGTCGCCGGTGAAGGAGAAGTTCACGCCCAGCACGAGCGGGTAGAGCCGGAGCCCCACGATGATCAGGACGGCTGGAGCTACCAGGATGTAGGGCGCGAGCCGCTCGCCGCGTGACCGCCGGGGTTTCCGGTTGCCGGTCCGCCTGGTAACTTCCGGGCGGACCGGCAGGATCGAGGATTTGGCTGGCACGCTGTCAGCTCGCCTGGTCGCTGGCGGCCAGCTGCTCCATCGCCTCGTCAACGGTGGCCGATCCGCTCAGCAGTTGCTGCGACAGCCGCCCCATCAGCTCCAGCGTCTCCGACGACAACGCGACGTGCAGTGCGGGCTCGCCGGTCTCCAGCTCAGCGACGATGGCGGCCACCGACGGGCCGGCGCCTGATGCGTCGATGGTGGTGTCCGCCGCGATCGCGCCTGCGTCGTCGAAGAACGCCTCCAGCGCCGCAGTAGAGGTCAACGATCGGACTAGGTCCGCGGCCAGCTCCGGATCGCTGGTCCACTCGGCGACCGCATACCCGATGCCGCCGTCGTACGGAAGGTTCGGCACCGCATCCTGCTCGACGAGCGGGGCCTGCATCACACCGACGTTCTCCGCGCCGAGGAACTCGCTGAAGTCCTTCCAATGACCGATGTCCGACATCAGCCCGATCACGTGTGAGGCTTCTCCGGACTGGAAGATGGCGAAGGAATCGTTGAACATCGCCGTCGAGTTGGGTGCTTCGTTGTTCAGGCCGGCGTCGTTGGCTTCAGTCCACAGCTCGAAGATCCGCCTGACTCCGGGAGAGTTCCAGTCCCGGTCCCCGGCGATCCAGTCGTCGTACTCCTGCGAAGTGAGCACGGCGGAGCCCATTGCGGAAAGGAAGAACTCGATGCCGATGCCCTCTTGGTTGCCCAGAGCGAAGCAGTGGGCGCCGGTCGCGTCGGTGATCGAGTCGCAATTGCTGACGAACTCGTCCCATGTGGTCGCCGGGTTGTCCGGATCGAGGCCTGCCTCTTCGTAGAGTTCCCGGTTGTAGTAGATCGGGTGGCCCTGCAGCGTCACCGGCGCGGCATAGATCTGGCCGTCTCTGGCGAACGCATCCCAGCCCGCTAGGCGGTCTTGATCCTCGGCGAGATAGTCGTCGAGTGGGACAAGCGAGTCTGCCCGGTCGCGGATCTGACCGCCCCCGTTGAAGAGGATGACGTCGGGTCCTGCGCCGGCCTGAATTGCCCCACCCAGCAGGGTGTAGTACTGGTCGAACGGCTGAGCCACGAACTCCACCTCGACGTTCGGATGCTTCTCGGCGAAGTCGGCCCTGGCCCGTTCGATGTAGGCCGCAGCGGATTCGTCCGCTGACTTCCAGTCCCAGACCACAAGCCGGCCTTCGGCATCGCCGCCTTCCGCATCGCCGCCTTCGGCATCGCCGCCTTCGGCATCGCCGCCTTCCGCGCCGTTGCCTTGCGCATCGCTGCCTTCCGCATCGTCGGCGGCGGATCCCGTGGCGCTACCACACCCGGCAAGCGCCAGGCCGGCTACCACAACGGCGGACCACAATGCTCGCTGCTTCATCGCTGCTCACTTCCCGGAGGTCCAGACGAACGACTATCGGAACGTTGGGCGCAAACGTAACTCGTATGACGTCTTACGTCAATAGAGTGACGTATAATCACGCCAGTCTGTGGCTCCGCCTCCCCGCGCGGCGCCACCGGAGGGAACATGACCGCATCGCAATTGCCGGCCGCCAGCACTCAGGCGCCACCTGCTTGGGCCCAGCGGCCGACCAACCTGGCCAAAGCCGTCACCGCTGAACTGGTGCAACGGATCGTCCGTGGCCAGCTTCCGCCTGGAGAGTTGCTACCACCGGAGCCCGCGCTGTGCGAGGCGTTCTCGGTCAGCCGAACCGTCGTTCGCGAGGCCGTGAAGATTCTCCAGGAGAAGGGTCTGGTGAAGATCCGCCAGGGAGCTGGCACCATGGTCCAGCAGCCGACGTCCTGGAACATGCTGGACGAACTCGTCCTCGCCGCGACCATCTCGGAGGACGAGAGCCTCGCGATCCTCGACGACCTCGTGGTCACGCGCCGCTTGCTCGAATCCGATATGGCGCACGTCGCGGCACGGCTGGCCACCCCGGACGCCGTCGAACAGTTGCGTGCTCTGGTCGAGCGGATGGACGAACTCGTCGGCGACCCCGTGGTTTACGAAGAGCACGACCGAGCCTTCCACGACACTGTCATGCAGGCGTCTGGCAACCGTCTGGCCCGTGCAGTCGTGCGCGCTCTGGAGAAGCAAGCCATCAACACCGCGCGCTACGTGGGCCGGACCGAGCCGGCCCTTTGTGTGGCGTCGAACCAAGGCCACCGCCGTATTTACGAGCGCATCGCGGCACACGACCCCGATGGCGCCGCGGACGCGATGTTCACCCACATCACCGAGGCGTGGCTGGTGCGCCGTAGCGGACAGGGCGATCCTGACCGGTTGACGCGCTGAGCCAGCCAGGCCTAGGACGACGCTCGACAGCGACCTTCGGTACGGACTTCACAGAGATCGCAAGGAGCCCGCTCCGGTCCGTGAGCCACCGGCACAGGCGCGAGACCCGGTCCGGATCATTCCCGCTCTGCTAGCGCGGCGAGTCGCTCAAGTGATGCCTGAAGCTTGTCAGCTGTGGTCGCGCGGGCGCGCCCTAGCCGATTCTCATCGGTCAGCTCCGACCAGTCATACGTGTGCGTGACGCGCGTGCGCGACGAGTCGATCGGCTCGAGCTCCCATCGCCAGAGGTGTCCCGGCGTGGGCTTCCCCGGCTCTGAAGGTCTCCACGCGACGAGGCGGCCCTCCTCGAACTCGACTACATGGTTCTCACGAACGCTGCCTATGGTGAGCGTCATCGTGAACACATCACCAACGGCGCGGATTCGCTGACCGGCCGACGCTTCGGCGAGGTTGTCGTTACCGTCCCAGCGAGGCTGCTGCTTCGGATCTACGATGAGCTCGAAGATACGCCCGGCGTCGGCGGCGATCTCTCGGCTGGCGGATGCGACCCGCGGGACGTCGTCGTTGATGGACATGCCTCTATCGAATCATGCCCGGCAGCCCCGTGAGGATGTCAGCCATGAGCAAGACCGACTCGGTGACCATGAGCGCCGGGGCCTGGTAGGCGCGGCGCGCGACTCGGCCAAGCGAGAAGTCTTGTTCTTTGAATCCAAGCCGACGTTACCTAGCGTGGCATGACGACGCGATGGCCGGACTGCTTGGCCGCCTCGGCCATACGCTCGTCGTATGTGACGAGCGCGCCGAGGTCCTCGCCCAGCCGGAAAGCCGTGGCCAAATGAATCGCGTCGAGAGATCGCACCTCGTCTGGCCGCAACGTCGCCGCATCATCGAGGATCCCGTTGCTGATACGGACGACATCGATCCGCCTCAGCACCTTACGCCCAGCTGCCACCGCCTTCTCCCCAGCGGGCAGCAACGCCCGCACCACCTCGGTGCGGGCCAATGCGCTGGAGACCAGCGGACGACGTCGACGCAAGTACTGCCGCAGCGCCGCAGACTCAGACTCCCGCACCACAAGCTTGATGATGGCAGACGAGTCCAGATAAATCGCAGCCATCAGCGCTCATCGCGACGCAACCGCGCAAGAGCTTGCGAGGCGGACTCAACACCTGCAGGCACAACCATGGGTTCGGGCAAATCGTCAAAGTCTTCGGTTGCGGGCTCGATCTCGCCGGCGGCATGCATCCGCTCCAGCGGACTCCCTTGTGGCATGGGAGTCAGCAACGCCACAGGACGGCCACGATCAGTGATCTCGACCGTCTCCCCTTCTCCGACCAGGCGCAGTAGCTCACTGGCTCGCTGTCGCAGCTCACGCACACCAACCGATGTCATGTGCTATTTGTAGCACAATATCCGCCACGTCGCCGCATTCATCTCAGCAAACGTCCGGACGACTTCGTGGCACGTCGGTGGGTAGTCATCGATACCGGCGTCTTCGGAGCACGCCTTACCCGCATCGACCGGCCTCTTGCGTCTGGTTATAAGCCGTTGGTCGAAGGTCGCGCTCGGATCATCTCGTTCATCACGATGGCTGAGCTACGTTTCGGTGCCAAACTTGCTGGGTGGGGTGAGAAGCGACTGACCCGGCTTAGCCCGGATCTAAGCTCCCGAAGCTCAGGACACCCGTCCCGGACGACGAGTAGACGAACGTCTCCGAGCCGCGAAGCCAACCTTCGAATCCTGTGCAGGGTGGTGAGGTGTTGTGACCGTGACGAAGACTCGCACACGACGTGCCCCGGTCCGTGAACTGTTGAGCGTGACCGCTGCCGCGGAGTACTTGGGCGTGAGTAAGCGCACCATTCGCCGGATGATCCATGCCGGTCACCTCAAGGCCTACCGGATACGGCGCCGAGGCATGATCCGGGTAACCAGAACTGATCTCGACGACATGCTGTACGAGGTCAAGCCTGGAGACGTGCAGCCGTAGTCGTCCAAGCATCAGGTGTTGGGAATGATTCGATTCCGTCGACGTTGATGTTAACGGCGTAGGTTAGTGGGACGGCTCCGTAGACTGGAGAAAGCCCGGGAATGGCGGTGTGGAGGTGAGCAGGATGGGCTGCAAGGTGCTGTTCGGTGATGTGGTGCCGTATGAGGTGCCATCGTCGCTGTCTGCGCTGCGCGGTCCCGCTCACGGGCTGCTGACGGTGCCGGTCACGGTGCATTGGGGGCCACGGCGATCATTCGATCTCGACGACGTGGCCCAGCGGCGCGTCGCGTATCGGGCGATCGTGCGCGAAGGCACTCCACAGATGCAGGAGGCACTGCTGAACCAAGCCGTGTTGCGGCGGGAATGGCGGCGCCTGGTTCTTCCGGAGCGATGCCGCAAGACATGGGAGGATACCTTCCCCGAGCTCGCCGCTGCTTAGGGCGGTGTTCGTGGGTACGAGCGGAGCGGAGCAGCAACGTCACGTTGCCCATCTGCTGCTGGACGTGGTGGGCGATGCTGGGTTTGCGCTGGCTGGAGCCAGCGCGATTCGCGAGCACGGGTTGACTGACCGCCCGACCCATGACGTGGATCTGTTCGCAGGGCCCACGCTTAGTCCCGAGCAGTTCCAAGATTCGCTCGCACGCGGTGAGACCGCGTTGCGCAACCACGGTTACCAGGTGACGCGTACCCGCAGTTTTCCGTTCTTCGCGCGTCTGCACGTGATGGACGCCGACGGTGCGGAGTTGGAGGTCGACTTCGGTATCAACTGGCGGGCGCACCCGCCCGTGCAGCTGACTGGGCCGTCAATCTCCTTGACTCCCACACGCCGGGGCTTGGAGAGCCGAACCCGGAAAGATCCTCGCCAGACTCCGCGCCTGATCGGTCGTTGGACGCTCGGCGACGCAGACTCGGCAGCCCCGCCCCGGTTAGCCACGATGTGGCCGAGCCCGAACCACCTGGGCGGTCTCTCTAGCTCCCACTGCCTTGGTCGGCGAACAGCGTCCGCACCATCGGCTACTCCCCCACCGCCGGGTTCATCATCACCGTCATCACGGTGGTCGACGACGGGCACCTGTGGGGCGCGTGGCGGGCCAACGACAAAGACGTTGCGACATACGAGGCAGGAACCAGATACGGGAGGAAGCGATGAGAGAACACATCGTCGATACCGAGGCCTCCGAGGCAACACGTGACGACGGACCACCCCCTGGCGTCACGCCGACCCTTCCGGGGCGGGGCACCGTGCTCTCGGTGCGGCTGCCACAGGACGAGGTCGGGAGACGCCAAACCCAGACGTGCTAGCCAGCGAATGACGGCGCTTGCGGCCCGCCGATGCCTCGGGCTCGATCCGAATGTGATGGTTCAACGCTGGGCGAGTCGATCAGCCAGCCGGGCACGGACATCTACCCAAGCCTCACCTACGGAGTCTCCAGCCAACACCCGCCGGCCGCGACGTCCGATCTCGCTCGCCCAGGCCTCTTCCACCTCCCGTTGATCAACCCCCGGCCGATCACGCAGGCTGGCCAAGAGTTCGGCCGCAACGTCAGCACGATCATGTGCGGGCAGCGCCAGCGCCGCCTGAAGCACGTCCTCAGCCTGACGAGTCACAAAAATCAGTCTAGGCGTCAAGACAGTCCTGACTCCTAACCGCGACGGCGAACGTCCGCCCTCTGGCGCCCGGCGCGGCATCGGGAACGGCTCCGGCATGGGCGTGTACCGCTGGGTCGTGGAAGGAGCGATCGCGCTGCTGCACTGGTTCCGCCGCCTGCGCATCCGCCGGGAGATCCGCGACGACATCCACCACGCGTCGTCACCCTCGGCTGCGCGGTCATCTGCTGGCGATGGCTCCGCACCGCACTCTGTTGGGAGCAAGGGCAGGTGATGCGCCCCAGGAGAGGGCCTGCTCCTTGCGTCAGAACGCACTCGTAGCAGTCGGGCTCGCGCAGCCTCACATCCGGGATCTCAGCACGTCGACCTCACAGCCCGGCGCGAACGCATCGAAGCCGTGCTCGACCAGCCAGCGAACCCCCAGCAGGCTTCGCAACGACCACCACGCATGGACCACGTCGAGTTCGACGTCGGTGCCATAACCGGCGATGACGTCGTCGAGGTGCTCCTCGTGTCCGAGCGTGAAGGTGGCGAGGTCGAAGAGGGCATCACCCCGGCCCGCTTCGGACCAGTCGATGATGCCGGTGACCTCGTCGCCGTCGACGAAGACGTGATCGACCTGCAGGTCGCCGTGCGTGAAAACGGGAGTCCACGGCCGGATCGCAGCCTCGGCGACCTGGCGGTTGCGGGCGACCAGGTCGGCGGGCAGGATGCCGTTCGTCACGAGCAACTCGCACTCGCCGTCGAGTTCCGCCGCCAACTCGTCGGGATCCCGTCGGCGCCGGCCGGGCCAGGGCGGCAACGGCGCCTCGTGCAACTTCCGGATGGCGGCACCCGCTGCCGCCCACGCCGCCGGGGACGCGGTCGACGGCTCACCGAGGCGGCCGAGCGCCGTCCCCGGGAGTGCGGCGATCGCGAGCACGGACGGCTTGCGCCACAGGACCTCCGGGGTCGGGACCGGCGCCAGGGCCATCGCCTCGACCTCGACGTCGATGCGTGCCTGATCGGCATCCACCTTCAGGAACACGTCACCGACGCGCAGCGTCGCACGCTCGGAATGGGCGACGACGACTTTGACCTCATCCATGGGCGACCAGTATCCCGGGGGTGATCGCCGACGTCGCTGGAATTATCGGGTGCCAGTGCCGGGGAGACCGCGGCCGCCATCCACGAGATCGGGGACTTCCTGCTCGACGACTTCGACTTCATCGTCACCGCACGCAAGGGCACCCGCCTGCCTGGCGTGCGCCTTCGCATCCGACAGCTCACCCCTACTGAGGTCATGCCGGTCAACGGCCTGCCGACACTCACAGTCGAGCGGACGATCGCCGACCTCGTCGACACCGGCACGGACATGTCGCTGGTGGCCGACTCGGTGCGCGATGCCGTCCGGGCCGACAAGCTGGTCTCCCGCGAACGCCTCGTCACACACCTCTACGCGATCAAAGAGGCAGCCAAGAAGCCCGCACGGCAGACCGGCCCAGGCGCCAGCGCCGCCACGTTGGCGCAGATCCGGCAAGCCCGGTTCGATCGATTCCTCTCGCGTGTCTTTGCCGACGGCGACCAATCCGAATGGCTACTCAAGGGCGGCATGAGCATGCTCGCCCGAGTCCTCCGGTCACGCACCACCCAAAGACATGGACCTCGCCGCCCAACATGCACAGGACCTCGCCGGGTCGACGCCGTCCTGTACGAGGTCAAGCCCGGCGACGTACAGCCATGACTAGAGACGGTCGATCCAGGGATGGCCCGGCAACGTCGTCACCAAACCTTCGAGAAGCCAGCTCCGGCGCTCCTTATCAAGCAGCGGCAGAGTTGCCTCGAAATCAGCCTGATCTTTAGACCGCATGCCCGCCGCCTTGTACAACAACTGGATCTCCGGCTGGAGATACCGCACACCATCGCGTTCCCAGAGCGCGTCGGCCATCGGCATCGTCATGGTGGGGTCTCGTCGGTAGACCCACGTATCCGCGGTACCGGGCGCGAGGAGGATGTCGTACTCCCACGGGTCAAGAGCACTACGCCTCGTCCACACCTGATCGCAGCCATCCGGGAGCACGTCTTCGCCCGGAAGGAGCGGCTGTAACGCACCGTCGGTCGCCGTCCACACGTCGAGACGACCAACAAGATGGGCCGACAGAACCGGAAGCTCCGAACGCAACACACACGGATCGATGTCAGCATGCCGCCGCTCCACGCCAGTGAACGCCCACAGCGCCCATCCTCCAGCCACCCACCACGTTCCTTGATAGCCAGCGAAGAGCTCGGCCACGTCGGCGGGCGTCCGCAGAGCCCACGGACCATACAGCCGGACGAGCTCCGCACCGCTCAGGTCGTTGATCCCCACCGAACGCTCCCCTGTCCGCTGACCGAGCCTGACGAGTCATCAGGCAGTGTAGGCGTCAGGACAACCTTGACCCCGAACCGCGAAGCGTCTGCCCTTTAGCACCCAGTGGCGCTCTACGAGGAAGTTCCTACCTGCCCCACACTGTGAATGTGCTGGTCACGCTGTCACAACGCGGAAACGGGCTTTCCGCCCCAGAGATGGTTGATGGGCAGGGCCATCAAGCGATCGCCGAACGGTAGCGACCGGGAGCCGGTGTAGAAGACCACACCAGCGACGAACTGATTGCCAAGGCGATCACGGGCCAGCGACAGGTGCCTGAAGTCATGGGCGTTCACAGTTGTGGCAGCTTTGACCTCGACACCAACCGCGCGACCGTCTGGCGTCTGGAGAATACAGTCGATCTCGCGCCCATCGCGATCACGGAAGTGGTACAGGTCGACCTCAAGGTCGGCAGCTGCGCGGAGCTTCATCAACTCGTTGACCACGAACGTTTCCAGGATCGGTCCGGCACCCTCGCTTGTTGGGCGCGCTAGGGAGTCCGCGCTTTGCCCACGCAGCCAGGCCGCGAACCCACTATCGATGACGTGGATCTTGGGGCGCTTCTTGATCTTCGCGGTGAGGTTCTGCGACCAGGCCGGTAGCCGATGTACGAGATAGACCGTCTCGAACAACGCAAGATCGGAACGGATCGTCCCCGCATCAACCCCCATGACTCGCGCCGCTTCGGCCACATTGAGCTCCTGCGCGGTGACCGCGGCCAAGTAGCGCATGAACCGAGGCAGCCGTTCCACCTGCTCGATCTGCTTCAGCTCACGCACATCGCGCTGCGTCACCGTCCGCAAGTAGTCTGCGAACCACCGACTCCGTGGACGACCTACTGGTCGCCGCACCACCTCCGGAAATCCACCCGTGCAGGCCACCTGTAGATACTCATGCCGGGTAACCGGCGCCGTATCGGCAGCCAAGAGTGCCTGAGGCCCGTCAAGTAGCCGTTCGATGAACTGGGGGCCGACACCTGCTCGTTCCGCGACCGATAGGGGCCACAGATCAAGGACCGCGATCCGCCCGGCCAGCGACTCGGAGATCGTTGGCACGGTCAGGAACCGTGTCGAGCCCGACAGGTAGAACTGCCCGGGCCGCCGATCACGATCAGTCACGATCTTGATCGCCAAAATCAACGGGTCCCCAACGCGTTGAACCTCGTCCAGGAACGTCGGGCGCGGAGCTGACATGACATACCCTTCGGGATCCGCTCGCGCCGACGCACGTTCGACATCGGCGTCCATCGAGCGCAACCACCCGCCGAGCTCGGCATGCAGCTGTTCCAGTAGCGTTGTTTTGCCTGCTTGTCGTGGACCGTTGACCAAGACGATTCGGGCATACTCGCCGACCTCACGCAGCTGGGCCAACAAGTGTCGCTCGATCAGCCCGTAACCAGCATCATCAAGAATCACACTGCCACACTACTCCTGTTTTGCCGACCGAGTGATCCCGATTCGTCGGCCATTAGATCCTGATCTGCCGAACGAACAATCCTGATTTGCCGTCAACAAGCCGGCCCACTGATGACGTCAGACGCGGACACCAACTCGCATGCGGAAGCCCTCACAGGACCGAAGCACGGCCGCGAAGCCGACACATCGGCCCGTCCGCCGGCGTGTCGCAGCGATGCATGAGCGATGCAATGCCATCGGGGCTGACCAAAACAGGAACCTGACCTGCATCCTTTGTGTGTGGGCGCAGCTGGGCTCGAACCAGCGACCCCTGGTTTGTAAGTCCGTCTACTGAGCAGCCGGACAGTGACGCATGATGCCGATCGATGCCGTTTCTGCTGCTCAGCAGGCTTTCTGAGTGCCGGCACGAGCCGGAGCATCCGGCTCGTACCGGCCTTTGCCAATACTTCCGGGCTCCCCTCGGCCCCCAACACCACGAGCCCGACCTCGGCCAGGTTGCGTACTTGGATGGCGCTAGAGCGGTCTGGAAATCGTCGGCCCCGACGTCGGCGATGATCGTGTGCGTGGTACCCACCAGGCTGAGCCCGGCGGCGATGCTCGCCGAGGAACAAAGCCGGCTTCACCCGCTGCCCAAAGCGGCGTTCACCGCCGCGTTCGGCACCACCCGCCGGGCGAACTGGGACGGCACGATCTCGGTGGAGGGTGTGCGCTACTCAGTGTCCAACCTGCTGGTCGACACCCGCGTCTGGGCCCGTTTCTACGGCGACGAGCTGATCATCGCCGCCGTCGACCCGGCCCACGGCACCACGACCGAGGCCGCCCGCCACCACCGCGGCACCCCGGGCAGCCCGGTCATCGACGACGCCCACTACCCACCCCGGGAGAACAAGGAGACCGACCGCACCCCGACCGCCCACAACGCCGCCGAGGCCGCGTTCTTGATGCTCGGCCCCAGCGCAGCCAGTTGGCTGGTCGAGGCCGCCGCCGCGGGCACCCGTCGGGTGCGGGCGAAGATGGCCGAGGCCGTCGCGCTGGCCAAGCTGCACTCACCCACGCAGGTCGACCGCGCGCTGGGCACCGCTGCGGCCACAGGCCGTTTTGCCGGAAAGACTTGTTGTCGATCCTGGACTACCAGGCCGGGCTCACCGATACCGAGCCGACCCGCGCCAACGAGACACACAGCCTCCCAGCCGGGCACTTCCGCCTGGGCCTCCTTCGGCGTCCCCACCGACCCCGCTGGCCCCACCGACGGCAAGGAGGCGATCTGATGAACACGCCACTTCGCACCACCGTCTCCGGCACTGGCGGCGACCCCTCGCCGAGGCGATCGAGCTGACCCGGAGACTGAAACTTCCTCACATCCGCCGCCACCTCGCGGACCTGATCCCCACCGCCTAAGCCCCCGATGGGACCCGGCCGAACTCGTGCGCGTCCTACTGGCCGAAGAAGCCGCCGGACGAGACCGAGCCAACCTCAACACCCGCCGAAAACGCGCCGCCATCCCAGCCGGCAAGACCTTCGGCGACTAGGACGACTCCGCATCCTCCATCCCCAGACCCACCCAAGACGCGCTCAAAACCCTCGAACGGGTCAACCGACGCGAGAACCTGTACATCTGCGGACCATCAGGCACCGGCAAAAGCCACTTCACCGAAGCACTCGGCCAAGCCGCCGTCGAGGCCGGACTGACAATGGCGTGGTTCACCATCGAAAACCTCGGCGCGCTCATCCGGCGCCACCGCGCCGACGACTCCATCGCCAAAGCGCTGGCCCGCATCCTCCGCTCCGACCTCGTCATCATCGACGACATCGGGCTACTACCGGTCTCCCCCAGACCCCGCCGAAGGCTTCTACCGGCTAGTCGACGCCGCCTACGAACGCCTCTCGCTAGCCGTCAGCAGCACCCCCCGGGCTTCGACGAAATTATGCCCAAGACCCTCGCCACCGCGACAGTCGACCGCCTCATGCACCACGCCCGCATCGTGGCAACTCAAGGTGACAGCTACCGGCTCACCCAAGCGACCACCGGAAAGGGGTGACACCCTTCAACTAACCCAAACAACACCGACGGCGGGGAGAGATCTGACCGCAGCCGGGGAAGACCTCATGGCCACCAGTGGGGAGATCTGCTGGCCGCCCACGGGGAGAACGAAATGGCCGTTGACACGCGCACTCTTCGTGCCCGCGGATTGGCGTCCGCGGGCACGCCCAGAACTGGGCTGTCGCCGTAGCAACCCCGCCTGGATACGTCGCTGTCGAGCCTGGGCCGCATTCACCAGTAAGGTTGCAAAAGGCCGGCACGGACGTGGAGGTGCGAATGACCCGGGGAGGTGTGACGGGAGGCGACAACGTCGTCTGGCTAGCCGAACCGCACACCCTCGCCAAGCACCAGGTCTATAGGCAGTACCTCAGCAAGTGGATGCCCATCATGATCCAAAGCTGGAAGGGCAATGTGACCTACGCGGAAGGATTCTCTGGCCCTGGTGTGTATGTGGGTGGTGAGCCGGGTTCACCTGTGATCGCCCTGGAGACGTTGCTCCGGGATCCTGCGCTGCGAACGCGGGCACGGGATCTGCGCTTCCTGTTCGTGGAGAGTCAGAAATCGCGGTCCGAACGCCTAAGCGAGGAGTTGGAGAAGGCGGCGAGGCCCGTCCCGCTCCGCCAGCTCGACCGGTACGGGATCGACCTTGCCATCGCGACAGGGGACTACGACCCGACGCTCACCGAGTTGCTCACCGAGCACAATGCCTGGGGTCGGCCGATGCTCGTCGTGCTCGATACGTTCGGTGGCAGCGTCAAACTTGACCTCGTGCGCAGGATTGCGCAGAACCCCTCCAGCGAAGTGATCATCACTTTCGAGCCTCAGCACTTTATCCGGTGGGCCAAAGTGGACAGGATACGTCACGGCGACACCGTGTTCGGGGACCCTGATTGGCGCCGCGTCGATGAGCAGCCCGAGTCCGCCAAGGCCAAGTGGGTCGTGGACAAGTACCGCACAGTGCTGCAGGATGCCGGGTTTTCATATGTGCTGACGTTCGAGCTTGTGAACACGCGTGGACTGTCTCTCTTTCTCGTCTTCGGCACAACACACGTTCGTGGCCTACAGAAGATGAAGGAGGCGATGTGGGAAGTCGACCCTATCTCTGGAGTCCAGTACCGCGATCCTGCTGACCCCGATCAGGAACTGCTCGACATCAAGCTCGAGCCCCTTACCGAGCCACTGCGACGAGAGCTATTGCAGTACCTGCGAAACCAGCCGAAAGAACATGCCGCCAGCGTCAGTGATCTCCGCCGGTTTGCGCTGTACAGAACGGTATACAAGGAGAGCCAGGTCAAGCCCGAGCTCGACATACTCGTCGACAAGAAGCTCGCCCTCGCCGACGGAACCGACGGGCGCGTGCGGCTCGGCGGAAGCGTGCGGCTCACAGCCGCAGGCCTCGAAAGCGGAGGATGAACATGGAGTTCGACTTCAGCACCATCACCGCAGGCACTGACCTCAACGCCATACGCGAACCCGTCGCATTGTTCGATGCATTACCAAGCAAAGAGCAGGGCCTGGGGTACCTGCGTCAGGTCCAGGCCACCGTCCTGGACCGCTGGTCGCCACGCCGTGATGAAACTGACTTGGTCGTCAAGATGAACACCGGTACTGGCAAGACCATCGTCGGTCTCCTCATCCTCCAGGTGGGCTTGCACGACGGCGTAGGCCCCGCGCTCTATTTGGCGCTGACCCCGCAGCTAGCCGAACGAGCCGCCGCCGAGGCGCGCAGGCTCGGACTCTCTGCCGTCACGGACCCGCGCAACGCCAAGTTCCGTCAAGGGCAGGCGATATGCATTACGTCCCTGCAGGTGTTGTTCAACGGCAAGACTAAGTTCGGACTCGCCGACAGCGAGTCACCCCAGCAGGTCGGGATGGTCGTCGTCGACGATGCCCACTCGGCGATCACGCGGCTTGAGGAGTACAGCCGAATCCTCATCCCATCGGCCGATGACGCATACACAGCGCTAATGGAGCTGTTCGAGGACGACCTGGAAGCTCAGGGAGCGGCCAAGCTGATGGATATCAAGACCGGTGAGCCCGGCGCCGTGATGCGTATCCCATTCTGGGCGTGGCAGGACAGGGCCAGCGAGGTCCTCAAAGTGCTCCATCCTCTGCGAAATTCGCCAATGCTCGAGTGGGTATGGCCGCTGCTCAAGGACCACTTGCCGGTATGCGAGGCGACGTTGACTACGAACGGCATCGAAGTCGCCTCGCCCCTGCCACCGATCCAGCAGTTCCCGAGCTACGTCGAAGCCAAAAGGCGTGTCTACATGACGGCGACGCTCGCCAACGACTCTGCCCTCGTCACGCACTTCGCCGCAAACGCCGTGACCGTAGCCAACCCGATCGTGCCCGATTCTGCCGCTGACCTCGGCGACCGTCTTGTGCTCGTCCCCCAACAGCTCGTGCCCGACCTGTCAGATAACGAACTCCGGACGGCAATCGCGTCCATAGCCGTCACTGACAACGTCGTCGTGCTCGTGCCGAGTTGGGCGCGTGCGCAGGGGTGGACCGAGGTCGCGAACGAGACGGTGTCGAAGGCAGACGAGATCGACGCCGCCGTCGCCCGGCTGCGCGCCGAGCCCGTCGGCCTCGTCGTCATCGTGAACCAATACGACGGGATCGACCTTCCGGACGACGCTTGCCGCGTCCTAGTGATCGACGGCCTGCCGCAGGCCGCGTCGGCGTCAGAGCGCCGCGAAGCAACCGCGCTTCGCGATACGAACACGATCATCACCCGGCACGTTCAGCGTTTCGAGCAGGGCATGGGCCGCGGCGTCCGGTCGCGTGAGGATCGCTGCGCAGTGCTCGTCATGGGCCGCAGGCTCGTCGAGTTAATCTCCCTCCCAGATGTGCGGGGCAGACTATCCCCGGGGACGCGGGCGCAGGTGGAACTGTCCAGGCAGGTCGCCCGTATTCTTGAAGGCCGAAGTGACGTGACTATGGACGGCGTTGTCGACCTCATCCGCAAAGTCATCGACGGGGCCGAGGACTTCAAATCCGCCGCTCGCCAGGCACTTCTCGACGTCACCTACGAA
The DNA here is from genome assembly GCF_010122465.1 of Phytoactinopolyspora mesophila. Lineage (NCBI taxonomy): Bacteria > Bacillati > Actinomycetota > Actinomycetes > Jiangellales > Jiangellaceae > Phytoactinopolyspora > Phytoactinopolyspora mesophila. Next base: position 429,903 of record NZ_WLZY01000002.1, on the reverse strand, counting down.
ACCGCTCCGCTGGCCGCCACCGCGGTACATGAGCGTGCAGCCTATGACGCTGCGGTACGCGGCATGCACGAGGCCGCCGCAGACGCCGCAGACAACGCGGTGAATGTCGCCCGGCAAGTGTTGAACGATGATCGGCTGGCCGGTTGGTTCGCCGAAAAGGCGGCGGCATACAGGCACGCCACCGACCCTATACGAGCCCAAACCCTGCTGGCAGGCGCCACTGCTTCGAACTCCGCGATTCTGCGCCCCATTTCCGGCCTAGAGTTCAAGTCCTCGCGCCCCACTCGCCGGCAAGCCGAAGCCGCTACAAAGTACCTCGCCGACCGCTACACGGACGGTGGACACTTGCGCGTCGGCGTAGAAGCACTGATCGCTGACCTTGAGTGGGACCCCGAGCGGACGGAAGAGGCCGAGCATGCGTGGTCCGAACTAGCTGACCACCTCGGATTTTCTGGCCAGCGGCCCGAGGCACAGATCCGAAAAGGCAGCGACGTTCTCTGGACCGACTCAGACGGCAACCGCTTTGTCATCGAGGTCAAGAGTGGGGCTCGGGCAGCGCTCATCTCCAAGCGCGACATCAACCAGCTCGGTGGCTCGCTGCGCTGGGCAGAACAGTCGCTGACCGGCACCAACCAGTTCGTGCCCGTGATAGTCCACCCTGGACACCTTGTCGAGCGCACCGGAACCCCGCCAACGGGAACACGTGCCGTGGACACTGATATGCACGACAAGCTAATGGGTGCCGTCCGCGCCTACGCCACCGCTTTGGCTGTCGACGATCGATTCCGGGATCCACAGACTGTCCAGGAGCAGCTCGTCCACCTGCACTTCAACGGTCTGGAATTCCCCGCGCACTACGGCGTCGCCGTCAAGGTTGAGTCGTGACGCGACAGGCTGTTCCTGTGGCTGCCCAACGACAGGCGGACCGTCGATGAGCGACCGATCCCGGATCGAATGGACCGAAGCCACATGGAATCCCGTCACGGGATGCGATCGGGTCTCCGCAGGCTGCGACAACTGCTACGCCTTGGCCCTCGCGAAACGGCTCAAGGCCATGGGCACAGAGAAGTACCAACAAGACGGTGATCCGCGCACCTCAGGTCCAGGGTTCGCGGTCACCATCCATCCCGGCTCGCTCGACCAGCCCAGACGATGGCGCACACCACGCACAGTCTTCGTCAACTCGATGAGTGACTTGTTCCACGCAAAAGTGCCAACCTCGTTCGTCCGTGACGTCTTCGACGTCATGGCAGACACGCCTCAACACACGTACCAAGTCCTGACGAAGCGACCACTCCGTGCAGCACGAATCGCCGATCAGCTCCGATGGCCGCCAAACGTGTGGCTCGGAGTCTCGATCGAGCACATGGACGTGGCCCGTCGCGCGGACCATCTACGCCAGATCCCCGCCATCGTGCGGTTCCTCTCCTGCGAACCGTTGCTCGGGCCCCTCGACGAGCTAGATCTGACAGAAATGGATTGGGTCATCGCGGGCGGCGAGTCAGGCGTGAACTACCGGCCGGTAGACATCCGCTGGGTACGGGGCATCCGCGACGCCTGCGTAATTGCCGGCGTGCCATTCTTCTTCAAGCAATGGGGAGGCCGCTCCCCCAAGTCTCTCGGACGTCACCTCGACGGCGAAACCTGGGACCAGATGCCAAGCCAGTAGTCGGTGTGCAGGGGGCGTATCGAGCGTGGGCGAAGAGCCTTCACCCGGAGAGGCGACCTGACGGCTTAATCTCGTCTTGTGAGTCCTGAGTTGCTCGCCGTCGTGGTTGCTGGCGGCATCGGCGTCACCGGCACGATCGTCGGCGTCGTGATGACGACGTGGTTGGGGCGCTCTGCGGAACGGCGGCGCTTGGCCGCTGAAGATGATCGTCGTTGGCTCGCTGATCGACGGCGGGTCTATGCGGCGTTCCTGGTGCTCAGCCAGTCCATGCTTCGCGAGATCGACGGCGTCGCTGTCTTCCTGCCATACCGCGGCGACGAGAAGGTTGCCGACGAGGATGAAGCCTTCATGGCGGACGGTCTGATGGACTACTTCGGCCGCTGGAATGATCAGATTCAACCTGCGCTGAGCGATGTGCAACTGGTCGCGGGCAGTGGGGTGGCTGACCTCGCAGATGGGGTCTCGGGTGCCCTGATGGAGATCACCGTAGTTTTGGAGAAGCGAGGTCCATTCGTCAACTACTACCCCGGATGGTTTCGTGCGCAGGACCTCCTGGGGGTGCTCAGGAACGCCATGCGAGCTGAGTTAGGACTCAACGACGCAATCGAGACGGACTATCCGCGCGGCGCAGAGTGGCCGTGGCTGCAGGACCGGCCCTCGGAAGAGGAATACATCCGTCGCCAGACAGAGATACCGGGACGGCCGCCCCTCACCCCTTCCGAGAAGGCTTGCCTCGCAGAGTCTGAAGATGGCAAGTCGGCATCTTCGGGCGCTGCGTGAGTGGCCAGTTAAGCCACGATGACGACTACTCGTCCGCCGCGGCTCAGACGATGTCAGCGTTGGCGGGACGTTGCGGACGGCTCGTGTGAGGAAGTAGTACCAGCTGGGCTCAGCAGCGCGGTGTGCCCCGAGGGCGCCGCCCGGCACAGACGGAGCAGGAGAACTGTCCCGGAGCGCCCTGCGGGAGGTCCTGACTCGCCTTATCCGCGAAGACTCGGATAGGAATCCGATCTGACCGCGGACATGAACGACACCGACGGCCTCAGGGTCGTGAGTGTTGCTCGGCTGAGGAACCAGTGCGACGTTTCCTTCCCACTGATCGCGATTGCCAAGTAGGCAGGAGAGGACGCTAGCCACTGAATTTTCGCCGCAGTTCTGCCTCGTTCACGTCCTCGACCCCGTGACTGCGCAGTACCCGAGCAAATACGCGGGCCTTCGCCTCCGGTGTCGTCTCACGCCCTGCGGCCTTGTTGGCCTCCGCCTCGGCTTTCTTGAGCTCCTGCCTGATGTTCTTCTCTAGATCAGCCAAGCCCTTCTTGTTCAACTTGGAGTCACCCATTTTCGATCCCTCGCTGTCCTAGGTTGTGACTATCCTCACATGTACGGCTGACATAGAGAAGGCGAGTAGGCCTCCGCCTGGCGCATATCCTCGGCTTTTCAGATACGGGTATTCATCGAGGATGGCGTCGATGCTATTGCCTGTGGCTCCGTTATTTCGACCTCGCGCGACGGCAAGCGGGTCGACTTACCCATCACAGTGGCCGACCTCGCAAACTCCTGCGCATAGCCGACTGGGCTCCGAAGAGTGCGCTCAGTGCCAGCGACAGCCAAGGGCAGCCAATCCTTCGGGCCCTGCTAGCGGCTCAAGCTCAAGCACATCGGAGTGCCAGTCGAATGTCCACATGACTGCGATTCTTGCAGCAGTCCGTCCGTGCAGCAGACCCGAAGTCATGGCACCTCGCTCGAATTGTCCCCGGGAGCTGCGTGAGCGCGCTGTTCGGATGGTGGTGGAGTCCGGCATCAGCTCATGCGAATTGGTGGAGAGTAAGTTGCTCATCTTCTTGTCGTGCTGTTCCGGTTCGCGCTCGGCGGCATCGCATCAGGTGTCCGGCTTCTCCGGTGGATTTGGCGCAGTGTGATCGTCGATCTTCGGCGCCTCCCGGTACGCAGATGGCGTCGTAGCCGGCCCTGCAGGCGGCCCCCGGCGGGCCTGCTTTCTTGCCCTTGCCGCGAGCCTTGCGCTTCCCGAACGCGCTCCACCAGCCGTTCTCGGATGAGATCCGCCACGCGGTGCGGTCGGCCATCGACTCACCGACCTCACGGGCCTCGTCCGCGAGGAGCCGGTAGCCGAACTCGGGATCGTCTTTGTGGGCGTCGAACAACGCGTTCGCGCGATACGCCTCGACTACCTCGCTGACGGTGACGGGGTCTGCCAGCCACCGGTAGTAGGGCTGACGAGAGAGCTTCAGAACCCGGCACGTCACCGCCACGGGCACCCCGTCAGCGGCGAGCTCTCTCACGAGCGGGTAGAACCTTTTGATGGCAGGTTCGCCTGCGATAGATACGCCGCCGCCCGCCGCAACACCTCGTTCTCCTGCTCCAGCAGCCGGATCCGCTTACGTGCCTCCCGCAGCTCAGCCGACTCCGAACGGGTCTGGCCGGGCTTCGCACCGTCATCGATATCGGAATATCGCAGCCACTTCTGCAACGTCATCGGATGGACCCCAAAGTCCTTCGCGATCTGCTCGATCGTCACACCGGGCTCACGATTCCGCGCGACACGCACGACGTCATCACGGAACTCTTGGGGATAAGGCTTGGGCACAACGACATCCTTCCAGGCCGCCACGAGGCAAGCCAGATCGAATGTCACCTACTCGTGCAGCAGACCCGTAGGACTTTAGTCTTCTCCGTTTGGCTCGTCATCCCGCCACACAACCTCGTCGGGTTGGAAGGGTGAGATAGACAGGCTTGCATCGATGAGGGAAGCCGCCGTAACGGCCGCCTGGCGAGCACGGTCATAAAGCAATTTGAGGGCATAGCGCTCTGTCAGCTCTCGCAACTGCATGTCTGTGACGGAGCCAAGAATCGCAGTTTCAGCCTCCTCGCTAAGGAGCCCAAGAGCGATAGACACGCTCGCGTGTGGTTGCTCGTGAAGCAAGCGAGCGTGTACGAGGAACACGCACCTCGACGGGTCCTCTTGGCTCTTGGCAACCGTGTAACCGAGAGCCAAGGTGGTTTGAGTGTCCTCACCACCCCCGTAGACCGCGCGGACATTTAGGACTATTGAGCGCTCCCATCGAGGCACCCAATCAATGGCTTGCTGTTCCTGCACCTGCACTCCGCTGCTCATGTTCGCTCCGCTCAAGCAGACTGGAGACTATGCCCGCATCAGACTGCGTCTCGTTGTCGCAGTCCCTTAGTTCGCGAGCGAGCAAGTCGCTAAGGCCAGACTGCATCTCGATTCGCCAGTTTATACAGACCCCTAGCGCACCTGCGTAGCGTCGAATAGAGGACCAACGAGGATCGCTACCTAGCGTCTCCAACGTGGACACCACAGTCTGATGCCGTCCCATAGCCTTCGCAACTTGCGCCTGACTGAGACCAAGTTGCTCTCGCAGGCGCCTAAGTTCATCAACTAGCTCGAGGTCAATGTTGGCCTGCCGGATGCGCAACGCGACGTTAGGATCGCTACGGTCGAGACCAACCCTGTCTGTGTTCTCGATCCCCTCCATGTCTAAGAGGATAACCTCATACCTGCTTGTCGTCACTAGGTCGCCAGGCCTCAAATCTTTGGGCAGCGACTTGGACCTGCTGGTTCTGCTGAGCTCGCTGAACGCTCAGGGTGCCGGTGGGCTTACGCGCGAGCAACAGTCCAACCGCAAGCGCCTGAGCGCCATCTTGGCACTCACTGAAGTAGAGCCTCAGCCTAGGGCTCACGCTGTTGACGGTTAGCTCCAGAATCAGGGGATCGGTAGCCATCCGCTTGTAGTCCTTGTTAGGTCGCAGGACACCCTGCTCGGCCTTCGCAATCATCGCGTCGACTTCAATCGGCGCGTGAGGGTCGAGGCGCATCAACTCAATCGCCTCACGGCGAGCATGCGAGGACACCCAGAGAAAGCGGCAGCCGCCATCGATTACCTCTAGGTGTGGCCGCGGACTCACCCTATTGGCTCCCCTGACTCTTGACGAGCTCCGCCCCCTACAAGTCGCCCCTCCGCGACCCGCGCGCACATTGTGTCAGCCTATGGGAAGAAGATCCAGGGATGAAGTGTTTCCACCTGTCAGGTCGCCGGCTCCGTCGTTCCAAATGACGACGCCGACAGGTAGGTCCAGGCCAGCCCGGATCTACCAATGAAACGCCGGGATGCGACCGTGCCAGGCGTCGGTTACCACTTCGCACGCGGCCCTACCGTGGGCATCGTGGCGCAAAACAATGGCAGCTACGGTCCATCACGTGCAAGATCAGCGTTGACGGCGTGTATGTCTCCGCGAACACATCCAGCGGCGGATACGCCGTCGTGTCCTGCTCAGCGACGGCTCGCTGACGGACTCGCTGACGTCCTCCAGAACCTTCCGGCTCACCCAGGTAATGCGGCGGCCGCCCACGAGGGGCACATACGTTCACCGCGCCAACGCTTCCATGTCAAGAAGCGGTCGCGGCGGGCTCAGCGTCGACGATGCCAAGTGCGTCGAGGATGTCGGAGCGGCGGGCTCGATAGCTACTACCGATCTTGATCAATGGCACGGGGAATTCTCCGGCGCGTGCAAGCTCGTGAGTCTTCGTGCGCCCAAGCCCGAAGGCCCTGCCGGCGTCCACCAAGGGCACGGCGGCCGGAAAGGTTCTGATCTCGTCGACAGACAACGCAGCTGCCATGACCACGCTCCTCAGTCCTTAACGTCGCGCCCCTGATCCTCGTGTGCGCTCACTACCTGGGAGTCGCTGAAGCGCGCACGCTCCCTCACCGTCGGCACCCATGCCTAGCTACGCGACGTCGCTGTGGTTGATCGCTCGATTTCCTCGATCAACGCGACGCTCTCGTCTTCCAGGTCGCCGCCCAGCTCGTCCGCGAAGTCGCGCAGCTTCGCTATGAGTGCTAGGACGCTGGCACGGGTACCAAGACGAGTCTCGGCTTTGAGGCGGTCTCGCCACAGCAGTTCACAACCTGGTTCGATGTCCAGTCCGCGCAGTGCCGCGCGTTGTGCACCTCGGAAGTCGCCGTTCCTCAGGGCGCGCTCGGCCAGCTCGTGGCAGGCGTCGACGATCTCGGCGATCATCTCCTGCACGTGCATGTCGGCCCACGCGTACGAGCCGCTGCGTACCCCGGACAAGGGGCGTGCCCGCACAAGATCCAAGGCTTGCTGCAGGTTCTCGGTGCTTGTCGATTGTGGTCCGTCGCGCAGCAGCTCGCGCCAGTCGTCCCAATCTGATCGGATGGCTGGATGCAGTGCGTAGGTGTTGGTTGTCGGAGGTAGATATGCCTGCCCAGATGGGTGCGCGCCGAGCCACCGGCGAAGCGTTGAAACTGCGGTGGCGCGTGTGGCGCTGGCTTGCCGGCGTCCGGGCCAGATGGCTTCATCCATGGCCACGCCGCGGCGGCCTGGCCGCAACGCCAGGTACGCGGCAACCTGGACCGCCTGTCCTCGCTTACTCGGATCGAGTGGGCCGAAAGCCCCGATGACGTCTGGTTCACCGAGCAACAAGATGCGAGGGTGCTCGACGGTAGTCACCGTCATGTCGGCCCGTTGCGGGAGCCCAGGTGTACCGTCTGACTCCTGCTGCCCGCCACTCGGGTGAAGAGCAAGTTCAGTGCGGTCTTCGCCCTCGTCCAGCGGTATCTCGTGAAGACCGAGCTCTGCCTGAGCTGCGCCGACAGATTCAGCGTCAGCGGAGGCAATGAGGTCAGCGACCTGTTGCTCGGTGGCGCGGTTTATCTGTTGTGGTCGCAGGGTGACTCCCCAGGGCTCCAGGATCGCTTCATCTGCGCTTGCCACTCGAATGGTCCATTCGCCGCTGCAGGTCGGGTCGTTGGTCACGACGGCGATGGCGGCGTGGGCTTTCTGACCGCTCAGCCGCGCGAGTTGTGTCCAATGCTGATCGTTTAGCTGCGTGGCCACGAGGACGATCTCCGGTGTCCACTCTCCCTCTAACCTGGTCCGTGCCTCGGTGAGGCTGGATACTCCGCTCTCCTGAACAAGGTCTCGGTTGAGCTGGGCCCGAGCCGTGAGTTCCTGCACGAGCACGCTCACATCTTGCGGATCGACTCGCCTGGTGCGGCCCGTTTGCAGTGGCTCTGACACGGCGTGATCGACGAGCGTGATTTGGACGTCGTCGGCGAGACGGGAGGTCGCATACTCGGCAGCCAAGGCCGCCATGAACGCGCGCACATTGTCGTCATTGCCGCTCACGTGCAGCATCCCGATGTGTTCGAGATCGAGCAGGATGTGCGCATCGTCGGCATCGTGGCCAATAGTGACCAGGCTCGGATATGGCGCCGGCCAATGCTCAGCCTCGCCCGCCACCAGCGAGCCGATCCGGTCAGGTGTGAGCATCCAGACTGCGTCGTCGTCGGTGCTGACCCATGGCTCTGGTGCGGGCGCCGGGGTATCTAGGTGAAGCTCGAACTGATCGTGGGCGAGGCGCGCTGCGCGGACTATCGGCGGAGCCCGGTGTTGCTCAGCGAGATTACGGGCGAGCATGCGCAGTGCTCGATCGATGAACTCGAGACTCATGAGGTCCGCGACGTGGCGCAGCTCGATCTCGGCAGCCGTTCCCACGGGTCCCGGTGGGACGAGCCGTTGGCCTGGCTTTCGGTGGCGCTGTCGCAACGCACGACGAGTCGTGAGAAGAGCAATGACACCCGCGGCGAGCAACGCACCAACTCCCGCCGTGGTTCGAACGACGCCCAACACATCTGAGTCGGCATCAGTTTCCTCGCCATGTCCGGCCTGCGAGAGTTCGTCCGGGGAGAGTTCGTCCGCCGCTGGATCTTCACAGTCTTCTGCGGTTGCCGCCATCGTCGCGTGCGGCTCGACCGGCGTTCGGGCGTCGGCAACCTTCGCCGAGGGAGTCGTGGCGTCGCTGCCGATCACGTCGTCACCACTGGTGGTGGCCTCTCCGGTGTCGGGTACGTGCTGGCCCAGGTCTGATACCTCGATCGGCACGGTGAGGTTCCACCCGGGATAGATCAGGTCCGGGTTGGTGAGACGGCGACCGTCCGGCTGGATTGTGTCGGCGGAAGCTTCCGCGATCTCTGGCCATCGGGTCGGATCATCGAGATGTTCGCCGGCGATGTCCCAGAGCGTGTCACCACGCTCTACCCGATGTATCGAGTGATCAGCCTCCTCCACGTCGTGGGTGTCGGTTTCCGGGCCGGTACCGTCTGATTCCTCGCTCTCGTCGAGTGGCGCGTCGGGCACAGGTGGTTCAGTTTCGAGCTCGGCAGGCCGGACCGGCGGGACGGGCCGCCAGTCTTCCGCCGCGACAAGCATCGTGGTCGCCGCCGATGGTGACCCGGCCATGGCGGCTGGGCCGACGGCAAGCATTCCCAGCACCGCAGAGACCAGGACAGCAGCGATGCGCTGTTGTGCACCCAGCGCGGGAATCTTCGGCGCTCGCACTCCCCGCAGCGCAGCAGGTACCTCGACCAGTACGGCGATGGCGAACGCCGCCCATCCGATCCATCCGGCGATCAACAGGGCGGAGATGAACATAGACCCGTCGTCTGGCCTCGTCAGCGCAGTGGTGACCTCGTCGAGGTTCGGGATCTCGGATGGCCAAGGCCGTCCGCCGATCCGCCACAAGCCGTACGGAATGGCGCCCAGCATGGATGACAGAACGAACAGGGCCAGGAGGCCACGCAAGACTTCAGCTCCGCGCGCGTGTTGGCTCGTGCCGGTCATACGCACGTGGCACCTCCCTGTCGCCCGGTGAGAATTCCGATGGTTTGCCGTAGCGCGGCTCACTGTTCGATGAGTTGCCGCTCGCCGATTCGGATTTGCGCAGTGGACGTCAGCGGATCGACATCGAGTTCCCCGGTCTCGCCCGTGGACGATTCCCACGTAGCGATCCACCGGGTCGTCACACTGACCACGTAGGCCTGGCCTGGCTTCGAACCGCTGGTCTGTTCATAGCGATGGCCGCACGTAGGCGAATCGCGCACACCCATGCGCGCCTCGTACGGTGTACCCGGCTCGGTACATACATGACGGCGGCCATCGCCCATATCCCATTCGGCATCCTCAACCGCAGCTGTCACCGTCACCGTGGTACCCCGCTCCGACGCTGAGTCGGTGATGGGGCCCCAGGTCTGCGGAGACGGATCGACGACCCACATCCAGACGGGTGCGCCGACCAGTCCCATTGACCCGGGGTCCTCGTCGATCGGCCGCGGCGCTATACCTACCTCTGCAGGCTCCAGGTCCATGTCGTCGAGGATCTGCTGGGCCAGCACAGCGGAATCGACGGGCGGCAATCCAGGTGGCTCTCCCAGCCACACCACCCGATCGAGCTGGTACGGCGACGGTGTTCCGGTGTTGTGGCCTATATGCATGTGCAACTGATAGATCCAGCCGTCGGGGTAGTTCTCCCATATGCCGTCGTGAAGACAACCTGGGCAGCCGTAGATGCCATCCGGTGCGTAGCGCCCGATCTCGTCGTCGGGAACCGGCCGTACATACCGATCAAATGACGGATCGAACGGGCCGAACGGTCCGGTGCACGGGATGTCCGGGACCGTGGGCTCATTCTGACTGCAGCCCGTGGTTTCTTGTTCCTCGTCGTCCTCGGGCACGCATTGAAACCCGTTGTAGTACTGCCCGTCCTCGCACCCGTACTCAGTCGACGATTCCTCGGCTGCATGGGCGGTGTGCGCGATAGCCACGGTTGATGCCATCGTCAGGGCCACGATCAAGCCTCGCACGGCTCGTCCACGGTGACGTCGATGTCTATCAGGGTCCAACCAGCATCCGGGACATTGGCCCACGTGATGTTCCAGGCCTGGTACTGGGTGGCGTCATCGGCCAGGTCGACGGCCTGTCCGTCGTAGTCGAATGGCTCCAGCTCGGTCATGTCCAGACATGCCTCTGACTCCGCATGCTCTGGTTCACCGTCTTCGGACCCGATGACCACGACGTCGTGGCTCACGATCATCGACTCACCTCGCAGTTCCATGCCTGCAGTGCTCCAACGGCCGGCCCAGTCCAACAGAAGGTTGTAGGCGTCGAGATCGAGTGGCCACGAATCGACAAGGTCAACGACCCATTGCCCCTCGTCATCTGCGTGGTAGTCGCTGGTTGTCGCTCGGTAGTTGTCCCAATCGGCGACGAAGTCCTCCAGAACACCCTGGATCTGCTGTTCCGCTTCATCCTCTGGTGAGGTGGTGGGCGGAGCCGTGAGCGCCGGTGTGGTCACCTCGGCCCGCTCATCGGTCTGGCCATCGGTGGGCACCGGCGCTGCGTCGTCGACATCCTGTGCGCAACCAGCCAGGAGCACAGCCATCGAGCACGCCATCGCCACGAGGACATTCCGAAGGTTCATATCGTTCTCCGACTCCATCTGCTGTTTCATATGTCCTCGCCGATCCGGACTGTGGCCTGACCCCGCCCGGTCACGGAGGAGACGCCGATGATCGACAGCCATACTGTGGGCTCAGTGGTTTGGGTCGTCACGGTGATGGTGTCGCCGCTGATGGCGACGGTGCCGTGGATGCCAGCTTGTTTCAGGTAGCTACTCGCGGCAGCGACCGCTGCCGCGCGATCGAGTCCTATGCCTCCGAGCAGATCATTACCGGTGATGTGCTGCCCGGCTGCGCGTGCGGCTTCGGCGGCGGCATTGTCCGCCCGTTGCATGGCTTGTACCTTGAGGCCGCCGTCGTGCACAAGGCCGATGAGCGCGATCAGAGCGATCGCGAGAACGGTGACGGCCAGGCTGACCGCGCCACGTTCCCCGGACCCGCTTCGTGTTTGCCTGGTCATAATGATCACCGCTGCCGGTAGGTGTCGATAGGGCTGGTCCCGGTCGAGGTGGCTACCCGCTCGGTGATCCCGGGTATCGGGAGGTCCATCACCCGGATGGGGCATGTGATGGTGACCGCGACCGTGGCGTGCTGACCCGCCGGACGGTGGAACCCTGATGTGTCTACATCGATCCCCGTGGACAGGCAGTCGATCCCCTGGCCGGTGAGCGACATGTGCGCCGTGGCGCGGGCTTCGGCTACGGCTTCTGAAGGTGTGCGAGCTATGGAGGCTGCGCGGGCTGCATCGTTGGCTGCCTGTTCGACTGCCCCGGCCGTTGTGCTGACTCGGCCGGCCAGCGCAATGACAGCGATGACGAGGAGCACCCCTGGCAGGCACGCAGCCCATTCCAGCGCTGCCGATCCACGCTCCCCGCCGAGTGGTTGACGTCGCCGGCTCATCGCGTCGTCCACCCCTTCAATGGTGCCGTCGCGCTGTGGCTGACCTTTGGGCCGGACAAGCCCGGCACGAGCGATGGCGCGCGACCAGTCACCGTCACTGTGACCGTCGTTGCGCCATCGCTCTGGGTGACGCTCTTCACCGTCATCACCGATGTCCCGCCAGCATCGGCAATGAACGACGCGGCGCGGGCCGCGCCGTCGCCCCGGGATTCGGCCGACGCGACTCGAGCACCCTCCTGAGCCGCTCCCAAAGCCACGTTGCGGGCGTGAAACCACAGCGCACCTTGCATGACGACCACGAGCGCGAGAATGACCGTTGGCCAGATGATCACTGATTCCAGTGCGATCGCGCCGCGTTCCCGCCGTCGAAGAGTCATGGCCGTTTACGGTTGGATCTCTTCGGAACGGCTAGAGATCACGCTGCCAATCCATACGGCCGCGGCCACCACTATCGGGAAAAGGATGGCTGCGACGATGACGTATTCGAGCGCGGATGCGCCCTTCTCTCGTCGTGCGCTCGCCAGACGATCGCCTATGCGGACACCGAATTCAGCGAGCCGGGTCGTGACGGTCAGGATGCGGTCGGACATGGAGATCTTCCCCTCGGAACGGTGTCAGTTGGTGGCGGTGTGTCGTCTACCTCTCGTGTCGGTGTTTCGGGGCTATTGGATGGCGAGCGCCATCGGGGTAGCGATGATGAGCAGAAATACGATCGAGGTCACCGCGACGGGGGCCGTCGCGCGTTCGGTACGGACACCGGCTTGAGCCTTGTCGTGAGCCAGCAACTCGGCCCGCATGTCTTGGGCACGCGCACGCAGGTTGCCGTAGACGGTTGCGCCCTCGACCCCGGCGAGTTTCATGACGTCACCGACCTTGACCAGTTCGGGCAGGCGAAGCTCCTCTCCGACGTGGCGAAGCGCCTCCCACGCTGGTGTGCCGCGGTATCTAGCACGTGCAAGTTCGTCTCGCAGCCTGCGGAATACCCATGAATCGCCCACGCTCGCGGCGTGTTCGAGCGCTTGGATTGGACCGGCGCCGCCCGCGCGTTCAAGTGCGACGAGATCGACGAAACAGGTCATGGCCCGCGCGAACTCTGCTCTGGCACGGTTGGCCTGGTTCGCCACCATGAAATACGGGATGAGGGATAGGCCGGCCGCGGCGGCGAGACTGAACACTGCGGGTACGACGACGGGCGGTGTCCAGCCCGCCAGGGATGCCGTCAGCGCAGCGACGGTCGGGGAGGCCAAGCCCAGCATCGCTAATACGGCGCGTTCCCCGAGGAACCGGCTCACGCTCATTCCCAACAGGGATAAATCGCGATGTGGTATGCGCATCAGCGTTGACGACCAGCCCCGTCTCAACAAGGCGCCGCCGAGGCGTTCGGGTACCGAGACGCCAGCGCTCCTTGCCAGCGGTGCGATCCGGTGTGTGTTGGTCAGCCTGGCGGCGGCGTCGACGGGATGCGGGTATCTGGGTCGGAATTCCCGGACAACCATGAACGCTCCGAGCCCGGCCACGAGGCCGGCAGCGATCGTCGTCTGAGTCATCACGAAAGTCCACCCCCGACCGTCTGTCGGACCTCGAGATCGAGGATGCGAGTCTGCCGCGGCGAACGGGTAATGCTTCGCAACCACATCAAGCACCCGACGTACAGGCTGAGATACACCGCAAGGACGGCTTGGCCCAAGGTGGTGCCGTACGGCTCGGAGTACGGGGTCACGAAGAGGAACGCCAGGCCACAGACAGTGATGAGCGTGATCACGCGTGCATTGGCGCGTGGCTTGGCTTGTTCCGCGGCCACGTTGCGTCGCATGCGCACGTCGTCGGCGACCGTGTCAGCCAACCCGGTCAGAACCTTGGCCAACTGGGCGCCACGTCGTTGTGCACCGAGGACAAGCGCGGACGCGATCAGATCGCCGGTCGCGTCATCGATGTCGTCCGCCCACGCACGAAGTGCGTCGGGAGTCTCCCAGCGGGCTTGAATCCGGGCTACCAGCCGCCCAACCTCGGCTCGGATGGGTGGCGGAACCGTGGCCAGGCTCGTTCGGATGGCTTGCTCGATGCCAATGCCCGCACCGATCACGCCTGCAAGATCACGCGTCCAGGCGCTCATAGCCTCAAGGCGGGCGATCTCCTGTTTGTCAGCAGAAGTCTGCAGTAGCACCGGCAAGCCGACGATCGCTGCTGGCACCGCAGGGACGGCAAGGAGCCAGCCGGTCAGCAGCCAGATCAATACACCGGCGCCGCATCCCGCCCCGAGCAGGGCTCGTCGGCGACGCTGGGCAGGTGTTTGGCCGCGCACCGCCCGCAATCGTCGGTTCAGGCGGTCCCGACCACGTGCAACGTCGCTCTCAGGCACCGGAATGAGTCCGGCAACAATCAGCCACAAGCCGCCCAAGGTTGTGACAGCGAGAAGCGCAGCTACCGGCGGGTTCATGGCCATTCCTGGGAAGGCCGGTAGCCATGATCAGCCAGTTCACCGATCCAGGGCGGCGGTGTGCCGGGCATGGCCACACCGTTCGGGCCAGCGGTGAACACATCGGTGACGGCCGGCATGCCCCGCTCGCCGGGTTCCAGTGCGATGACCTCGTCCACGTAGCGGCGTTGCTTGACCTGCCCATCGCCGCCACGGTTAGCACGGAGCTTGATATGCACGATCAGGTCGACATGGTGTGCCAACAGCCGATGTGCCAGCACGTCAGTGATGTGTGGACCAGCTTCCAGAAGGCAGGTGGCAAGCCGCTCAATGGCGTCTCGGGCATTGCGAGCGTGAATGGTCGACAGCGAACCCGCCCCTGCTTGAGCCACTTTAAGCATGGGCAACGCCTCAGGTCCGCGGATCTCGCCCACCAGCATGCGGTCCAGATTCAGCCTCAGCGCAGCCTCGAGGAGGTCGTCCAGGGTGACCTCGCCAACCGGACGTCCGTCCGGCCCCTGCTCACCACTTCCCGGCCGCGCGGCCAACGCGATCGGGCGGCGGATGCTGGAGGAACGCAGCTCATCGAGATGAAGCTCGTGCTCGGTCTCGAAGGTGGCGATCTTCTCACCCGGATCAATCACCTGTGTGAGTGCTCGCAGCAGGGTGGTTTTACCTGTGTTCGGCTCCCCCGCGACCAAGATGCTCCGCCGCGCCTGCACTGCGGCGCAAAGGAACGCTGCCAGCTCCGGGGTCAACGTGTGATATTCACCGACGAGCTCGTCAATGGTGACGTTGATCAACCGGTGCCGCCGGATATTAATGACGGTCTGGGTAGCTAACCATCCGATTGCTGCCAGCCGGTGTCCACCGTGCAGATTCAGATGCAAGATCGGACTGTTCTCGGTGAATGTCCGTTCCGTCGTGCCGCCGTGGCTGGCGAGATTCGCCACCATCTCGCGCAGTTCTTCTTCACTGTCGGCAACCGGCGGGAGCTCCTCCACTCGCCCGTACTGGTCCAGGGTGACGACCTTCTCGCAACCGAATACCTCGATGTTTTCCAGTTCAGGATCGTCAACCAAGGGCTGCAATCTGCCCAACCCGAGCAGAGCGTCGAAGATCGCTTTCTCCATTGCAGCCTGACTGTCAGGGGTGATGCTCTGATCCCCTGCCTGGTAAGCGGCACGGACGTGTTCGTCCAGTAGCTCACTGACAATCTGCCGGGCCACATTGCGCCGATGCTCTTCGCTCACACCATCGCTGTCGCGCAGCCGATCCGCGAGCCGGTCTGCCGCTACTCGGCGGAAGCTTCGGATCTGTGCCCAATCGAGATCGCTGCCCTGCGCACCGCCTGACCGCTTACTCGAGCCTGGTGGTCGCGGCCGAGAGCCATTGACGTGGCCGGAACCGACACCATTGCCGGGTGATGAGGAGTTATCACGTGCTCCTGGCCCAGGCGTCCCATGCCCGGTCGCCGCATGCCGCAAGATCGGCAGATCAGTGATGTCGGTACCCGGCGTCGTCGTCATGGCCGGCCGCCTCGCCCGTTCAGCACGTACTCGCGTCGTTGGGCAACACGGTTCAGCTCGCTGATCGCCGATCGGACGCTTCGCATCAGCGGCGACTTCTCAAAACGAGTCCGGCTGGTGATCTCCTTGCCGCCGGATAGCCGATCCGCATTGACCGGATCCCAGGCAACCGTGGCCCACACAGGTAGGCCGGTGGCCCGGCCTACGTCTTTCGATGAATGCGGCTGGCCCTCGCCGACAACGATCGCCCCTACCCGGTCGTTCGCCACGTCGGCGTCACCACGGAGCTCAGCAGCGTTCGCAGCTAAAGACACGATGTGATCGAGCTTGCTCCGCGTGACCACCGCGGACAACGTCGCCCGATCGACCAGCGCCTTCGGCGCCTCGCGCATGCCGACCCGTCCGGCGTCGATCACCACGTCGATCCCGTGGCTGGGCAACGTGACGAGAAGAGCCGCCAACGCCTCCCAGAAGTCCTTCGTCAAGGTCGCGCGCTGCGCGGAATTCGCCAGCCCTGGCAACACCAGCCGGTCAGAATCAAGTGGCAACTCGCGTGTGACACCACGCAAGGTGGCGAGGTTCAGAGCATTGTTCCGGGCCGCTATGGCGAGATCGACCATATTCGGTGCCGGCTCGGCCTCACCTCGCAGGTGACCTGCATTAATGCTCGAACTTCCCGAGACATCGCCCTCCACGAGCAGCGCAGGCCGCGGCCAGGCGAGCGTCAACGCAAGTGCCAGCGTCGTCACACCCGGGGCGCCACGTGTTGACGTCAAGGCCAAAACCGTCACAACCCGTCACCGTCCTCCTCCAGCGAGTCCAAGACGATTCCGACACGACCAGTGGCAACCCGCGCGACAAGATCACCGGCCACGTTGCTACGAACCAAAACATTGACGACGATGTGGCCCGTCGTGACGTCGCTGGTGACACTCACAACCGACGCGGCGATCGAGTCCGGCGTCGTCGCCGGCGGATCGTCTCCCGCATTCGGTGTATCGAAGATCCGCACGCGTGAGCCCGGAGCAATTGGCTCAGTTGGCAGCTGCGCCTCTGTGACGGCAACGCCAACAACTGTTTCACCCGCCGCTGGCAGCATCTGAGTAGTTACGGACTCGTCAGTGAGCAGGCTCCCCCGCGACAGGTCCGCCGCGGCGCGTTGACCGACGATCTCAGGAATGCGCGAGGCGGGAATCGGCGCCAAGGCCGGATCCGGCATCGCTGAAGCGGTGGTCAAGTCATGTTCGCTGATGACGTGCCCCCTAGGCACGTCCGCCATCATCGCGATCACCTCGACCGCGTCGCTGGCCCGTTCGGCGAGCACATAGGCACCGCCACCGCCCAAGGCCAGAAATGCGACGCCCAGCCCAATGAGTCCGCGCCGTCGCGAGTACCGCACTCGTGCAGCCGTTCCGCGTTCACGAACATCCAGCAAGCCGGTGTGGCCGTTGGGCGCCGAACCAACGCCTTGATCGCCTACATCATGCGCGGCCGTCTTGGGCATCATGCTTGTCTCGCCCGCACAAGAGGAACGAATCCGCAGATGCGATCCACCCACCGGCTCATCATGTATCTCCCCTCAGCCGCCTGGCGCCCCTCCCTGAGCGTCAGACACCTGGTCAATGACCCGTTGAAAGATCGTGTTCTTCCAACTGTCATGACACTTAAATGATCTTGCACAGCCTGCCGCGATTCCGCAAGGGGCCAATTGGGACCGCAACGCCTGCTCAGCCGACGTCGCGCGGCGCTCCAGGACCATGCCCATCACGACGCCTCCGGCGGCGCTCCGTTGGCATTGGCCGCCAAACGAACGTCGGCGGCAACGAAGCGCCGGCTTACCGTCGGCTCGGCGAAATGGGACTCGCCATCTCTAACGGCTTGCAGCCACCGCCGGCCCGTAGAAGGCGATACCCCGTAGCGTTCAGCCACCATCGCTCCAGTCACCGCATGACCCGCTTCGCGTTCCTCTTGTAACCAGACGCTCAGGTCTTCCAGGGTGGGCCGCACTCGCCGCGTCTCACTAGTCCGCTGGTGAGGGCGTGGAACGGCGTCCGTCCCGCCCAACCCGTCCGGAAGGTCATCCCGCACGACGCCGTGGTCTTCCCCGCCACCGGAGACGCCATCGCTCACATCGACGCCTCGCCACGTCTGCCCGTCTCCGCGTGTGTCCCGGCGCGGCTCGGCTGCAGGAGCAAGCAGCACAACGAGCATGTGCGATGCACACAGCAACGCCGCCGGCGGGACAGCACTGACCAGCGTCGCCACTAATAGCGACACCCGGGACAGGTCAGCGTGCGACGCCGCGTGCAGGGCATTGCCCGCAACGCTCACGGATGCCGCGATCGCGAGCGTCACCCAGGGGTACCACGCGATACGCCAACCACGCGGCCGCAGCAATACAGCGGCGACCGTGGCCACGCAGATGAAACCGTCCACAACCAGCGGCCAGATCCATGCCAAACGCTCCTCGATCCCGGAAGCGACTGCCAGATCTCGCAGAGCATCAAATGACAAGCTGAAGGCAGCCACGCCAAGAACGACTACAGCGATCGATAGTGCGACGAGCACCTTTCGCCGGATCGCCTCAGAATCTCGCCCCGACTTTCGCAACGACGCGACCGTCGGACTCGCGCTCCGCACCAGCCCGCCTCCTATCAGACGTAGTAATCCCTACATCTGGCCAGGGAGACGCCCGGCCGCGCACATCACAACGGATTGGCTCCGATCACGAATCAGTAGGCCGCGCTCGCAAACTCAAAGCGCTCGTCGCAGCCCGTGAGCGCCTGCAAGCATCTACCCGGGGCCGGATTTCCGACGGTCGAGGCTGACGGCCCAACACCGTCTCTGGCGGTAGCGCAGAAATTGCGTAATGCACAGAGAGTGTCCCGGTCAGACTAGAGCTGCACCGTCGACTCCCTCCAGCGCGTCTTTCCCATAGGGCGCCCTCGCACGGCGCAAAGCCAGCGATTTGGCGTAATCGCCTGCGAGCCAGCTCGCCGCCGGCGTCATGACCCTGTGGGTATTGCTGAGATCTCACCTGGAAAGCCCAGCGGTAGACGCAGAATCCCGACACACAAGCGCTCACGACCGCGCGGCGCTCATGATGACGCCGAGCGAGGAGACTGGTTGAGTCGGCCTGGGGCGCGGTGCCGGGATTGCTCTCGGTCCGTTTCCCAGGCCGACTCAACCAGGGTCCGCTACGAACTGTCGGTCGTGTCCGACAAGATGTAGACCGAAGGGCAAGTGGAACGGGAGACGATAGTGAACAAGCACACAGGACGGCTTGAGCTGACCTGGACCGACAAGGAGAAGACGCTCCTGTCGACAGGTGATGGTCAGTACGACTACACGTTCGTCGACCCGTCGGACTACCGCGTTTCGGAAGTCCGGCTGC
Source organism: Phytoactinopolyspora mesophila (assembly GCF_010122465.1). Taxonomy (NCBI): domain Bacteria; kingdom Bacillati; phylum Actinomycetota; class Actinomycetes; order Jiangellales; family Jiangellaceae; genus Phytoactinopolyspora; species Phytoactinopolyspora mesophila. The sequence continues at coordinate 410,699 of NZ_WLZY01000002.1, read as the reverse complement.
TCCACGCGGTGGATCGTGTCGCGGCCCCTACTCCCGAAGGGCGTCCCGATGACCTGCCTGAGCCGACCGACGACAACCTGCTCATCACGGGCGACGCGATGCACGCGCTCGATGCGCTCGCGAAAATCCCCGAGTACTCAGAGAAGTACCTGGGGAAGGTGAAGCTGGTCTACATCGACCCGCCGTTCAACACAGGGCAGGCGTTCACGAACTACGAGGACAACATCGAGCACTCGATCTGGCTGACGATGCTTCGGGACCGGCTGCGACAGATTCTCCCCCTGCTTGCCCGGGACGGATCCATCTGGGTCCACCTGGACGACGTCGAGGTGCATCGCTGCCGGGCGGTCATGGACGAAGAACTCGGTCCCGAGAACTTCCTCGCTGAGGTCGTGTGGCAGAAGGCCACATCGCCGCGAAACGACACGACCGGCATATCGGTCTCACACGACAGCCTGCTTGTGTATCGCAAGACCGACCAGTGGTCACCGAATCGGATGAAGCGGCTCGCCTCCTCGAACACCTCTCGCTACCGCTCGCGGGACGGTGACCCGGTTCCTTGGCGCGACGGCGATGCAACGGCGGGGAAGGCCGCTACCAACCACCCTATGGTCTACGCCATCCAGCACCCGGTCACGGGCGGCCTCATGTACCCGACCCCCGGACGATGCTGGGGTAAGGCACAATCCTGGTTCCTCGACCAGATGAACGAGTACGCGAAGTACGAACTGCGCGACATAGGGGACGAAGAGCGGCGCGCTGTCATCTGCGGAACCACACCCAACGAGGTGCGAGCGGGTGTCCCGGCCATCATGCTCGCGGAGCCACTGGCGGACGCCGCTAAGTCGGCGCGCGCCCGACACGAGGCCGGCCAATGGCCAGATTTGGTGTTCCTCGACCTGAACAAGGAGCGCCTCCAGCGCAAGAAGCATCTGGCCGACGAGGGGCGCGTTCCGGAGACACTGTGGTTCGCCTCAGACGTCGGCGGCTCGCTCCGAGGTAAGAATCAGATTCGCGACCTGTTCCCCGACCTCCACGCCTTCGCCACCCCGAAGCCCGAAGAACTGCTCCAGAGAGTCATCCACATCGCCACCGACCCCGGTGACATCGTGCTCGACTGCTACGCCGGTTCCGGAACGACCGCAGCGGTTGCACACAAGATGGGACGCCGCTGGGTAACCTCCGAGCTGCTGCCCGCCACGGTGGGCAGGTATACCAAGCCGCGGCTCACCCGAGTGGTCAAGGGTGACGACCCAGGCGGGGTCACAACGTCGAGCGAGCGCGTTGCTGCCGCTGCCCTTCCGGACGGCGTGACGCCCGACGAGGCACAAGAGTTCAACCGGCTGCTCAACAAGGTGGCCAACGGCCAGGGTGACCTCGATATCGACACCCTGACGGCGCTTCGGAAACTCACCAAGACCAAGGTCGAGACCAGCACTCTATGGCACGGCGGTGGCGGTTTCGCACACCTGGAGGTCGGCCCCTCCATGTTCGAGGACGTCTACGGCATGGTGCTGCTCGCCGACTGGGCCACCCAGGGCGACCTGGCCGAGGCGATGTGCGCCCAACTGGAGGTCACCTACGCCCCTGACGGGATCTTCGCCGCCAAGGAAGGCACCGTCCGGTACGTGGTGGTCGACGGGCTCGTCGGGGAGTCCACCGTCCGCTCCATCCTCGACCAACTCCCCGAAGGGCAGATCGTTGAGGTGTGGGCGACCCAGGTCGCTGACGGCGCGGCTGACCTGCTCCGAAAGGAGCGGAAGGGTTCCCGGCTCGAAGCGATCCCTGACTCCGTCCTCGATCGGTACCGTAGGAAGGCGTCGAACGGTTCACCGTTCAAGAAGGAGAAGACCAGTGAGTGACCTGAAGGTCGACGAGCACCTGCTCGAAGAGGTCCGACACAGGCTGACCCTGCGAACTCCGAACTACCAGGCGGTCGAGTCGGTCGCCTACATGATGAGCCAGCACTACGACGTCGAGGAGAGGCAGGAGCCGTTCGAGTGCATCGTCGACTCCGCCACCGGTGTCGGGAAGACGTACATCATGGCCGGGCTAATCGAGTACCTTGCCGGAATCGACACCCCGGCCCGCAACTTCCTGATCCTCACCCCGGGCCGAACCATCCGCGACAAGACGGTCCGAAACTTCACCCCGGGTGACGACAAGGCGATCACAAGCTCGATGAGGTCGGATCCGGTAGTTGTCACAGCTGACAACTTCGACTCCGCCGCCATCGCGAAGGCGATCACGGACACCTCGAAGACGAAGGTGTACATCTTCACTGTTCAGGCGCTCACGAAGCCGGACACAGACGCCGGGCGGGCTACCCACGACTACCAGGAGTTCCTCGGCGCCTCATTCTATGACTGGCTCGGCACACTGGACGATCTGGTGATCCTGGCTGACGAGCACCACTGTTACCGCGGGCCGGCGTTCTCGAGAACCATCACCAACCTCAACCCTGAACTCGTAGTCGGTGTGACCGCCACCCCGGACTCCAGGGACCAGGACCTCGTCGTCTACCGGTACCCGCTGGCCAAGGCGATCGAGGACGAGTATGTGAAGATCCCAGTCCTCGTAGCCCGCCAGGACGACAGGAGCGACGACCAGACCAAGCTCCTGGACGGAGTCACGCTGCTCAAGCACAAGGAGCGGGTCAGCGAGGCGTGGGCGGCAGAGAACGGAGTCATGCCGGTGCGCCCCGTCATGCTCGTGATTGCCCAGACCATTGAGGACGCAGAAACTTACCGGGACATCCTCGACTCCGCGAGCTTCGACAGTGGGGCCTGGGTAAGCAAGACCCTTCTCGTCCACTCGAAGCTGTCCGGTGACGACAAGGAGAAGGCCCTCGCCGAATTGGACGCCGTGGAGGACCCGTCATCTACAGTTCGGATCATCATCTCTATCGGGATGCTCAAGGAGGGCTGGGACGTCAAGAACGTCTACGTCATCGCCTCCATGCGCGCGTCTGTCTCCGAGGTCCTGACCGAGCAGACTCTCGGCCGCGGCATGCGCCTCCCGTACGGCAAGTACACCGGCGAGCAGATGCTCGACACCGTCGAGGTCCTCGCACACGAGAAGTACGAGGCGCTGCTGAAGAAGCGTCAGGCGCTCTCCCAGTCGATGGTCGACCACCGGATCCTCACCCAGGTCCGGACCACCGGCGACGGCAAGAAGGTCGTTCGTAAGAAGACCGAGGAGGTCGAGAATCCCTTCGAGGACCAGCCCACCCCCGCACCGCAGGGCGGCGAGGTGGGCTTCCTGGTCTCGGAGGAGCCCGTAGAACACGTCCAGTCGCTCGACGACCACCTCAAGCAGATCGAGGAATGGGCCAAGGACATCCCAGACGAGGCCCGGACCCACCTGCCGCTGCCGGACCGGGAACCCATCCGCATTCCGTACGTGCAGCGGGTGGCGCAGGCCCAGGCGGTGTCACTGAACCAGGTCCACGAGATGAAGCCTTTCGAAGACCTCGGCAAGGCGCTCAAGCACGAGGCCGGCGACGAACTCATCCGGACCGCGCTCAAAGCCAAGGGTGGCCAGATCAAGGGACAGAAGGCTGAAGACACCGTCGAGGCGCTCCACCTGGACACGCCCCTGGAGACGTCGCGGAGGGGCCTCATCGACCGCGTGATGAAGGTAAAGGGCGTCGAGCGCCGCAAGAGCGAGCTCAACGCAGCAGGATCGATCGTCGACACCGTGCTCGAGGCGATGGGCGACACCGCGGCTGAGAACCTTTCCGCCTACTTCGACCGTGCCGCCAGACGTCTCGAATCCGAGGTCTCCAAGCAAATTCGGGAGCGCGCCCGGATTGACGTCGTCTTTGATGACAGGGTACAGACCGCCGACCTGGACAAGCCCCGGATCGCCCGCCGGAAGCACGAGGCCGACCACACCGACACGTTCGAGCGCTCTCTGGCCTACAACGGCTGGGAGAAGAACGCCTACGAGTACGCCTGGTTCGACTCCTCCCCTGAGTACAAGACCGCCGGCGCCGTGGATGCCGACGGCAACGTCGTGGTGTGGGCCCGGCTTCACCGCAACGACATCCCGATCACCTGGACCCAGGAGGGACGGGAGTACAACCCAGACCTCGTTGTCATCGAGGCCGTCGACGACAAGCGAACCTGCTGGCTCGTCGAGACCAAGATGAACAAGGAGGTGACGTCCGCCGAGGTGACCGCGAAGAAGAGGGCGGCGCGTACCTGGGCGAACACCGTCAACAACTCGGGGCAAGTCGATGGTCGCTGGCAGTACCTGCTGCTGAGCGAGGACGACGTGAACGACGCTGCCGGTTCCTGGGCACAGATGAAGGACTTCGGGCAGTGAAGTGCACGGAGATCCACTTCGAGGGGTACAAACGTCTGGCCAACGCCAAGTGCAACGTGAGCCCCCGTCTCCTCGCCTTCGTCGGGCAGAACGAAGCGGGAAAGTCATCCGTCCTGGGTGGCCTAGCGTGGCTCACCGAGGAGGGCGAAACCGCGCTCGCGCCTCTTGACGCCTGCCGATCCAACAAAAAGGACGGTGGCTGGATCGTCGGCGCTCGCTACCGCTTCGATGACGAAGACCTCGCGGCGTTGGAGGAGCTCGGTCTCAGGGACGTCCCGCGGGGATTCTCTCTGTGGAAGCAGCTTGACGGTCGCCTTCGCGTCACCTTCGACAACCCTGACAAGCCCAAGCGTGACCCGCAGCCGTTCATCGCCGCCGCCCAGGCGCTGACAGCGGCCACCGATCGTCTCCGATTGCAGACGGAAGGGGCCGACGATGAGGATGCGCAGGACAAGGAGGACGACCCTGCGTCGTGGGCCAGCCTGGCGAGCGGACTCCTCGACGAACCGGACCACCAGTGGTCAGAGACCGACCAGGAAACGGTCATCACGCTGGCCGACTGGCTCGACGAAACGCCTCCGAACCGGAAAAGGGCCCGTGACCCAAAGGCCGCCGCCTTGATTCGCGTCGCTGCCGAGATCGGGGGCGCTGAGCATCCTGCCGACGCGGGCCTAGACCTGATGCGCAAGCGGGTGCCGAGGTTCGTCGCGTTCGCGGAGGGTGACCGGGCCCTCCCCACGGACACTCCGATCCACACAGAGGAGGCGCGAGCGGGGATCCGTCCTGCCATCCGGAATCTGCTCACCGTCGCAGGTATCGACGTCGAGGAACTGTGGGCGGCATGCGCCGCCAGCGACTCGGGCGAAGCGAAGACGATCCTGGGCAATGGCAACGAGCGACTCGACGCGTTCTTCGGACAAGCCTGGAACCAGGCGAACATCTCAGTCCATCTGGACGTGAACGGACGCGTCCTTACGACCCACATCTACGAGATCGACAACAAGCGGTACACCCGCATCGAGGAGCGCAGCGACGGGCTCCGTGCCTTCGTCGCACTCGCGGCCTTCTTGGAGGCACAAGACTTCAGCACCCTACCGATCCTGCTCATCGACGAGGCGGAGACGCATCTCCACTTCGATGCGCAGGCAGACCTTGTCGGGGTGCTGCTCAAGCAGGTTAAAGCGACGCAAATTTTCTACACGACCCACTCGCCAGGTTGCCTGCCGAGCGACCTGGGCACGGGGATCCGACTGCTGAAACGGAACGGCCCCACGAGCGACATCGTGTCCCACTTCTGGACGAATGAGGCCCCCGGATTCGGAGCACTCCTCTTCGCGATGGGCGCAGGCGCTGCGGCGTTCTCCGCATGTCGATGGGCGGTCCTTGCCGAGGGACCCTCCGAGATGATCCTGCTCCCTACTCTGCTCCGGCAGGCGACCGAGCTCGATGACCTGCCGTACCAAGTGGCCCCGGGCCTCTCGAACGCGCGGGCCTATGACATGGATGTAGAGGAGATCGCCGCCAAGGTTGTGTACTTGGCAGACGGTGACGGTGACGGTGACCGATACCAGAGAGAACTCGAGGGTGCCGGAGTCGACTCCGAGCGTATCTTCGGTCTGCCACGAGGACGTGCGCTCGAAGACCTGCTCGATCCGACGCTCTACCTCGAAACCGTGGCGGGCATGCTCGCCGACGGAGCGCCGAAGCCATCAGTCAAGGACATGGAACCGGGCATTCCGATCGCCCTGTCGCTAGCGCGGTGGGCTGCGCAACAATCGCCAGCGGTGGAGCTCCCCGGCAAGGTCGCTGTCGCATACGCCGTCCTCGACAGCTCGGAGATCACATTGGCGACGGGAGCCCAGGCGACCCTCAAGAGGCTGCATACCGACTTCGTGGCCGCTCTGATGCGACGCGAATCAGTCGACGCGACCACCAAAGCTTGACCAGCCGTCACCGCGCGCCAAAGGTCCAGCTCCAACCAACCGTCCAGCACAGCTCTATCGATCCAGTAGACAACGCATGGAAGACGGGCAAGCATCGATCAAAGCGATCAGCCGCTGACACCAGTCAGGCTCGCCCTCGATCGACGGCAGGCGCAACTACTTCCGTTCATGCTCCTTGCGTTTCACCCGCTCCGCCTTCTGATGCTCCGAGTACGCAGCACGTGCCTTGTCGTACTGCTCGTCCGAGAGAGACACGAGGTAGGCGACCGTCTCGCCCGACCACACGTGCGATGCGCTGTTACTGTGCTTCCACGCGTACCGCTTGTCATCGCGCAGGTTGTCCTTCCCGCAGATCGCCTGGTGGTCGTAGCTATTCAGGCGCCGACCTGACCGCTTCTTGTTGACCCGTTCGAGCAACGGGAATCCACCGAGAGCAGGTTGTCGAGGCGACGGCGGAGGTTTCCACGTTCTGTCCTCTTTGCTTGATCGATCAGGAAGTTTCCGAATGGCCTTCAAGATGAGCCGTTCAAGGGATGCCTCATCGGTTGCTTGTATGTAGCAGGCGAGCACGAAATCTTGGATCGCTTCTCTTGCGAGAACATGTCGGCAAGGAGGTCATCGACCGCGTCAGCGCTCCATGTCGCGTGCCGGTTCGGTGAGGAAAGGACGATGTGCGAGTCACCTGTGCTCCGAGCTGGCGCAGCTAACGGATCGTCTCGGGTCCGCCCGCATCTGCGCGCCGACCCATCTCATCGAACGCGCTCATGCGGACTCCTGCCAACGAATCTAGATCACCCTCACATTCTCTCAGCCGGACGCGACGCGGACGAGTCAGCACGCAGTGGCAAGCGCCCTCTACCTGCTACGCCACCGCCCGAATGCACACGACTCGGCGGCCTCAACCTCCTTCCCAGCGGACCGACGGGGACTGTCGGAATAACGGTTTGCGCCCAGACGGCTTGACAAGTTCCAAGGGACACTCGCAGGTCGAACACCTTCTCTTACTGTCTTGGCCTGCACTGCTCAGTCCACTTCGAGCCGTCGTAGTAACGCTGCTCTGAGCCATCAGTGCCCGGATAGACGTACCAGCCCGCAGACCACGTCCTAGCCGTGGCGACCGGCTGGGCCGGTGTAGCTACCGGCTGGGCAGTGGCCTGTGCCCGTACTGTAGCTTCGACACGCGCGAGGCCTGACTCACGAATCGCGCTTTTCACAGCCGTCTTGATGATGTAGTACAGAATTACGACGCCAATTATGTACCCTAGGACCATCAAGCTCAGCCAGGTGGCCTCATCCATCTTTTCTGTCCCTCTCTTCGACTGCTAGCACGACCTTGCCCTCGCGCTTCTTGGCGAACCATTCAGCAGTTGGTTTGCTGTCAGAAAATCACATCACCGTTTGAGAGAATGACTGATACCTAATCGTCATCACAGTTGCCAAGACACAACAGGTCCACCGCTACGGTTAGGGGCATAGTGGAGAATTAGTGCTTCATCTTCCGGAACGTTGAATGCGAGCTTGCCGGAAGATCGCTCGCCAGCATTCACTCTGGGTGTGGAGAAAGAGTCGTCAATGTCCGATATTCCGGACGAATCGCGGTCATATCTGTTTCCTTCCGAATCAACGACGTAGAAATGCAGTGCATTGAACGACTCACTGGTCACACCCACAACGTCGATATCCACGATTGCCCATTGACCATTCGACGGCGGGTCGGAATAGCGGCGCTGTGCCTGATCGCTGAACTCTACATCTGTCAGGATGATGTTGGCAGTGACCTCTGTTCCCCGAGTAATGCTTACCTCATCGTCGACCGAAAACAACCCCTCTTCATCTGGCAGGTCCGGAGCCTTCTCCTCTTGCATGGCTTCTAGCTCAGATTCCAGCTCAGCAATGAGTTCCAGGTGTTCGGGGTTATCAATTTCTACTACTTCGCCTGGAACTTCAACTTCGACTTCTACTTCTCGCGTCTCCACCACTGTCTCAGGCTCCGAATTGAACGCCGTTACACCGAGACCGACGCCGATGCCTCCGCCAGCGATAAACGCCACTGCTACGACCGCAGCGGCCTGCTTGATGGCGACGGTAGCTCCCCCGCCTCCGCCGGACGGCGGAGGCGGCGGTACCTGCTGTTCTGTTGTCATGATTATTACCCCCTGATCGTTTGGTCGCGCTACCGTACCGGACGGTGCGGACACATCGTTATGATGCGAACTAAACATCACGTTCTGATCACGTAGGTTCCGGCGCAGCCACACAAGTGCCGTTCGCTGCCAGCACTACGACCAAGCCGCGCTCAGCTAGCCCCCTCCGCGCTCGGCGCATCATGACCTCGGCCACTTCACGCACTAGCGCCTCCGCTGGCATCGCCATCAGCTGCCCTGCACTGCGTACGCCAGCCAGGAGTCACGTCTGCCTTTCGAGACCGGTCATGACGCTTCGATTCAAGACACTTCTGGCATTCCGGCCTCCGATCCGTACGTCAGCCGTGCGTTTGTGCGGCGGGCGCCTACTCCCTGAGCAGCAGAAGCACGTTGGTCTGATCCGCGTCAACGACGTGATGCAGGGAGGCTTTTCCATGGCCATTGCAAGGATCGCCATTCTGCGTTGGTGCGCCCTCTGTAGTTCGCTCCGGCTCCACGAAGAGCTAGCAGGCAATGCCACTCGTCCACTACCGGATCGACGCATCCTCGTGTGCGACCAGTGCGGGTTTATCACCACACCAGCGCGATGAGAACTGCGGACACGACGGCGCTCCAAGAGCCTGATCACCAAGGGGTACCGGTCGGCGCCCCCGATGAGAAGCGCTGCCAGAACGAGCACTGTAGGCGCTGGTTCGTCGCGGCCAGCGTCGTACAACGATTTTGCTCATCGAGGTGCCGCACTGTGGCTCGCAACGAGCAATCCGTCGCTGGCGAGCCGCGCTCATGCGAACAATGCGCCGCCGATATCGCCGGTCGACGCCTAAACGCGCGATTCTGCTCATCCGTCTGCCGCTCGCGCGCCAACCGGCAACGCACGCGAGTGAGCAACCACCAGACATGCCAACAATGTGGTGCGGACCTCGCGGGTCGGCGCGCCGATGCCAAGTACTGCTCGTCAGCGTGCCGCGCAATGGCGTACCGCGCGCGGACTCGCATCGATGGTGAACACCCATGATGTCGATCAAGGAACTGCACGCAGGCGACGGATACACGTATCTGCTGCGTGGCGTGGCTGACGGCGAAGGGATTACTGGCGTCGTCTCGCCCATGAGCCGCTACTACGCCGAGTCCGGTCACCCGCCCGGTCGGTGGATGGGCACGGGCCGTGCCGGCCTCGCCGACGGCGCCGGCTTGGCCGCCGGTGAGCACGTTACCGAAGAGCAGATGGAGCGACTGTTTAAGCACGGCACCGATCCGCTCACCGGACATCCTCTCGGACGCCGGTACAACCAGCCGCGATCATGGCGCGAGCGCGCCGAGGCGCGCATCCGCGCGTTGCCGACGACGCTCACCGGCCAGGAGCGTGCTGCACGCACAGCCGCCATCGAAGCCGAGGAACGTGCACGGCCGACCCGCCGCCCGGTGGCCGGATTCGACTGCGTGTTCTCCCCACCGAAATCGGTGAGCACACTGTGGGCGCTCGCTGAACCGAGCGTGCGCGATCAAATCGCTCATGCGCACTATGTGGCCATCGACGAAGTCATTCGCGTCATGGAGCGCGACGTCGCGCGCACCCGAGTCGGCACTGACGGCGTCGCCCAGGTCGAGGCTCGCGGATTGATCGCCACGGCATTCGATCATTACGACTCCCGCGCTGGCGACCCGCAGCTCCACACCCACGTGGTGATCGCCAACCGCGTTCAAGGTCCAGACGGCAAGTGGCGAACGCTGGACTCGCGAGGTTCGTTGTTCCCAGCCGCTGTGGCCATGAGCGAGCTCTACGACACGCTGCTCGCCGACCAGCTCACTTCCCGCCTCGGTGTGCAGTGGGAACGACGAGGTACGCCGGCGAAGCCGAAGAACCAGTCGTGGGAAATCAGCGGCGTCCCGCACGAACTCATCACGGAGTTCTCTCGGCGGGCAAGAGGCATCGAGACGGTCACCCATGAACTGATCGCCGCCTACCGTGCCACCCACGGGCGTGATCCGGACGACGTCACGATCGTTCGCCTACGACAACAAGCGACCTACTCCACTCGCCCGGACAAGCAGTTTCGATCGCTCGCCGAAATGAGCGCCGATTGGCGCGCCCGCGCAACGACGTATGTCGGTCCCGACCCGCAACGCTGGGCCCGTGACCTGATCAGCCGCGCCGCGCATACACCGGTACCAGCTCCGAGCGACAAAGGCGTCGCACCACTCATCGATCAGCTAGCAGCCGAGGCGCTCGATGAGCTCAGTACCGAGCGTTCAACCTGGCGTACCTGGAACGTCCGCGCGGCCGCCGCGCGCGCATCCATGCCGCACCGAGTATCGACTCCCGCTGAGCGCGACGCTCTCATCGAGGCGATCAGTCGACGAGTGACCGAGATGTCGGTCAACATCACCCCACCAGAGCTCGCCTTTACCCCCGAGAAATTCCGCCGCAAGGATGGCACGTCGGCATTCCGGCGCACCCATGGCGACATATTCACCACGAACAGCATCCTCGACGCCGAAGATCGGCTACTGGTTGCGTGCGAGACGCTAACGGCTCCCGTGCTCAACCCGAACACCGTCGAGCGGGCCGTCGTAACGTCCTCCCCCAATGGACTCACAACCTCGATAGATCAGGCCACAGCCGTACAGCAGATCGCGACCAGCGCACGCATGCTCGACGTCCTCGTTGGCGCAGCAGGCAGCGGGAAGACCACCGCTCTTGCCACCCTGAGGTCAGCTTGGGAGGCCAAACACGGTCGCGGCAGCGTCGTCGGGCTCGCCCCCTCAGCGGCAGCCGCCGAAGTGCTCGGCGAAAGCCTCGGCATTCCGACCGAGAACACAGCCAAATGGCTCTTTGAATCAACAGGAGCCACCAACCAGCACCGCAGCCCGGCGGTCGAGGGACCGGCAAAGCACCGCGTCCCTGTTAAGGCGCAGCCGTGGTCGTTCCGCGCTGGACAGCTCGTGATCGTGGATGAAGCTTCACTCGCCGGAACCCTCGCGCTTGACGCTCTTCGCGCCCAGGCTCAGGCCGCCAGCGCAAAGCTGCTTCTGGTCGGAGACAACGCGCAGCTGTCGTCAATCGATGCTGGCGGTGCGTTCGGGATGCTTGTGCGCGAACTGGGGGACCGAGTTCTCGAACTCACCGATATACGGCGCTTCATCCACCCGTGGGAGCGAGACGCCAGCAAGCGACTACGCGTAGGCGATACCGGCGCCATCGAGACCTACATCGACCATGACAGGGTGCGGGACGGCGACCGCGAACAGATCATCGATTCGGCCTACAGAGCTTGGCAGGCCGATGAGGCCGCCGGACACCGCTCGCTGCTCATTGCCACCGACGCAGCAACCGTCCGCGACCTCAACGAGCGCGCGCGAACGGACCAAGTCGCCGCTGGTTGTGTTGAACCCGGCGGCGTCACACTGCACGACGGCACCAGCGCCGGGCGGGGAGACCGGATCGTCACACGCCAGAACATGCGGAACCTGGCTACCGGTCCACGCTCCTTCGTGAAAAACGGTGATCAATGGTTGGTCCGACAACGCGATGACGACGGCTCGCTCATCGTCGCCCGGCAAAGCGGCGGACCTTCAGTCACTCTCCCCGCTGGCTACGTCGCTGAACACGTCGAACTGGCATACGCCACCACCGCGCACCGCGCGCAAGGTCGAACCGTCGACACCGCTCACGCCATCATCGACGACACACGATCCACTCGTGAAGCTCTGTACGTCTCGATGACGCGGGGCGCGCACGCCAACAGCGCATACGTCATCACCGAACTGACCGACGAGGAAATCCCCGACGACCACGTCCGCACCGCCCGCGACGTCCTCTGCGAGGTGATAAAGCGTAGCGGCGCCGAACTGTCTGCCCGGGAGACCATCGCCGACCAACAGCAACAAGTCACGAGCATCGCCAGGCTCGCCGCCGAGTACGAGACGATCGCGCGCGAAGCGGCCGCAGATCATTGGTCCGGCATCATTGGCGCTTGCCCGCTCCCCCGTCTCCGAGACTTTCCCACGACGTCGCCGTCCTACCCGCTACTTGTCACCGCGATGCGTCGCGCTGAAGCCATTGATCTGAATCCAGAGCAGCTCCTGCCGCGCCTTGCCACAGCCGAGGAATTGGACCGCTTTGACGACCCGATCGCCGTCCTCCATCACAGGCTTGATCAGTTGACAGAACATGCCGCCGCCACGAGATCAGACCCAGGTCAGCAACACCTAATCGCCGGACTATTCCCCGTGGCCAAACACGTATCCGATCCTGCACTACGCCGCGCACTTGACGAGCGTGCAGTGCTGATTGGGCGCCGCGCTTTTGAACTCGCCCACCGAGCCATCGCCGAACAACCCCGCTGGTTGGCCGAGCTTGGGCCTGCTCCAGACGACACCACTAAACGTGATCAATGGCTACGATATCTCGCGACCGTCTCCGCCTACCGCAACCGATATGGGGTGCCGGACAACGTTGCTGTCAACAGCCACCCCACATCTGTTCTGGGCCAACGTGTCGATCAACGGCGTGCTGGGGAGGCGGCCGCGCAGTCGCGCCACCTGTCAAGCGAGTTCCTCGCCCTACCCGCCAGAGCACAACCTAAGCGCCGACCTGCGCCATCCCCAGTACTGTGATCATTATTCGGCCTGGCTAGGGGTCAAGGAGCTGAGCGTACGTGCGCTGCCGTGCGCGTCACCATGCAACAGGGACACGCGGCCGCGAACGTTCGACTCACGTATCGCGATCTTGTTCATGCTCCGCGACGCGGCTCTCGATCCCCTTGCGCTTTGTCCTGCGATCCCATAACTCTCGGGGTCTCAGCGTTGGCTGCCTATCGACTGACACGAGTGCGATCATGTCGTCCATAGCCGCTACCGCCGTTTCGAAGGCAGCCTGGTCGATGACGTCACTGTTGACACGACCCAACAGGCCGCGTTCGGCAGCGCTGGCATCGTTGGCCTTCACCATGTCGGCAATGCGCTTGTTGAGCCATGACTCTTCCGATTGTGGCGTTCGGAATCCTTCCGGCAAGAATGCGCGGGCCTCGCCATAACCAGTCGTCCAGGCCCCCACAAGGATCTTAAGATGGCGTCTGATTTTCTGTCGCCGCCTTCTAGGGAGATCAGGTAGCTTCTGAATAATCTCCTCCGCGAGGCGCACTTGCGACTCCAACGAAACGTAGTCCGCTGGGTAGTTCTGCCGAATGACAACCTCAGCATGGCGATACTTCATCGCATCGCGGTAGGTTTGCAAGACTCCGCGAATCGCTATTTCGGCCTCGAGATGCCGTCGGCCGAGCTCGGTTCGCATGCCGATCTTCGGAGCGAGAGTCGCACCACCGACTGTTCCGCTAGCAAGACTCACAGCTACGGTGATGATCCACTGCAATGCGTCCACAACGCCTAGGGTAGATCATTTTGAGTGCCCGCGTGGTCGCAGCAGGCGGCGAGTGACACGGACACATCCGGCACACGACGTCCACGGCTGCCAAAATAGCTGTGCTCAATCACAGGCGTTTCGTGACCCAACTTGGAGCTGCACATGCCAAGTACAGCTGAACGGCATTTCCATGCGGCCATAGTGAACGGAGCCGAGCGGCTGAAACACGAGATCGGCTATAACCCGACCAGGTTTACTCAGATGATCGGCGATCACGGAGCCATCGAGGCTGCCCGCCATCTGCTCCGTGGGCCTACCGCCTCCGATGGCTTCACCACGCTCTGGGAGCATGGCCGACTGGACGTCAGCGTTGAAGCCTTCGTCCTGCTGCCTTGGTATCGGGGGCCATTCACGGACGCTGAGACAGAGGCAGCAGAGCGGCGTCTGGCTGCGCATAAATTCGATGTTGAACGCTTCCTGCGGGAATCCATACGCAATCCACCGGATTGGTGGCAACAAGACGGCGGCACCGACGGGGTTTAGTTTGTATTCGACAACTTGAAAGTCCAAGCGTCGTCACTCTCCGTTACGAGCTCTGAACCGCCCCCTCACCGACACCGCCCGCGACATCCTCAACGCAACCGGCACCACCTGTCCGGCACACTAAACCGGCACGCCCCGGGTCAAGGAGCTGGAAGTTGGGGCAGCATAGAGAATGACGACACAGCGCTGTCTCCTCAAGCGCTGGTCAGTTGGTTTCTCATTTGCAGAAGCGCCTGGACCAGCGCTCCACAATCAGGTCAGCCAGGCAGCGACCAACACACCCACGGCGCTTCCAACCGCTGTGATGATCAGGCCAGTAACGATCGACGCGACTCTGTGTTGATGCCAAGCTCGTCCGACGGCCGTACGTCCACTGGCGTAATGCTCTTGGCGTGTTCGCGGAACGAGCTTCACCCGATCAGGACTGAACCGTGTTGGCATGAAGACATAGGCCAGCCGTCTCCACCAGGAGTGACGTGGCACCCGCTTGAGGTTGTGCCATGCGTTCACCACTCGGACGTAGACATGGTGATCGGTAGACCAGTGAAGTCTCAATGCCACGCTCGGAGGACGTGCGAAATAGGTGAGCGCTACACCATTGCTGCCTCGAATCACCAGGCTGACGATGCGCTCTAGCGCAACCTCCCTCAGCGGCTGCATTTCCGATTCGCTCTTCCGCATTCCGAGGTACTTCACCGTCACGGGCATGTCGCTAGCAGCCTGCTCGTCTCCGGCAACTGCCAAGTACAGCTTTTCAAGATCGTCCTTGTACATCACCCGTTCCCTCAGTGGTACCGATGGCCGTGGATTCGCAAGCAATGGCACGACCTCCTCCTCACGTCGCGCGTGCAGGCACAGCGTAGGCCCCAACGACGAGCGCACACCAGGTGAACACGCACAGGCTCTGGTCTCTGGTCATTATCGACCTGATCGTCTAGGCTCCCGCGCAACTGTCAGGACTGGACAACACAAGCATGGAGCGCATGTGGTGGCGGATGCATCGAGGCAGGACGGCGCTCGGGTCGGCTGGCCGTGTGGCCACGAACTACGCCCAGTTGCCGAGTTGCCAGACATCCTGATCAAGGCCGGATCGCACCACGGTAAACGTGCGAGGAAGCTCTACCAATCGAAGAAGTACGAAGAGCTATTGGACGCTGCGATCAGTGCGGGCATCGCGGTTGAGATGGTCGCTAAAGCGTGCGTTGCGAAGCTCAACCCAGCATTGCTGGCAGGACGCTTGCTGTCCACCGATCAGAAAACCGCTGGCGCGCAGGACACGATACTCTACTTGGCTGGTCACCACGACCTAGCCATAGATGGCAACTACATCTCCAGAATCTCGACCGTTAATGCAAAAGTTGCTGTCGCCGTCGCCAAACGCATTGACCGGCGAAAGCATCTTCCCAGCGCCGATACTGAGTGCGTTATCGATGCTCGAGACGCAGCTATACATATGGGCTTGGTAGATGCAGGCTTACTCGAGAACGCAGTCGAGAACATGGTTCGCTTCATCGATGGTGCGCTCAAAATGCTCAACAAACAGGACGATGAGTTTTGGGAAAACGTGGACAGTGAGAGAGTCAAACAGCTACTCGACCATATAGACGCCAGAGGAATGGCAGCAGTAACCGACAAGATCAAGCAGAGCAAGGAACACTATTCGTACATGATCCGCCTACACGGTTACCCAACTGTGCATCTCTTAGCCGATACAGCAACCAAGTTTATATTCCACCAATGGTCAAACTCTAAGATCATGAGCGCAAGATGTCCAGCATGTAAGAATAACGGCTGGTACGTGGTTGACTCAATGAGTGACGCTGAACATGATCATGATGAAGTCCTCATCAGTCATCACTATGCAATAAGCCACTTCGAATGTCCATACTGCACATTGAGACTCGATGAGGACGAGCTGGCACACGCTGGCCTGGAGGACGATGGAGACGAACTAATGGAAAGTGAATGGGACGAAGACTCGGAAAGAGAGCGGTAGGCGCGCATCAATGACGACGTTGGGCGACATACCGCTTGAGGGTGACCTTAAGCCCGAAGACATGGAGATCTTCCGTCGGGCCAACACGCAAGATCAACTGATGGCGATTGCCGCACTTCACAGGAATCGCGAGGATCTTAGATTCGCGATCCAACGCGAACCTAGCAGTGTGAGCTATCTCGCACTATTTCTCGCTGTCGTGGCATTCACTTCATCCGTGGTCCTTTCACAGTTGGAGGCAGACGTGGGAGCGATATCCAGAGCGCCGCTCATATCGTTTCTCGTTGTCTCGGTTTTACTACTGGTGACCTTGTACTGGCACGAACATGGCTCCAGACGCCATGCTGACTGTGCGCTGAAGGATCTTCGAGACGTCTCGATGCGGTTGGCCGCATATGAGCACATCTTGGCTAAGCCTGATCGAAGTGACGTTAAGATTCAGCCTCTGCTGCGCCGTTGCCAAGCTGGCTTGCGCTCACTGATCCGTGGCATCCGTTGAGCGATGACTGACGGCTGGCCGGTACTCTCTGTTGCGAGCGGAGACTTGACCACCATAGGCCGCTCAGCTTCGGTCCCTCGACTTTGCAACACTGCATCCGCTTTGTCAGTCGAACGACCTATGCGTTTACGGATCTCAGCTTTGGACTCAACCTGGATCTTTCCATCTGATTTGCTCGACCAACTGCCCCTGAGCGAGATCAGCTCCTACCACTCGCTATGGCAAGTCGAAGCCTCGTTCCGGCTCAGCAAGAGCGACCGTCGTGCACGTCCCGTGTTTTCACCACGACCGCGACGCCATCGAAGCCCACCTCACCGTCGTGGTGACCGCTCTCGCGGTCGCTCGTCACCTGCAGAACGCCACCGGACTGAGCATAAAGAAGATCATCCGGACGCTACGGCCACTACAGCAGATTACCGTGAACATCGCCGGCGACGTACACACCGCCACCGACCCACTCACCGCCACCGCCCGCAAAATCCTCACCGCAACCGGCACCGACTGGGCGACACACAAGAAGTACGACTCGGGTCCAACGAGACCGCCGTGGCCGAGGCTCCTGGGCGGGCAGCTCTGGCCCTCTCAAAGACCACGCAATGTTCGAGCAGTCACTCTCCAACGTCCGCGAGAGCTGGGTCGACGCTCTATGCCCAAAGTTCGCCAAGCCACCGTGTCCGCGATCCGCTCACAACTCGCGGTCGCTACCGTTTCCGCCAACCTAGGCACGGCCACCGTATCAGCCGATCGAGGGACGACTTGGACGTCCAACGCGCGGACGCTGGCGATCTCGGCGGAACACACCGGTATCGAGCACGTCCCGAGGCCCCGGGATCGGGCCGCTTCGAGTTGCAGGCTGGCCCGATGGCAGCTGAGTCGCGAGCAGCTCGGCCTGCTTGGCGGCACGATCGACGGCGTCAGCAAGTCGGCCGCGGATTGGGTCGTCGGGTGGAAGGCCGGGTGTCTGGGCCTGCGGCTGGAATTCGGGCCGCTCACACCATTCGCCGTGGCTGACCAGCCTGTCGATGAGATCACGGAACGACGTCACAGTGGACAGCGCGGGCTGAACGCTGCGGACGACGGCTCGCCGCTCGGATTCGTTCGCCAAGGCGGCTCCGCGGCCATCGAGCTGCTGCAGAGCCATACGGATCTCGCGAACCTGGTGCAGTGGGCGCGGATCGTCTGCGGCGAGCGATGTGAACGCGCGGGTGTGGCGACTGATCGCGTTGACAGATTTGGCGATGCGGCGAATGTTGTCCGCGACAGGACGCAGTGCATCTTTGCCGTCTTGCTGATCCAGCACTGCCGCGACCGAATGCAGGCTACGCGCATGCGCGTGGACCAAAGCCTGAACGCCTTCGGGTCTGAGGTGCGTGGCTATGCGGAGCAGGTGGTTCAGCCGTGTAGTGGCTCTGGGCAGCTCGGCCAGCGCCCGCACGCGGATCGGCGTGTCAAGACGGCCATCCGGCAGTGGCGCACCCTCGGGCAGTGGGCCCGTCGTGGCAACCCGCCGCAGGTGCTCACCGGCAAGTGCGAGTTCCCACCCGTCTCGCTCGCGGGCATAAGCCTGGCCGGTGGCTGCTGCGTCCGGATGTGCTCGCGCCAAGTCTCGGTCGAGCAAGGCAGCGGCCTCGACGAGCACGGCCACGTCGGCGACGACAGGCCAAGCGTCCTCGCCATGGGGACGCGCTTCGGCCGGCACTGCGTTCCACTCATGAGCTGCTAGGGCTGCGTGTCGGCGGATCTCGCGCCATTGCCGCCCTGCTTCGGTCGTTACGGCATAGTCGAGCCAGCCGGCGGGATCGCGCGTGGGGGCATACGAAGCAGGTTCGGAGTTCAGCAGACCCAACGTTGAGCCAATTGGCTGAGTGATCAGGTCTCCGAGCAACGGCTCAGGGACCGAAGCCTCACCGGTGATGTCCTTTAGCACTTGTCTGCAGAGCCGCCGGACGCTGACACGGGCGTCGTCTACCAGGGCGAGCTCGCCGGTGTCGACCCGTGGGGACATCGTGGTGAGGTTGGCGAGCTCGATGGCCAGGCGGCTGAGTTCTTCGTCGTAGGTCACGGCACGCCATCCGAGGGATCGTGATCAGCGAGAAGGCGCATTGCTTTGGCGATTCTCAGCCGCAATTCGACATCGGTGCCGGCTCCGGTCGCGGCCCGATCGAGTGCGTCGTGAACAGTTGGAAGTACCGCGCCGAGTGGGAGCGGTGGACGACGCTCGTTGACTCTCGGGTACGGCGGGGCGACGTCGGTGAGTGCAGTCAGCACCTCGCTTGCGGTAATGAGTGCGCGGATAGCTGGCGCGTCGGCAGGGTTGGCGTCGTGGCGCTCGGCTGCCGACAACCACTCGCACGCTTCGGAAAGGTGCGCCGGGAACGGTTGCATATGAAGCTGGGTAGTGTCGTTCATTTTCTCAGCTTTCCGTGGCTGCTGATCACGTGTCTTCCTTCCGGCCACGTTTGTGGATAAACACAGCGATGACTTCCCTCGGGAGTTCAAGGCTGTGGATACTCTCGTCGCCCATCTTCGCGCCGCGACTGATGTGGCGACGGGTACTCATGCACCGGCCCGTCGGCCGCGATCCTGCGGTAGGCCGAATAGATCGTCCGAGCTGCCTCACGCTGTTCCAGGCCAGCGCGGAGGGCTGCCTCGAGCAACGGTCGCGCGTCGCGCACACCTCGCTCCGCTGCCCGACAGGACGCCCAGTACAGGACATCATTTCGGTTTCCTTCGGGTGTCTGGGCGACGTAGCGAGCCAGAGTCGCTACAACACGCTCCGGCGACGCGTTCTCCATGTTGGAGATAGGCGTCCGGGCTGCCGGGCGACGTCCCGGGCCGATCTCCATGACATGCTCGCGGATGGCTTCCCAGTTCACTGGTGCACTGGGCTGCGAGCTGGTGGCCACAGTCACGTAGGGGCTCAGGTGGCCGCGGACGCTGATCGACGATGGCGGCAGCAGCACGTAGCCGCCGGTGGATCGAAAGTCGACATGTGCGCCCGGCAGGGTCCCGTTTCTCTGAGTGGTGCCGGGATAGTAGATGTGCACTCCTCCGCTTGGTGTGCGCACCATGTGTGTCCAGCCGTCGAGCAGTCCCGCGTCGCCGAGCTTCTTCATCTGCGGGTATCCATTGCCGCCGGAGTGAACATCGATGTCGACGACGTCAAAGGTGACTCGCCCGCCGTGCCGCCCGGTTGGCATGGCCAGGTTTGCCTCAGGCCAGCGGGTCCACCAGTCAAGGATCTCGTCCAAGGCAGTCGTGGCGGCGTAGAAGCCGCGCTGAATGAGTGGACGTTTGGCGCCCGGCACACAGGGAAACACAGGCAGGCCCGACGACGCGCACCTCAACGCAGCTTCGAGCATCATTCTCGGTTCCCAGCATCCGGATGAACCGCCGCTGCCTCGACTTCACGCTCGTCCAGAACCGCCGTGATGAATTCGCTCCACCAGTGGTTGTACAGATCGTCGGCCCATGGCGGCGTAGTCCCGCCTCGGTGTTCGCGAGCGGAGCAGCCCGTCCGCGAGGTCCATTCGCGCAGGCGAGTGCGCGTCTCGTTGAAGATGCTGTGCCAGTCGGCCATTGCCGACGCGCTCTGACGGTCGCTGTATGCCACTTCCCATGAGCCCCACAGCGCAGTCAGTTCCTCAATGAGCGCGCCATGCCGCCACCAGCAAGGCGGCAGCTCCCGACTGTCCAGCTGATACCGGATAGCAACCCGACGCACCCACCCGGCGAGGTCGACGAACGTCCGCTCATAATCGTCTCCGGACATCTCGTGCCAGCGGACCGGTCTCCGCGCCTTCGGACCAATGAACTCCGCGACCAACCCCTCGACAACAGCCGGATCTAGACCGTCGGCATTCGGATCCGACTCGTCATGAAGGTCATCCACGCCGCCGCACCTCCTCGCCGTTGGCACCTCGACTACGACTTCACATCGCCGTCTGAGAACCTCTCCAGCCGAAGGGAGACGTCTGTTCGCGCACAGGAACAGCGACCGCGCGTTTTCAACAGGACGGACGGCTGCATCGAGGCCCGAAGCCGTGACAGCAGTCGAACTTTTGTTCTATTCTAGCGAGCATGTCAGCCGAGCCCGAAACCAACGGCAGCCAGGAGATTCTGAACTGTCACTGGCCCGCACACCCAGCGATGCTCGTCGAGCAGGAGCATGCAGTACCCGTTCGGGTGCGCGTCGCCTTCGCACGCGACGGTGAGTGCTTCATCGAGGGCTGGGCCAAGCGATGGGACTACTCTCATGTCCTTGTCGCCATCGACGACCCCCGCGTCGAGAGCAACGAGATCTGGCTCAAACCACACGACGTCTATCGGCGCATGCCAACCGCCCAGTCCCGGAACGCCCGTGGCGCTCGATCTCCTGATAACGGACCCCGGCCGCGACGTCCGAGCGCGCGCTGACCCCATCAGCACGCTACGCCCGACCTGATCGAGCCTTCCGATGATCCACCGGACGTCGCTACTAGCCTTTGAGCACCCGCCCACGGGGCTAGAGAGGACGGGATGCCTGATGGGAAGAAGGCGGTCCGCACGACCCACTCCCGATAACTGGTCGCCAACAGCGACCGGGTCCCGTTCTATCCAAGCCGGGCTGCTGGCAGCCCAACTTGGCTACAGCCCACGCCGCGGGCCGCCGACCTCGGGTGGCTGATGGGACCGGTGACCGGTCAGGGGGCGGAGCAGATGACGCTCATCTGGCGGGACCGCTTGCGGCCCGTCGCTGATATCAGCCTGAGCAACGCCCTTGACGTCGCCAGCACCTTCCGAGCGCTGCGCCGCCGGAGTATCACGCAGGGCTTTGATTCGGGCCGCCCGGATCTCCGATGTGCGCCTATCAATGTGCTCGCTATGTTGGCGTGCTTGTTCAGGCGTCATGTCGAAGAGCCCACGTGTGGGATGTTCACGAAGGCTCTCTCCCATGGCCTCGTGGCCGGCGTCGATCGTGATCTGTTCATAAGGATGCAGCGGACGCATGGGTCTTTCCGGGAGCTCTCCGGAAGCTTCCGCCGCCGGGATGATGTTCTCGTCCCACTCCGCCTCATTGAAATCCGGATCTCCAGCTTCAATGTAACTTCGTCGAGCGGCCTCGCCGTATCCAGCGCGCTCAAGTTCCTGCTCATAGGCGTGTTGCTCGTCGTCATACGCTTGCTTGCGTCGTTCGTAATCTTCCAGCATGTCTGTCCAAGCGGATCGAACCTCGGTCAAGGCGATTCTCCATTCGTCGGCTTGCCTGCTGTACACCGTCGTTCACAGATGCCGCCGACCCCGACGTCCTACGAACTGGGGACCGGCAGCACGTACGCCATGGGGCCGGGGCGTCACCTTCCTTTCCGCTGCGCGGCGACGGCGAGCCGCCGTTCGGTCTCGTCGCGTTCGCGGCGCAGCTGTTCTGCGTCGCGCCGGTCCGTCCACGGCGCCATGTTGAGGATGATCGGCGGGGCCGAGCGGAGCATCAGCACGCCGGTGCCGAACGGCAGCGTGCGGAGCTGCCCCGTATCCAGGATCGGTACGCGCCGAAGGCTCGTTGAGGTGGAACGTGCCCCGTCGTGGGCTCGCGACGTTGAGATCGTTTCGTCGTCGCGCTCGCCGATGAGCGCAGAGATGTCTTGGAGGTCTTTGGAGTTCGACGCCCCACCGAGGATCAGCTTGACCGTCGCCGCGTCCCAGATCGTGGCTGCATCGTGCTCACCCCATCTGCCCCGCGCCTGGGCCAATGACTGAAGGACAGCCGTCGTGCTGATCCCGCTACCGCCTCCTTCGGCCATCAGGGCGGGCAGGCTCGGAATAGGCACGAGATTGCCGATCTCGTCCAGTACGAGACTGAGCGGTGGATCAAGGCGCGCACCAGGATTGCCGGCCGCGATGCGGCGTGCGGTTTCGAGCATGTCTTCGACGAAGGCGTTGACGAGCGCGTTCGCTGCGCCGGCCCCGGTCGACGTGCCCAACATGTAAAGCGTCCCGCCGGAGGCTATGAACTCCTCGGGGTCGAACTGCTCAGATGTCGTTGGTGTGACTGTGTCGAGCACTCGCGGGTCGGCCAGAGCTCCTAGAGCTTGGCGTACTCCACTCCAAACATTCGAGCGAGTCCGCTCATCCATCGAGATCGTGGCATCCAGCGCGTCCGCCCACCCCGCCGCAGCCGCACTGGCATTGTGCATGACCCGCACGGCCTCCGATGCGTGCACCGGGTCCAAGGACCAGCGATACAGGTCACGGGCGGTGCGATCGTCGAGGGCAGCCGCGTGCAAGAGGCCCCGTAGGACGGCCTCGGTTTGCGCCTGCCAATAGGAGTCGTTGTCAACGCCTCCTCCACCGGTACGGAAGCCGGTGTCGGAGGCAAGACCTCGCGCTCGGATCATCGCGGTCTGCGGGTCCGCGCATCCTCGTACCGGGGACCACCGAAGACCACCCGGGATGCCGGGAGCGAGGTGTTGGGGATCAAAGACCGCCACCGGCCCGCGTCGCGCTCGGGCGTTGTGAGTGATGGTGAGGTTGTCGGGTCGAGTCGAGGTGGTCACCACAGCGCCAGGGGCATCCAGGATCATGTCGACGACGACATGTAGCCCCTTGCCGGAGCGGGTCGGACCGAGAACGATCACTGAGTCCTCGCAGCTCGCCCAGACTGGTACGCCACGTGCTTTCCCAAGTTGGTGACCGACATCGGCGGGTGCAGGGTTCGTGAGTGACGGCCGCAGATGCCGTGCACGCTTGCGCAGTGTCCGTGCCGAAGCAGCACGGCGAATCTGCTGCCTGGTTGCGGTGCCGGGTAGCGCATGAACAGATACGGCTTCCTTGCCTCCGGCCCGGCGGGCGGCTAGCCAAGTACAACCAGCAACGACAAGGGCGAGTCCGATGGTGACGGTCCAGGTCACCGCGGAGGAGGGCATCGGCTGGCCCCAAGCAGATTCAAGGTCGGTCGGTTGTGTCAACGCTCCGACGACGGCTTCCGGTGTGAACGTCGGCGTACCGTATCCGCCTGCCCGCGCGGCGAGAAGCGCTCCGCCCCACACCACACCGCCAGCGACCAGCAGGCAAAGCGCTGCAGAAATGACGACGGTGCTTTCGCGGCTTGTGTTTGAACGTCCACGTGCTGTGGTCATATTCGCTTCCCCGCTTACCCGGTCATACGCTCGTCCGTGTCGAACAGTTTTCGCTCCGTCTGAGAGAGCGCGTGGGACACAACGTAGGCGCGTTGTCCGATACGCCAGAGACCCTCACCGACGCCGAGCTCGCCGATGATGTCGCGTTGGGTTGGGTTCAGTCCGAGCAACGCAGCCGACTGTCCCAGTTGGTCGCTCTCTTGCCGGTAAGCGATCCGGGTCGAGCAGTCAGCCAATAGCCCGGCGGCCAGCTCACGGGACTCGGAGCCTGCGTCGCCGATCGCGTCGAGATCGCTGAGCCGGTGGATCACGGCCAAGTTGGCGATCCCCCAGGCGCGGGATAGTTTCCACTGCGCTTGCATGCGGCGCAGCAATGCGGTCACGGACATCAGGCGCCACGCTTCGTCGTAGATGATCCACCGAAGTCCGCTCTGAGCATCCTGCAGAGCCCCTTCTAGCCACGACGATGCGCAGGTCATGATGATCGGGAGCGCTTCGTCGTTCTCGTTGAAGGCAGACAGATCGAGGCTCACCATCGGTAAGCCCGGATCGAACCGGGTCGTCGACTCGCCGTCGAACATGCCTGCCAGGTCCCCGTGGACCATGCGCGCCAAGGCGTGCCCAACTCGGCGGCCGTCGTCGCGCAGAACGGCGACGTCGTCAGATGACAGGTCCGTCGCCAATGGCGAGGGTGCCAGCAGATGCTGAACTACCGTCGGCAGCGTAGGTGTGCCTCCCGCACCTTCGGCCACGGCCAGCGCCGTGGTGAGGGCAGTTTGCTCGGTCGGGGCGAGCGGACCGCCGAGCACCGTTTCTGCGATCGCACGCAGCAGTTGCCGGCGCCGCGCTTTCACGAGAGTGAACCATTGGGTGTCACTCAGACCAGTCGGGCGTGTTCCCTCGTCGAGAGGGTTGAGTCTTGTCGGCAGCCCCGGGCCGAGACGAATCACCTTGCCTCCCGCCGCCTCGACGACGACGCTCCACTCGCCCTTGATGTCGCCCGGGACGTACGTCTTGCGTCCGAAAGCTAGTGACCTCCAGGCGATTGACTTGGCCAGGCTGGACTTGCCATTGCCGATGACGCCGGCCAGCAGCACATTTGGGTTCGTGACTATCCGCGCCCGGTACAGCTCCCAGGGGTCGAAGCAGAAGCTCGCGCCGGCTAGCAAATCCCGGCCGATATACATTCCGATCGCCCCGAGTCCGTCGTCGGCGAGAAATGGATACAGCACGCGCAAGCCGGCGCTCGTGGCGTAGTGCGCTTGTAGACGCAGTGGTAGCCAGGACCGGCCGGCCGCTGGGCCATGGGCGCCGGCTCGTGGGTGGGTCACGTCCCGGGGAGTGTCGCGCTCAGCAGTTTGTTCTTCGCGCCGCCTCGCGCGGTCGTCGTCCCTCTTCTGACGGATCAATCTGCGTGCTTCCTTGCGGGCCGCACGCCGGGCTGCCGCGCTCGCGTCAGCCGATGTAAAGAGCGGACTCGACCGCACGCTCACAGCAGCACGCGCCCAAACGGCAGCGCCGCATAGAAGGCAGTGTCTTGCTGCCCATAGAGCACAACGGTGTCTAGGCCGCAATGGTGGCAGGCAGTCTCTGTCTCCTCCAGTGCCAGCTCGAGCTCCTGTTTTGAGCCGGCTGACACCGTTACCAGCCCGGTGAACGCCAGGTCCGCGTGTCCAGCAACCAACTCGCGTTCGCGTTTGTCGACGTCTTCCTGTTCCCGCTTCTGAGCCGCAGTGGTTCGAATGTCGTGCTTGTCGCGGCGGCGCTGTTCGGATTCTTGTTCCGCCTGCTCAATCTTGAGTTGTCTCGTGGCCTCACGCACCGTGCGGGGCCGGTACACCACGCTCACGCTTCGATGCACCGACGTGGCCAGGAGTAGAGGCACCAGGAACGTGGCGTCGACCTCTTCGCGAGTCCATTCCTTGATCCACAGAACCGCGTGCCAGCCGTCGTCAATGCGCACGTGGTCCCACTCGGCTGAGACCGCCACAGGTCCGGCTACGTCAATATCGCGGCCGAGGCCTGTTCGTTCCCACGCAGGCGTGTGGTGCGGTCGGAACGCGGTATTGATCAGGCGAGCGAGGTCCGTCTCGTCCAGCCACGCGTCGACGTTGATTTCGGCCGAACGCAGGTTCGCCGTCAATGACGTGAGTTCCCGCGCAAGGACGTCGGCTGCACCGGCCACCCCGCCGCCGGCGGACCGGACAGCGCGAGCTGAGTCCTTCAACGACACAGTGACGGAGAGCAGCGTTTCGTGCCTGGATGAGGTCGGTTCGGCGTTTCTGACAAGTTCTCCGTACGATGCCGCGGCAAGACCGGAATCCTGACGGCCAGCACGTTCCCAATAGGTTCGCACCGCATTGCCACCCTCAGGAAGCGAACGAACGAGCACTTGGAGCCTGCTCATACGCCCCGTGCGGCACGCGCCGCTGAGGGCCTGCCCCCATCCAGCCACCCGACGGTTTTGGTCGTCCACGCTCAGGAGCAGAAACACATCGTGGCGGACGCGGACGACGCCCGTCAGCATGCGGCGATGTGGATCATAGATGAATGCGGCCCCAGACGGTTCATGCTTGTGCAAACGCAGGCTCGCCGCCTCACCCGGAAGAGAGAGCGAGCCCACGTGGCGCGACTGGCCCGGCCGGACCAACCACAGCGCCTGGCCACGAATCCGCCGCAACAGAGCATGCGCGACGATCGGTGCCCACGACACGAGCGTTCGGCCTTGTGGAGCTACAAAGGCCAGCACCAGCGCAGTTACCCACCCCGGCGCCGTCATCACTATCCCCATGGCGCCAGCGCTCATCGCGGCCGGTCCGAGAATCGCCGCCGCCACACCCACGGCTGCCATCTGAGCCGCGGATAACCCCCACATGACACCTCGCTCAGATCGTCGCCCCAGCCGGGCGGTGACCGCAGACGGCTGGCGCGACCTCGCGTTGTCCTCCATTGATCCGATGCTCCGTTCAGCCAGATGTGTGTTGGCGTTGGCGGTGGAGGAGATGGGCCGGAGTAGTCATCGTCCGCCCGGCCCCGGTCATAGCCGAACGAGACTGGATGATCATCGAGCGGGCGCTGTGTGAACTGGCCTGCATCGTGATCGCACCTCGCCCCATCGTGCCGTCCCATTCCCGGCCACTCGGCGTCACGAAATCGAGAAACTTGTACGTCAGCCAGGGCGCGATCGCAGCGACGAACAGCAGCATCAACCCCATGGAAAGCTCGCCGATAGACCGCAACACCGAACCTGCTGAGCCCGACAGTCCCTCACGGATGGCGCTGGCGGCGATCGCGAACGTCATAACGATCGTGATCTTGCTGATCGCGAGCGCGAACATGATGCTTGCCCACTTCTGCACCCAACCGGATGTCCACCTGCTCGTCAGGCCTGCAAAAGCTAGTGGGGCAAACACAGCTGCCACGATGATCAACGCCTTCCTCGCCATCAGCGCGAACCACACGGTGATCGAGGCCAGGATGTAGAAGAACGCGAAGACAATGACCAGTATCGAAGGCAACACAGCACCCTGCCCTGTCGCCGAGGCGACCAACATGGCCGGCGTCAGTGCCTCGATCGCTTCACCGACATCGACCCCCACCCGCCATCGCATGATCAAATCGGCAGCCCAGTCAGTCAGCATCAACACCGACTGAGTTACGGACAAAGCAATCGCCGTGGCCGAGAAGCTGCCAAGCATCCCCACGACCGCACGGACCAACTCGCTCGACTGGCGCCGCCACGCCGCCGATGCCAACTGAACGATATACAGCGCAACGACGATCGGCAGCGCGATGACCATGGCAACCGTGACATTGCCTCTCACCCAATCGGCTGTCAGGTCAACTGCCGTCGTCTCCATGAGCAGCGACCACATCGCGACAATCAGCGTCTCCGCCGCTTCGGCCATCGCTCGAGCCAGATTGCCGATCGTCTGGTCATGCAGCCAACCGCTCGGATCGACCTCGCCACTGACAAGTTCGCACACGAACTGGGAGAACGGATCGAACAGGCCACCACAGCCGCCACCAGTCAGCGCGGGCTCGGGATCGCTCCGCATCAACTCACTCCGCGCCGGGCAACGGAATCCCCTGGCCAATGCCCCACGCCCACGACGTGATGGTGTTGACCATTCCGAAGCCGATGAACGACACCAGGGCCCAGCCAGCGGCTGTCTTGCCGGTATCGACACGGTGAGTCGAGCCCGACATTCGCCCCCAGGCCCACATCAGAAATGCCACGATCACCGCGCCTATCGACGCGAACAGGCAGAACGACAGAACTCCACCAAGCAGTCTTCTCAGCGCCGGTATCCCCGGAATCGCATCGTCATTCGGCCTAATCCCAGGGTCGAACAGACCTACGTCGGCCTCCCCCAGCAGCCCAAACGCCGTGATTAACCCTTCAACCACACCCATGCCGACTCCCTGCCGCTCGACCGGCCCGCGTCCGGCACGGGCCTCCTAACGCCAGGGAGCCGACGGTCGGCGCACAGGGACCAGGTCGAGGCGTGCCCATTTGCGCGGCGATCCGCGACTGGGCGCAATGAACTCACTGCCATCGCCGCAGGATGGATGTGGACGATGCGTCCGGCAATTCCTCACTCAGCCGCCGTGAGAGTGGGCCGGTGCCCGGCGGACCACGCCAGCTCGCGCACACGCACCCAGGCAGAGCCACAGGTTCTTGCCCGGTGTGATCACCAGCGACGCCGACGAGTCGTCATGGAACGAGGCACGCACCCACCAGATCGTTGCCCTGCCTGCGCAACGTGACGCCGCAGCCCTCCACCAACCGTTGCACGCTCACCTCGGCCTTGAGCCTCACCAGTTCTGCGTCGGGAGTCCGCGCTACGGCCAACTCCTGTCAAGAACGTTACTTCGCTTGCCAGAATGGACCTAGTTCGCTCTCACTCGTCAACCACGCCCAAGGCGGCACCTATGGTTGAGGAACCAGCGCCCCCTCTGCACGCACCCGGAAGCGAGCCCGTGACCGACACCAACTTCACCGCCCGCCTCAGCACAGCACACAAGTCACAGTCACTCACCCAACAGCAGCTCGCCGAACGCTCCAGCGCCCACGTCACCGCCTACATCGAAGGCACCCTCCTCCGCCACCACACCCGCCAAGCCATCACCGGCCAAGCCAGCTGAGTTCGCCCGTGAACCACGCGACGATGGTCGGCGCCGTGGACGTCCACTACGACGACCAGGAAAGGGCGAAGGCGGCACTGGTCGTCTGCCAAGAGCTGACCTTCTCAACGATCATTTCCGAGCACGTCGCCGACATCGCCCGAGCAAAGCCATACGAGCCGGGAAAACTCTACAAGCGCGAACTCCCGTGCATCCGAGCAGTCCTAGCACTCGGCCCGCCACTTGAGCTCCTAGTCATCGATGGCTACGCGACCCTTGACTCCCAAGGTCGCCCAGGGCTCGGGGCGCATACCGCAGACGCGCTCGGCATCCCAGTCATCGGCGTCGCAAAAACGCCATTCCGCACCGCGACACACGCAGCCGAGGTGATCCGCGGCGCAGCGACCAGGCCTCTCTACGTCACAGCTGCCGGAAGGCTCGAGATCGCCGAGGCGGCGCAGATCGTTGCCGGGATGGCGGGGCCAAGCCGGCTCCCAGCCGCGCTTGCGCGGGTGGACAACCTCGCTCGTGGCCGCGTTCGACCGATCACCGAGCAACACGTCACCTGACCTTCGGGATCAGACCCGCCTTCTCAGGCAAGGCAGTTCAGTGCTCAGCCATCGCCGAGCGAATGAGTTCGACACGGTCCGGTGCGATGACCTCGATCACCTCCAAGGCGTTATCTCGCGCCCACCCCTCGTGGGCAAGAGCCCAACGCGCGAGCAGCCAAAGCCCTTCACGTGCACGGTCCAGGCAACGGCCCCGCAAGGACGGGTCCGTCGCCGAAGTGCCCCTCACGATGAAGAACAAGAGATCCAAGATCCGCCCGCTTCGCCACGACGGCTGGTCCTCCATCAGCGCCGCAAGCATGACGGACACCGTCGGCTCGGCCGCGGAGTAGATGGTTCCCTGCGAGAAGACATGCTCCTCAATCTCATTCCACGCCGACGATGACTCATCAACGTTGGCGCTTGAGAGGAGTCGGCGCAGGGCCACTCCAAGCGTGCTCGCGGGACCCATCGCCACGCGATAGGACGCCCAATCGACTTCCTCAACCATGCGTTCTGCGACCGACTTCACGATCTCAGTCCCCCCAAGGCCCACCTGGCGCCCCGCGCGTGCCCGGCGCGAAGAGGCCGCGCGGGAAAACCTGACACCCCGTGCACACCGTGCCCTCCACCCAGTTCGGGCCCTTAGAACTGTCCAAAGTGCGCCAGCCGAACGGCTTGCTCATCGGCCCGCCCGGCTGCATCTGCTGAATACGGACTTCAGCATGCACGCCACCCCAGTTCCCGACAGTCTGGGATCTGCCATCCGCATCCCCATGACTCACATACCACGGACTGCTCCTAGGAGTTGCAGCCCACATGTCAAGGCTGGTGGCCCATCTCCAAGGTTGCCAGCGATCACCAGCCACGAGCCATGCCATCCGCAATCGAGCATTCTCCACGCGCTAGCTTTTCTCTCTACGCAGGCGTCGTTTTATAAGAGATATTTCCTTCGCAAGTCCCGAGTCAGAACTCAGCTCCCCCAGAGCGGCTCGTGCCGACGGCTTGCGTGACCTCTCCAGCGCACGCAGCAGCAGCACACGGCTTGTGCCATGCGCCGGTTCGCCCGCCAAGCTGACCACCTCGTCAAGTAACCCCTCCCCGGCTACGCCCGCGATCGCCACCGCCAGCCCATCCTTAGCCCGCGTGCCAGGCTTCTCATCGCGGTAAAGCCGCACCAAGGTCTCCCCTGCGAACCGGGCATCCTCACCAACCGCCAGCGCCCGTGCAATACCTTCGCGGACAGCGTCAGGGTACGGCCGCTCCAAGTGCTTGAAGAGGATCGGCAGAGCCTCCGGATAAGGCTCGGAGGTATTGACCAGATCCCAGACCGACTCGACGAACAACCCCACACGCTGCAGGTCGTCTACCAACGGCTCCTCAGCCGCACGCAGCCTCGCAGTTCTTTCGGCGAACTCGCGGTCACGCTCGTCCCGACGCGCAACCCACTCCGGATCAGACTCCAGCTCTGCCATCAATTCGGCCGCAGTCCTTGCCTTTCCGACGCCACGCATCACTCACGGAACATACCTCGAATCGATCAACCAAGCCCTCACGGCGCCCTGGCGTGCTACGGCATGGGCGGCCTCCACGAGCTTTCAGTAGTCCACGCGAAGCGGCGCGGCCAAGACGCTTCCAACGACTCCGGGCACCCCAGGCCGCGCTGCCCAGCCTGATCCTCAAGCCCGACCAGCTGTTCCGCAGCACCAAGTCGCACCAGCCACTCGAACAACACCTGCGCCCGGTCGCGCGTACCCCATCAGCCGCCGTCGTCCGCTCTCTAGCCTAGCGGCGCGCCGTCCAGAAAGACCGCGTAGACCGGGACGAACGCCGAGTTCCACGCCACCAGATTGGCCTGAATCTCTGTCTCCTCGTCGCTGCTGTAGTCGGGGATGCGCTCAAGGCCAGGAACATCTCCAACAAAGAACACCGCACGCTCAGCGACGACTCGAAGCTGCGCACCCGGGGACGGCCACATTCCAAGCTCTAAGCCAAACAGGCATTCGGCGTTGTTCGCCACCGAACCTCCTACTGTCCACGCCCGTCATGAGAGTGGACCGGTGCCCGGCGGACCACACCAGCTCGCGCACACCTCGCCCACCGGAGCTCTTCGTCCTCTAGTCGGCCACGACCGCGCGATGACTCATCAGCGACGCTCCACCGTCACGGCCGTACTCCAGTCGGGCTCCGCGTCCGCTGGAACACCGAGTGCCCTTAAGTAGTCAGTAACCATTTCGCTCGTGAACCGGCTGGCCTTGGATCGACGCTGATAGGCCGACTGATCCTCAAATGGAAACGGCGTTCCCCCAAGCTCGAACACCCAGCGCCCGCCGTCGTCGGCGGCGGCAATCGACCGTTCGAGTGCCAACGGCGGCTCTCCACTCGGGCCATAGACCTCAAGGATCCGAGCAGGGTACGCAGCGTCGTCCTCAACGCGAACGGCGCGGATCGCACGACAGCCGAGCTCTCGCGCGGCGTAGCTCGGCAGAACCCCCACATCGGTCCCGAGCGGGCCGTTGTTCAACACGAGGGTCCAACCGTCTACTGCGACGCATGCGTAACGAAACAACACAGGGGCAGGAACCAGGGACGACACAGCATCCTCAAGTGAGCGCCATGTCGGAGTAGCAAGGACCCAGTCGCCGCCCAGACCCTCGCGAATCCAGTCAGCAAGCCGCCTTGAGTCGTACGCGAAGTAGCCGACCTGCTGGGTCGTGGGTCCGCCAATCAACGATGGGAGTGTCACGGCACAATCCTAAGGACGAAGTTCGCAATCGGATCGTTAGCCAGGATCCGGCTCCGGTGCGCAGCGCCGCGAGGATTCGCGAGTCCCTCGTACTCGATGTAATGGCGCCGACCGTTCAGCGTGTACTGGAGGTCGGGCCGGTTGATACCGACCCGCTGGCCAAGTGCGTTCACCTGCTGCTGGTTGACACGGATGTCGGTCGCTCCCCGCGGCAAAGCGGCAATATCGGACTGGATCGCTCGGTTGTGCGATGCCCGCCCGATTGACCGGTTCAGAGGCAGCGCCCGAGGTGCTGTTGAGCTCACCGCAACGTCCCGTGCAAGCCGGGATCCACCACTTGCGGCAGCACCGGCGGTGGCTCCGGCTCCGCTGGATCCGGCGCGGAATAGGCCTCCGAGTCCGCCTCCGCCGGCAAAGATCACTCCCGTGCGGACTTCGGCACAGCCGATAGCCGAGTCCGCCGCGCATGATGTCTGGCTGCCCGCCAAGCCGAGATGTTGTCCATAGACTCCGAAGACATTCCCAGTGCCATAGGCCAGACCGGCAATGCTTTCGGCGAGAGCAATACGGTCCATGTCCTGGTAAAGCCTTGCTGGGTCCGCTGAAAGACCAGCATGCATACGCGTATATTCGTCGCCGAATAGTCCTTGGATGTAGCCCAGGCTCGGATCCTGGGAAATCGCGCCAACCAGCTGGCTATCGACGCCGCCCCCTCCACCAGCCGCACTGCCTCCGCTTGTGCCGCCCGTCGCGCAGTCATAGCCGCTGCAGCTGGGGGTTCCGCTGCCGGGGGTGCGGCCACCGTCGGCGACCTGGTTGGAGTGCCCGTCGATTTCGACGCGGGTGATGGGGTTGCCGCCGGCGAAGGCGTAGCGGTTGTTGTTCCAGGGGTCGAGGCCGAGGTTGAGGTCGTCGAGGGCGCCGTTGTACATGTCACGGGACAGGAACCGGTTCAGGCCCGGGTCATAGTGCCGGAAACCCATGTCATAGGTGCCCGACGCGGCATCCCACCGGGTGGCGTTGTACCGGTACACGTTGTACGCCTCGTCCACGGTCGGGTCGCCGGGATCGGGCGCGTCGAGCCCGGTGAACAGGTCCTCGTCCTCGCTGCCATAAGCGGTGTAGCCATAGGTCGCGATCGTGTCGCCGGATTCATCGGTGAGAGTTTCAACGTCGGTGCGCGGGTTGTACCCGTAGAACGACGTCTCGTCCTCACCACTGGCGGCGTCGTGTTTGACCTGTGACAGCCGCTGCCCCCAGGCCGAGTACTGATACGACGTCGCCAGCTCACCATCGACGTGTTCACTGATCAGCTGCCCGGACAGACCCAGATAGGCGTACTCGGTGCTTTCCTCACCGGCGCCACCGGCGTCGTCGAGACGTGAAATCGTACGGTCTAGCGGGTCGTAGGTGTA
Organism: Phytoactinopolyspora mesophila; assembly: GCF_010122465.1. Taxonomy (NCBI): domain Bacteria; kingdom Bacillati; phylum Actinomycetota; class Actinomycetes; order Jiangellales; family Jiangellaceae; genus Phytoactinopolyspora; species Phytoactinopolyspora mesophila. The sequence goes on along the minus strand of NZ_WLZY01000002.1, from coordinate 376,932 downwards.
CGCCGTCAGCGACGTACCACCGCTGTCGGTGGGGCTGCGGTGCTCGGCGATCCGGTCGAACCCGTCATAGACGTAGCGCTCCAACAACTCCCCTGCCGCTGTGACTGTGTCCAGCCGCCCGAACGGGTCATAGTTGTAGCCTGCTGACACGCCGCTCGTGGTCGCGGTCAACAGACGGTTGCGGTCGTAGACGAACGATGTCGAGGTGCCGTCCA